>JBJEJE010000018.1:0-4355 GCA_051877755.1 Lachnospiraceae bacterium | reverse complement strand
ACCGAGTATGCGAAGCATACGAGGTGCACTGCGAGTGCAGAGAATGAACTGCGGGGAAAAGAACGCCGTCACCGAGTATGCGAAGCACACGAGGTGCACTGCGAGTGCAGAGAGGTGCACTGCGAAAAAATGTAAAATAATTGAATTTCTGCTTGTCTTTCTAAAAACACTGTGTTACAATACCGAATAGTGAGTTTTTCGGAATAGGAGGTGTTTTTATGAAGACAGCACTTACAATTGTATTTATTATAATATGTGTTATTGTTACAGTATTAGTATTATGTCAGGAAGCAAAGGATAACGGTTTAGGAAGTCTTGCAGGTGGTTCAGCTGCCGGAGAGACATACTGGGGTAAGAATAAAGGACGTTCAAAGGAAGGCTATTTAATATTGGCGACAACAATTTGTCTGGTAATATTTTTGGCATTGGCCCTGTTACTCAGTTCTAAAGTATTGAATTAATGAAGAAAGCTGCTGCATAATATGTAGCAGCTTTCTTTGTGTGTTATTATATATCCAAAGTAAGCTGCCGTTGGCAGTCCTGTAGGTATAATAATCAGCTGATGGAGTAGAGAATGGAACAGTATGTGGAGAGAAAAAAGAAAATTTTACAGGTAATAAATGATAAGCATTATAAGCCATTAAAACAAAAAGAACTGGCATTTTTGCTGCAGGTACAGCCTGAAGACAAAGAAGAATTTCGGGAAATAATGGCAGAACTGGTAAAAGATGGGAAAGTGTTTCTTACCAAAAAGGGGAAATACCAGTCTTTATCGGATGTCACGAAAATCGGGATGTTTATTGGACACCAGAAAGGATTTGGCTTTGTGGCTGTAGAGGGTGAAGAGGAAGATTATTTTATCCCGGAGTATGCAACTGCTGGGGCTATGCACAATGATAAGGTTATGATAAAGATTGTGAATGCACCCCAGGGTAGAAGAAAGGAAGCGGAAGTAACACAGATTCT
Source organism: Lachnospiraceae bacterium (assembly GCA_051877755.1). GTDB lineage: Bacteria > Bacillota > Clostridia > Lachnospirales > Lachnospiraceae > CAG-590. The sequence continues at coordinate 3,389 of JBJEJE010000018.1, read as the reverse complement.
GGAACATGGAAATACAGAGGTAGTGGGATATTATCAGAAAAATAAGAGCTTTGGCTTTGTCATTCCGGATAACCAGAAGATAAGCGATGATATATTTATTCCAAAGAAACATAGCTTAGGTGCAGTTACCGGTCATAAAGTGGTGGTTAAGATTACCAGCTTTGGGGACGGGAAACGGAAACCGGAAGGTAAGATTGTTGAGATATTAGGTCATGTAAATGATCCGGGAACCGATATTTTGTCCATTGTAAGGGCATATGGTCTTCCAATGGAATTTCCGGAAAATGTTATGGATTATGTATCGCATATTCCGGAAACGGTTACTGTGGATGAGATGCAGGAACGGTTGGATTTAAGGAACTGGAAAACAGTCACCATTGACGGGGAGGATGCAAAGGATTTGGATGATGCCATTACCCTGACAAAGGGAGAGAATGGCTATCAGTTAGGGGTTCACATTGCAGATGTAACACATTATGTGAAAGAACATTCCCCGCTGGATAAAGAGGCATTAAAGAGAGGGACCAGTGTTTATCTGGTGGACAGAGTGATACCGATGCTGCCACATAAACTTTCGAATGGAATTTGTTCCTTAAATGCAGGGGAAGACCGGCTTGCTCTTTCCTGTATTATGGATATTGACAATGCAGGAAAGGTATTGGGACACAGGATTGCGGAAACAGTTATCCATGTCGACCGCCGCATGAGTTATAATCAGGTTGATGCCATATTGCGGGCAGATGCGATACAAAAAGGTACTGTCTATGATGGAGTGGACTATGGAAAGGATGAAACTGATTTGGCTGATATTTCCCTGGTTTTAAATGATGGAACCCGGATAAATGGTCAGCAGATATTGGAAGAATATAAGGATGATATAGAGTATTTTTCTAATATGCAGGAATTGTCAGAGATTTTGCGGAAGAAGAGAATGGAGAGAGGTTCCATTGATTTTGATTTTCCTGAGGCAAAAATCAGACTTACGGATGAAGGAGAACCAATCGAAATTGGTCCTTATGACCGGAATCCTGCCCATAAGATTATTGAGGATTTTATGTTGCTGGCAAATGAAACCATTGCCGAGGATTATTTCTGGCAGGATGTTCCTTTTGAGTTTCGTACCCATGGTGCACCGGATGAAGAGAAGGTAGAGAAATTAAGCAGTATGATAGCAAATTTTGGCTATTATTTTAAATCCTCAAATGACACAATACATCCGAAGGAATTCCAAAAGCTTCTGAATAAGATTGAAGGAACACCGGAAGAGGGTTTTATCAGCCGTATGACATTGAGGACAATGCAGCAGGCAAGATATTCCACACAATGCAGTGGACATTTTGGACTTGCAACCAGGTATTATTGTCATTTTACCTCTCCAATCCGGCGGTATCCGGATTTACAGATTCATCGTATCATCAAGGAAAACATCAACGGTGGTCTCAGCGAAAAACGTCTGTCACATTACGGAAGTATCCTGCCTGAGGTGGCGGATTCTAATTCCAAAAACGAGAGACGGGCGCAGGAGGCTGAGCGAGAGGTTGAAAAGCTGAAAAAAGTTCAGTATATGGGAAATAGAATTGGCAGAGAATATGAAGGAATTATTTCAGGAGTTACCGCATATGGTTTTTATGTAGAACTGCCTAATACGGTAGAGGGGATGGTCCGGATTGCCACGATTCCGGATGATTTCTATATTTATCATGAAGAATCCATGTCCATTGTAGGAAAAGATTATGGAAAGACCTATGCAATGGGACAAAAAGTAAGAGTAAAAGTGGTTCATGTGGACAAGCTTTTGCGAACCATTGACTTTGAATTGGTATCAGAGGATGATCTTGTAGACGTATCCTATAATGAACAGGAATTGATTGACCGATATACAAATAGATAGGAAAGAAAAGGGGAAATGCTATGCCAAAACAAAAAGGGGAACGGCTGATAGCCAACAACAAAAAAGCATATTATGATTATTTTATAGATGAGAAATTTGAGGCGGGAATTGCCCTTCACGGAACAGAAGTAAAGTCACTTAGAATGGGACATTGCAGTATCAAGGAAGCCTTTGTCGCAGTAGAGGATGGAGAAGTGATCATCCGGCAGATGCATATTTCTCCATATGAGAAGGGAAATATATTTAACAAAGATCCCCTTCGTCCCAGAAAGCTTTTGCTTCACAAATACGAAATTAATAAAATTATGGGGCAGTCGAAGATGAAAGGATATACCATTGTTCCACTCCGTGTATATTTTAAAGACAGCTTAGTGAAAGTGGAGATTGGTCTTGCCCGTGGTAAGAAATTATATGATAAGAGAAATGATATTGCGAAAAAGGATATGAAACGGGAAGCAGAAAAGGAATTTAAAATACGGAATATGCGATAGAAGAAAGATTTATAAAAATATACAGTGTTCACGAAATTTTCGATTTTATTTTTCGGGAAAATGTGGTACTCTATATAAGATGAAATGCGTTTTGGGAGGATATTATGAGTCAGGCAAAAGTAGACAAAAGAAAATATGAAAAAAAGAACCGCAAGAAATTAGAAAAACAGCGCAAGATAAAGCTGGCAGTGAAATGTATAGCAGCAGCACTTATTATTGGTGCAGTGATTGGTGTTCCAACAGGAATCAAGATATATAAGAGCCAGCCTAAGTTTGTAGGAGATTCTTCATTGGAGGCATTTGTCGGTAATTATATTGATGAGAATTATGCATCTGATATTTCCGGATTAGGAACTGCAGATACGACTTCAGAGGAAGAAGCTGTTGAGGATGAATTGACAAATGCTGTGGAAGAAGCTTCCGGCAGTGACTTAGAGGAAGTGGATGCAGATAATGTAGATGAGGTACTTGGTACAGATTCTACAGAAGACAGTGAAGAAGCAGACACAACAGAAGAATAAATATAGTAATATATTTATATATATACCGTATATACGGTAACCTAAAAATCAGAACAATCTGATTATGATCAGGGGTTGTACTGGTTTCGACGGGGATTTAGAAATCATGGAAGCCATTGATGGTCCGGGACCATCTAAAAACTCGGAACTAAATATAAACGCAGACAATAAGTTAGCGTACGCTGCCTAATGGCAGCTGTCTTACCTGAGTTCACCCATGGCTTGGGATAAGGCATCAAAACAGTGGGGCACTTTGCTGTGAAAGCTTTGACACAGTAAAAGATTTATGAAGCTACTGAGATTTATAGCCTGTCGGTTGGCGGTAAGTCGAGGGAATGTCAGTAAAGCGACTGTAATGGGAGATGCCATGATGGAAGAGTCTTCGGACAGGGGTTCGATTCCCCTCAGCTCCATAGCCAGAGAACTTAGCGAAAACGAGCCGAAGGCGAAGTTTGAGCTTAGTCGTAGGCATGTCAGTGCCCTTAG
>JBJEJE010000017.1:2225-4401 GCA_051877755.1 Lachnospiraceae bacterium | reverse complement strand
TCTGATATTGCATGATAAGAAATATTTTTTTCACGCTCCTGTGCATCCATATTGCGTAAAAGCCTGTCTTCTCCTTCCAACATCAATCGTATATGCCATTCCTGCATATCAAAAACAGTTTTCTTAATTAGAACAGTCCCTGCTTCCATGTTGTACTGGTAATCTCCGCAGGTATGAATCGAAAAAACCGTATTCCGGTTCCCAATTCTGTAAACCGCATAACCATTCATATATACAGACAATTCTGTATCACGGTCTATTTTTCTCCATACTACTTTTTTTCCTCCGTCCTGCAGACTTTTGGCGGTAGGTGCTTTTTTCTTTTCCTCTGGCATCTCCGTCACCCGCTTTAATTCCTGTAATGTCAGCATTGACACCACCCTTCTGCCTAAAAGCTGCGGGTGTCCATACTGCATTACCACTGGAACCTGAACACCAAAAAAGGCAATAAAAAGCAGCTTCCGGCACACCCGTTTTTTTTATGGGGGCCTGAAACCTGTTATATTGCCCATTAAATTAATGTCCTGTCTATTCTTTGTCTTTTTCCGGCGAATCCTGCTCAGTTGCCGTCTTTGGTTCAATGCTATCTTCTTTTTTCAAAAAAACCGAATAATCGCCCATCGCATCATATGGACACATTTGCCGGTTACGCCAAACATCTTCATCCGCCATCTATTCCACCCCTTCCATATTCTTGCTGTTTCAGCAGTATGATGCATCAAATATAACAGTCTATAAGCTATTTTTCTTTACCATTGGATGGGAAATAAATACCCCAGGAAATAGGAATTTATTATTTTCTGCATTGGTATAAACCATCAACCAGTGTTTCCACTGTCTGTATCACAATCTTCTGGCTGTCTAAGTCCAAATGCTGGATACGGTATAAGAGCCTATGGAGTTTTCCATTCTCCACAGGCTCTGCGTCACCCAATACCTCACTTGCATTTGTGCCTAATGCACCGACAATCTTCCGAAAAACTTCAATCGACATATCGCTCTGCCCACCTTCTACACGACTGACCGTGTTCAGGCTAATACCTGCTATTTCTGCGAGTTTTTCCTGTGACCATTGAAGTTCCTGCCTCCGTTTCCTGATACGTTCTCCCAGGTCAATCAGCTCCTGCGATATTGCACGGTTGCCCAACACGGTTCCCCCTTTCCGAAAAGATTTGTCTCACCACTTTATGACATGATGTCGCAAAGTCTCTGCCCTAAAATAAAAAGCAGCCAAATCCGGGACTTAGCTGCTTTACATACTTCTATTCATTTTTCTCATATCTATCAATCCATCACCTTATATTCAACGCTGTCAGGCATGGCATTTTCTTACCATCCACAAAATACAACCTGCAACTCCCTTCACCAGATAAAGAACTGCAAGCGCCAAACGCCATGTCAATATCATACCGCCAATAACTCCTCCCACAAATAAGTTGATTACCAGAATCCCTAACGTTCCACCAATATCAAATCCTCTAGGAAGCACCCACAGGAACATCCGGTGGATACCAAAAGGAATCCCTGCCAATATCCACAATTTCAGATAATCGCATGCTCCATTTTCCACACACAGCGGATAAAACAGTGTGAATAAAAAAGCTGCTGCTATAACCGGGAATACTGCTTTTTTTAAAAAATCACTTATCCTCATTTCATCCACCTCCGTACATATCATGGTTGACCTCCGCATGATAATAATTATTGATCGTCATTGTCGCATTATAGAGCGTCGTCAGCAGATATGATTTTATGTTTCCCACCTTTGTTGTGTTCTTCTGCAGGCAGAACAGCACATACTCTATGTGCGAATATGACAGCTTCATAAATCGGTTTTTCACAAGGGCTGCCGGTTTGTCAACTCCTGCAATCTTTATGGAAGCATCATCCGGCATCATCATGACTTCCACAATTAGCTCCACCAGCTCGTCAACCTCTGCCCCGTTATGGGCCTGGTACTCAATATGTTCCCGTATGATCTCCCGGTACGCCTCCATCTCTCCAATCACATCCTTTTTGGCAGCTGCCATCCTGTTCCCTGATAAGATTGGATTAGATAAGACTGTCTCATTATAATCCGTATAACTGCTGTCAGTATCACTATATTCAGTCTTGTTAATATCAGTCTTATTACAGTTTGATTTTGGAACTTCTTGAAATCTGCTTTTCATACTTC
>JBJEJE010000017.1:0-2125 GCA_051877755.1 Lachnospiraceae bacterium | reverse complement strand
TTTTCATACTTCTGGAAATCTGATTCTGGAACTTCCTGAAATCCGCTTTCCATACTTCTTGAAGTCTGATTTTCATACTTCTTTGAATTTACAGCATTTTCCGGCTGTTTTTCTTCCGGTTTCTGCTCCGGACAGTCCATGATCATAAAGTTTTTTACATAGATTACATTGGGTTTTCCAAGCCCAAGACGTTTCTTTTCAATCAGGCCGATCCCCTTTTCTGTATCTAACTCGGCAATATTTTTTATCGCTTTCTGTCTGCCACACCCCAGCAGTTCCATAATTTCCTCGACAGTGAAAATAATATATACCCGATCTTCCTCGTCAAACCAGCGGTTCTTAATGCTAAGGCTCATACGGTCTAGCATAAGACCGTATAAAACCTTCGCTTCGCAGGAAAGGGATTTGAAGCACTCCGCAGTGAACAGCACTTTGGGAACACGGTAAAAACTGTATTGTTCTGCTTCCATCCCCCGGAAATAATCAAACTGTATCTTCTGCATATGCTGTTCCCCCCTCCCTTTCTTCCTGTTTCCATCTGTCCAGCAGCGAATAAATTACCTCTTCTATCTGTTCCTTCGTATATTCTTCCGGAAAATAACTGCTGATCTTCTTTGCCGATATAGTCACTCCTGTTTTCCCGTTATCCTTCTTTACAAGGACGGCGTATACATTACCTTCCGTCAGTAATCCTGCCTTGCTGCTCTCTTTCAGCTTTAACGCCTGCACTTTGGATGGGAACATACCGCTATTTGAAATAGCACCCAAAAGCCACTCCTGTTCCTGGATTTTCAGAAAAGAAAGCATTTCTCCTATCACAAGCGAAATCTTTTTTGTGTCTACATACTCCAGCAGACCGTCCACAAGCTCCGCCAGACGTATGTATCTCTGAACTGTCCTGCCGCTCTCACCAGCAGCTTCTCCAACCTCGTCCGCCGTAAATTTGTCCCCTTTACTGCCCTGATGCTTCATAGCCTCATACTTCTGTTTATACGCTTTCGCCTTTTCACTCGGCAAAATATCCTCTCTTTGGATGTTCGTGTCCACCATCATCAGGGTTGCGGCATCATCATCCAGTTCACGGATAATCACAGGCATCTCCGAAAGTCCGGCCAATTCACAAGCCCGCCATCTGCGGTGTCCTGCAATCACCTCATAGCCACCTTCCGGGCTGGTACGCACGATACCAGGCACCAGTACACCATATTTTTTGACACTCTCAACAGTCTCCTGCATCTTTTCATCATCTATTACACGAAAAGGATGGTTTCTGAAGGCATGGAGAAGATTGAGCGGAACGGAGGTTATCACATCCTCTGCGTCCTGCCCACTTGTACCAAACAGATCGTCATAAGAAGTAAGCTTAATTTTTTCAGCACTCTTACCTTTCATATCCAAGCACCTCCCCTGTCAGGCTCCGGTATCCTTCTGCTACAATTCCCTTTGGATCATGCAGATAAATACTTTTTCCTTCTGCTGAAGTCTCTGCCGCTCTCACCGACATAGGGATGCAATTTGAGAAAATATGTATTTTATCTCCATAAACTTTCCTGATCTGCTCAGAAATATCCCGTGCAAAGTTTGTCCTTCGGTCAACTTTTGTAAGAAGGATGCCCATGATGGAGAGCGTCGGATTCAACTTTCTATGTACCTTGCCTATTGTTTTTATCAACTGCTGAAGCCCCTTGACCGGAAGGTAAGCCGCTTCAACCGGAATCAGCACATAATCTGCAGCCACCAGGGCATTGATCGTAATCATACCCAGGGAGGGCATACAATCAATTATTATATATTGGTACTGGTCTTTAATCTTGTCCAGATACTGCCGTAAAACCATTTCACGGCTCATTACATTCACTAAAGAAGTTTCGAGTCCGGCCAGCTCAATATTGGCTGGAATAAAATCAATTCCTTCTTCATGATGGATAATACCTTCACCGGCTTCCACCTCTTCGTCATTGATCACTTTTTCCAGGATATTAACCAAAGTAACATCCAGTTCATCCGGTTCTGCAATTCCCAAGCTGACTGCCATACTTCCCTGGGCATCTGCCTCCACAAGAAGCACTTTTTTTCCTTCTCTTGCTAATCCAATACCTAAATTCACACACGTAGTGGTCTTTCC
>JBJEJE010000016.1:0-4419 GCA_051877755.1 Lachnospiraceae bacterium | reverse complement strand
ACTGCTCCAGCACTATATTCTTTTCTTTCCATGTGTATTTACACCTTTCCATTATGATTCTATACTCTTATCTGTCCTATAATCCGTACTCGGTAAAATATCTAGGATATCATCTACCGTACAATTCATTTTCCGGCATATCTTTACGATCACATCCATTGATACATTTTCATTCCGTGACAGTTTTGCAAGCGTACCCTCACTGATACCTACCTGCTTACGAAACTCTGTCTTTTTCATTCCCTTATCAATTAGCATCTTAAATAATTTGTTATAACAAATATCCAATTTCTTTCTCCTCTAATCGTTACCTGACTGTTAAAACAACTTCTCCATTCCTTAATAGGAATGTACCTCAAATTCCATATTTCCGTTTATCATTCCGGCATCCAATTCTGTCACTCTGCCAGCTGCCCAGTTGTTTGTGCTTCGCTTGTCAAACCAATGCAGCCACTCACATTCCACCTCATAAATAACAGCAAAATACAGTTGACATTGCACCTTACTTTTCTGCACATACTCTTTCAATTTCTGCAAATCTTCTTTCATCCAGTCCGAAGTACTTTTTGCAGTATCACTACAAAATTTCAGTTCCAGTAATGCTACAACATCCTCTTCACGAATAGACGAATATAAGGTGTTTTCTTCAAAATCATCTCTGATTTCTGCAATGATAATATCCGGCTTCTTTTTCATACCGGGAAAATATTTCTCTGTATAAATACGCAGATTATTTTCCCTCAATACACTTGCCAGTTTTCTCCGCAGATGATAGCAAAGAGACATCTTCAAACAATCCTCATTGATGATGTATCCTTCTTCAAAATCTTTCGGAATATTTTTGCTCCATATTTCTTTGATTGTTGCGTCAATCTGCTTTTGTACACTCTTTTTTATCATAGGCATTTTCTCCGGTTTTCGTTCCAACAGGGTAACATACCCCACTGTGAAAAATTATACCATACAACCATTAAGAATGATACAAAAAAATGCAAGTTCTCGCAGTTTTCTTCACATTCTTATACTACGCATTTTCCTGTAATCTTTACCGCCATACCCTCTTCTCGTAATGGTATTTCCTCATTCTATAGCTTTTTTCTCCGACCACTTATGCGTTTTTTCGGCTAATTAGTAAGGGTGTCTTTACCAAACAAAACAAGAGCAAGTTTCGCCTTGTAGCACACTACAGGCAAACTTGTTGGGGATTACGTTTCCCCAAACCCTCGTCTGGCTGCTTACGCAGCATAGAAAATGTCGCAGAAAGGGGGACATTTTTTGAATAAGAAAAAGAGTACGAAATCACGCTACTTCGCCATTCACGCAAGACTAACAGAGGATGAAATGAACGATTTTAAAGACAGGCTTGCCACCACTGGATTGACACAATCCGACTATATCAGACAGGCAGTTTTTCATAGCACTATCAAGTTTACCATCCAGAAAGAATGCAATATTGACCAGCTTCAAAAGCTGATTGCAGAATATGGAAAAATTGGAAGTAATATGAATCAGATTGCAAAACACTTAAACAGTGACGGTGCTATTACAAAAGAAATTGTGGATGAAGTCAGAAATGCTTCCCTTGACCTTGCTGATTTGAAATATGAAATTCTAAAGATTGTGGGGGATGCTTATGGCAATAATTAAACATATCGCTTCCAAAAATGCTGACTATGGTGCTGCTGAAAAGTACCTGATGTACCAGCATGATGAATTTACAAATAAACCTATTCTGGATAAAAACGGCAGAATGATATTAAGAGATGAATTTCTAATAGATGGTATCAACTGCTCCCCAGATACCTTTGCCATTGAATGCATCAAGTTGAATAAAAACTATCACAAAAATCTAACCCGGAATGAAGTTAAATCCCATCACTATATTTTATCCTTCGATCCAAGAGATAGGGATGAAAACGGACTGACTGCTGAAAAAGCACAGGCACTTGGAATGGAATTTGCTAAGAAGAACTTTCCGGGGCATCAGGCAATTATCTGTACTCATACAGACGGTCATAACGGCTCTGGAAACATTCATGTACATATGGTCATCAACAGCCTTCGCATGATGGATGTGGAACGACAACCTTTTATGGAAAGACCGTGTGACTCCATTGCCGGAAATAAACATCATGTGACCAATGAATACATGAATTATCTTAAACAGGAGACTATGGACTTATGCCAACGTGAACAGCTTTACCAAGTAGATTTGCTTTCCCCGGCAAAAGTTAAAGTGACCGAAAAAGAATACTGGTCACGGCGCAGAGGTCAGGCAAAAATGGATGAACAGGCATCACATGGAGAGCAACAAAACAGTCAATCATCCAACTCAAGGTATGAAACAACTAAAGATAAATTGCGTGTGGCGATTACTGCTTGTATGATGCAAGCTCACTCCATAGAAGAATTTAAAGACCTGCTCCTGCAGCAATATGGTATTGTTGTAAAAGAAAGCCGTGGAAGATACAGCTACATACATCCGGATCGGGTGAAACCGATAACAAGTCGTATGCTTGGTACTGATTTTGAGAAAGAATTTATTGAGCGATACATTATATCCCACCAAGCGGAAAAGCAACAATCAAGGCAGGATACAAGACAGCAATCTCAAATGAAATATGCACCGAGAAATCCGGAAATTCCTCGTCTTATTGTGGACTTACAGAATTGCATCAAGGCACAAGAAAACCGATACTACGCTCAAAAAGTGAAACTTGGAAATCTAAAAGAAATGGCAAAGACTGTATCATATTTGCAGGAGCGAGGAATCAGTTCTATAGAAGAATTACAGTCAATTATTTCAGACGCAAAAGAAAAATATAGTACTTCCCATGATAATCTGAAATCTGTAGAAGACAGACTAAAAACCGTGAACAAAATGATTCATTACACCGGACAATATTATGCCAACAAGTCAGTCTATGATTCCTACCGTAAGTCAAAAGATAAGGCTGCATTTCTTTCAGAACACCGTACAGAAATTGCTTTGTATGAAGCAGCAAAAAAGCAACTTGATTCCATGAAAACGGATGGAAAGCTGCCTACCATGAAAATGCTTAAAGCAGAAAAAGAACTTCTTACTGCACAGAAAAATCAGATTTACGAAGAATACTCTATACAGAAAGCACGTATCCGAGAACTTGAAACTGTATTGAAAAATATCAATACCATGCTTCATGAACAGTCAAAAGAACAGAAACAAGAGACTAAAAGAGAAGAACGTTCTTAGCCCATGCGAGTCTGTGAAAGTTTTTCTGTAAATAAGTATTAGACAGTAGGTCTTCTATGATAAAATCTAAATCATAGGAGGCCTATTATTATGGCAAGAGAAAAGAAACCCGTTCACAAAGTACAAATGACTGAAGGAAAGAGAAACATCATCCACCAGCTTCTGGAAGAATACGATATCCAGACGGCAGAGGATATCCAGGATGCCCTGAAAGATCTGCTGGGCGGCACCATCAAGGAAATGATGGAAGCAGAGATGGATGACCATCTGGGATATGAAAAATCGAAGCGTTCCGACAGCGACGATTACCGGAATGGCTACAAACCGAAGCGTGTTAACAGCAGCTATGGAACAATGGAAATTGAAGTACCACAGGACCGCAAATCTACTTTTGAACCCAAGGTAGTACGAAAACGTCAGAAAGATATTTCTGACATTGACCAGAAGATCATTTCTATGTATGCAAAAGGCATGACTACCCGTCAGATTTCAGAAACGATTGAGGATATCTATGGTTTTGAGACATCAGAAGGGTTTATATCCGATGTGACAGACAAACTTCTGCCCCAGATTGAGGACTGGCAGAATCGCCCGTTGGATGAGATTTACCCCATCATTTACATTGACGCAATCCATTATTCTGTCCGTGATAACGGTGTGATCCGGAAGCTGGCTGCATATGTGATTCTGGGAATCAATACGGAAGGCAAAAAGGAAGTCCTCTCCATCAGCGTCGGGGATAATGAAAGTGCCAAATACTGGCTCTCTGTATTGAACGAATTAAAGAACCGTGGCGTGAAAGATATCCTTATCATCTGCGCAGACGGTCTTACAGGAATCAAGGAGGCAATAGCCACAGCATTCCCCAAAACCGAATATCAGAGGTGCATTGTTCACCAGGTAAGAAATACTTTAAAATATGTTCCTGACAAGGATCGGAAAGCTTTTGCAACAGATCTGAAAACAATCTATCATGCTCCGGATGAGGCAAAAGCCCGGGAAGCACTGGACAGGGTCAATGAAAAATGGACTCCAAAATACCCGAATTCCATGAAGCGCTGGTATGATAACTGGGATGCTGTTTCCCCTATTTTCAAGTTCTCAGCAACCGTCAGGAAGGTCATATATACCACGAATTCCATAGAATCACTGAACGCCACTTACCGTAAGCTGAACCGTCAGAGAAG
>JBJEJE010000015.1:0-22680 GCA_051877755.1 Lachnospiraceae bacterium | reverse complement strand
TCTGCTTAAAACCTATCTGTTTGTTGCTCGGTTCAACAGAACGTACCATGGAATACTGTATCCAATATGGCATAGTAACCTGTATTGCGATTCCCTGTGGCATGTTAAAGGAAATGTATCTGTTTTTATTACGGGCGGATAATGCACCAAAGCTTAGCATGCTTTTATCCATCCTTGGCGGCGTAACAAATGTGATTCTGGATTATGTATTTGTGGCAGTTCTGGATTGGGGAATTGCCGGAGCCGGATGGGCAACAGTGATTGGTATGTTAGCCGGAAGTCTGGTGGGCATTGTGCATTTTGTATCCAGGAGGGCAAAACTCAGATTTCATTTTGTTGTTCCAAAGCTATCTTTTGTCTGGCGGATATCCATGAACGGAATGTCGAATTTTACCAATAACTTTGCGGCGGCAATCATTACCTTTCTCTATAATATGGTGACCATTCCGTTAGCAGGAGAAGCCGGGGTGGCGGCGGTTACGATGATCCTGTATGCCCAGTTTCTGTTTCTGTCTATCTTTACGGGGTATATGGCGGGGGCAGCTCCCACTCTGGGTTATAATTACGGAGCAGGAAATGTGGCACAAAATAAAAAGTTGGTGCGTTTCTTGATTGTACTTGTGATGATAACCAGCGTAGTGATGTTTGCATTGGCGGAATTGTTTGGTGGAAAACTGATTGGGCTTCTTGTGACAGAGGAACAGGTTAATCTTTTGGCAGACCGTGGAATGCAGATTTATTCCTGGGGCTTTCTGGCAGCGGGAGTCAATATTTTTGTATCAGGTCTGTTTACCGCATACGGAAAAGGACTGCAGGGAGGTATGATTGCCTTTAGCCGGGCGTTGTTTGTACTGGGTGCAGCACTATTGACACTACCGCATTTCTTTGGCGTGGACGGAATCTGGCTGGCTGGTGCCGTGGCAGAATTCGTGACATTGTTTTTAAGCTTATTGTTATTCTTTTTGCCAAAGAACCGAAAAAAATATGAGTATATATAACATGAATGAGGTGATGAAAATGAGAAAGAAATTAGATTTAACAGACGGTATCTTTCCGATGCCGGTTTTGATGGTTGCAACATACAATGAAGATGGCAGCGTGAATGTCATGAATGCAGCCTGGGGCACCATGCAGTCAAGAAGTAATGTGGCACTCAAGTTAACGGAGACACATAAAACCGTAAAGAATATTAAGGCAAGAGGTGCCTTTACGTTAAGTATTGCTGACGCTGCCCATGTAGTGGAAGCCGACTATTTTGGCGTGGAATCAGGCAACAATGTTCCAGATAAATTTGAAAACAGCGGTCTTACCGCAAGTAAATCGGAACTGGTGGATGCCCCCATCATCAATGAATTTCCACTCTGCTTAGAGTGTGAGTTTATCGAATACCAGGACGGAGAATACGGTTGTGGTGTAATTGGTAAGGTGGTAAATGTCACGGCCAACGAGAGCGTTATGGCTGGTGATAAGCTTGATATATCTTTGGTCAATGCCATTGCTTATGATCCGTATACACAAGGATATTACAAGGTGACGGAACGGGTAGGAGAAGCCTTTAAAGATGGTTTGCAACTCAAAAAGTAGAGTATACTCTACCTTTTTTGAATTTATGGGATTGACATATATCTATATCCTTTTTTTAAAATAGGCATAAATTAAAAATTCATGGCTGCAGCATTGCAGCAGAAGGAGGCTTATATGAAAAAGATTGAAGTAATTATCCGTCCGGAGAAACTGGATGCTTTAAAGAAAATATTAGCAAAGAATGAGTACAGTGGTCTGACCATTATGTCTGCTATGGGTTGTGGTCACCAGAAAGGATTGCTGCAAAAAGATTTTCAGGATCTTGGATTGGATGCAAACCTGCTGCCTAAGATTTATGTGATGACTGTAGTCTGGGATGAAGATTTAGAAGATATCTTAACAGAGATTCATGAAACATTATCTACAGGTAATGTTGGAGATGGTAAGGTATTCATATCTGATATGATGGATGTAATGCGTATCCGTGATGGCGCGCGGGGTGAGCAAATACTGTAATAAAGGAGGACGTACCGATGGAAGAGAAAAAACCGATTATCCGCTTGAAAAATGTGACAAAACGGTACGGCGATAATACCGTAGTACGGAATGTAAATCTGGATATTTACGAGGGTGAATTTTTTACCATGTTAGGTTCCTCTGGTTGTGGTAAGACTACAACATTACGAATGATTGCAGGTTTTGAAGAGCTTTCGGAAGGTAATATTTATCTGGAAGATGAGGATGTGGGAAATATGCCACCATATAAACGGAATGTGAATACCGTATTTCAGAGTTATGCATTATTTCCTCACATGAATGTATATAAAAATGTGGCATTTGGTTTGGTGGAAAAGAAAATGAAAAAGGATGAAATCCATGAAAAGGTAACAGAGATTCTGAAACTGGTACAGCTTACAGGATTTGAAAAGAGAATGCCTTCCCAGATGTCCGGTGGACAGAAACAGCGTGTAGCTATTGCAAGAGCGCTTGTCAATAATCCGAAGGTGCTTTTGTTGGATGAGCCGCTTGGAGCATTGGATTTAAAGCTTAGAAAGCAGATGCAGTTAGAGTTAAAGCATTTACAACAGCAGCTGGGGATTACCTTTGTATATGTTACCCATGACCAGGAGGAAGCGCTTACCATGAGCGACCGGATTGCCATTATGAATGGCGGTGTGTTTGAGCAGATTGGAACCGCAAAGGAGATATATGAACATCCAAAGACAAAGTTTGTTGCAGATTTCATTGGAGAATCCAATGTGTTTGAAGCAAATGTCAGCAAGGTCAATGAAGATGGAACCCTGAATCTGATTATGGAGTATGGAGATATGAAGGCATACGGTGAAGGATTCGAGTTAAACGAAATCGTGTATGCCAGTGTTCGTCCGGAAAGCGTGAAATGTTCTCTAGAACCGGTGGAAGGGTTCAATATCAGAGGAATTGTGAAAGAACATATTTACATTGGCTCCATTATCCGTACAACCATTGAATTACCAAATGGACAGCTTGTAAAGAAATGTGCCCAGCCGGATGATGACTTTAAACCGGTGGGAAGTCTGGTGTATTTACACTGGGCTGCGGATAAAACAGTAGTTATGCATACCAATGAAAACAAAATCTATGACCTGATTGATGCAGGAGAATAGGAGGTCTGTTATGGAGGAAAAGAAGCAAAAGAAAAAATTCAAACTGGGAAAGAACTTTCTTCCAGGTGTGGCTATGATTGGACCGACTGCTTTTTGGATGGTTGCCTTTGTATTGTTTCCACTGATTTATGTCATTGCAATCAGTTTCATGACAAAAGGTTTGTTCGGCGGAGTTGTATGGAAGCCCACACTTAAAAACTATGCAGATATCATTAATCCCATCTATGGAAAGGTATGTTTAAAATCTTTAAAGATTGCTTTGTTAACCACTATTTTCAGTTTGCTGATTTCCTATCCCTTTGCTTATGCGCTGTCAAAGGTAAAGAGCCGTTGGAAATCCATTTGTATGCTGCTTATTATGGTACCGTTCTGGATTAATGGTCTGCTCCGTTTAAATGGCTGGGTGACCATTTTCCGGGAAACCGGTCCATTGAATACATTTCTTACGAACATGGGACTTCCCACCATTAATTTTATGTATACGGAAACAGCCATTGTGTTTGGTATGGTTTATACTTTTATGCCATTCATGGTGTTGCCGATTCATACATCCATCAGTAAGCTGGATCCTGCATTGTTAGAGGCGGCAGGAGATTTAGGTGCAACAAAGTTACATGTTTTTACCCGTATTATTCTGCCATTGACATTTCCTGGAATCTTTGCAGGAAGTATTCAGGTATTTATCCCAAGTCTTGGAGCATTCTTTATCTCCGACATCATGGGCGGTGGTAATACGATGCTGTTAGGTAACTTGATTAAGAACCAGTATCTGAATGCAAGAAACTGGCCGAGTGGTGCAGCCTTTTCGGTATTGTTGATTGTATTTACATTAGTTGTTATGAAGATATATACCAAGCTTGGCGGAAGCATGGACGAGATGGTTTAGGAGGTGGAGCATATGAAAAAGAAGAAAAAAGAAGGACTGAAGCTGTGGCAGATGGCAATGCTTTGCCTGGTCTATCTGTTTTTATACCTTCCCATTTTGGTCGTTATGCTGTTTTCCTTTAACCAGTCTGAGTTAAATGTTAATTTTACCGGATTTACGTTAGATTGGTATGGCGTTCTGTTTAAAGAACGGAAGGATTTGTGGGATGCCCTGTGGACCTCTTTGGAATTAGGGGGAATTAGTACCCTGCTTTCCTGTATCATCGGAACCGTGGCAACCATTGGAATGCACCGGTATGATTTCAAAGGTAAAACTTTTATAAATAATCTGTTGTATATTCCTATGGTTATTCCGGAAATTGTAATTGGTATTGCATTTCTTGCCAGCATGAGCATGGTGGGAATCAAAATGAATATGGTAACCCTGATTATATCCCATGTATCATTTTGTGTTCCTTTTGTTATTATTACACTTCGTTCCAGAATTGCAGGATTTGATGCATCCATTGAGGAAGCGGCAATGGACTTAGGAGCCAATCAGATCCGGACCCTGCTTCGTGTTACCATACCAATGCTGGTGCCGGGAATTGTAGCCGGAGCGTTGCTTTCCTTTACCCTTTCCATTGATGATGTAGTAATCAGTTTCTTTGCAGCTGGTCCGGATCAGGTAACACTTCCAATCAAGATTTATGGTATGGTTCGTTCAAAGTTTACACCGGATGTATATGCCCTTTGCACCATTATGATGGTGGCAACCGTTGTAATCTATGGAGGAATTCAGTTCCTGCAGGAACGCATGGCTGCAAAACGTGGAGAGAATTTGTAATGTGACTACATAATGAGACAGCAGGATAAGGAGGAAGCACATGAAAGCAGATTTGGTTGTAAAAGGAAAGATTTTTACAAGTAAAAGGGAAGCTTTATATGCAGAAGCTTTTGCGGTAAAAGACGGTAAATTTATATATGTTGGTGATGAAGCCGGTGTGGAGGATTACACAGGTGAAGGCACGGTTGTTATGGATACAGGTTCCGGCATGGCATTTTCCGGAATCGGTGAAGGGCATGCCCACGTCTGTGAAACGGTATCCCAAGTGTTTGAAGTGGATATTGCAGCTTATAAAGTAAGTGATATCAAGGGATATCAGGATGAAATCCGAAAGTTTATCAAGGAACATCCCGGCAGAGATATTATTCACGGCAGAGGTTTTCTAAATGGAGTATTCCCAAATGGAATGGCAACAAAGGAATACTTAGATGAAGTGTCAACAGAGATTGCATTGGTAATGACTTCTGAAGATGGACACAGCAGATGGTGTAATTCAAAGGCACTGGAGCTTTGCGGCATAAATGAAAATACGCCGGATATAAAGGATGGTGTTGTTGGACGGGATGAAAATGGGATGCCAAATGGAGCCTTCCGTGAAACTGCCATGAGTTATTTGGATCCAATCGATCCAAAGTATACGGTAGAAGATTACAAAACAGCGATTATGCATTATCAGGATTTGGCAGTATCCTATGGCATTCACAATGTGTATGAGCCAATGAGCAGTGGTGAAGATTGGGATTTGAAGATAGAAGCCTACAAAGAGCTAATGAAGGAAGACAAACTAAAGGTCTATACCCTGATTGGTCCCTATATTGAGCCGGAAGATGATTGGGAGGCAAAGCTTTCAAAAATAGCAGATATCAGAGATTCCGTTAAATCAGATAAAGTATCATTTGGTTCTGTAAAAATGTTCGTGGATGGCGTGGTAGAAGGACATACGGCATGGCTGAAAGACGATTATGCCGATGCACCAGGCGACAGATGTGCATGTTTGTGGGAAGCGGATACGCTGAAAGCGGTTTGTAAGAAAGCACAGAGTATGGGCTTAACCATCCACATTCATGCCATTGGTGATGCAGCGGTTTCCCTGACATTGGATGCTTATGCTTATGCCAATGAGCAGACAGGAATTGCGGACAATCGTAATACCATTACCCATGTGCAGTTGGTATCGGAAGAAGATTTCAAGCGTTTTGCAGACCTGAATGTTGTGGCAGCAGCCAATCCATACTGGCATTACCGTCAGCCATTTTACTATGAAGAATTAGAGGTAAAATATTTAGGAAGAGAAAGAGCAGACAATGAGTATCCAATGAAATCTTTTCTCAAGGCAGGAGCAGTGCTTACCGAGGCAAGTGACTGGCCGGTGTCTGTACCTTGTAATCCATATAGGGGTCTGGAATATGCGATTACCAGACAACCACTTGGAGATGATGAGACACTTCCATTAAATCCAAAGGAAAGACTGACGGTGGAAGAAATGCTTCAGGTCATGACGATAAATGGTGCCTATCAGGTCAAGAAAGAACAGACCACAGGCAGTATTGAGGTTGGAAAAGATGCAGATTTTGTAATTGTGGACAGAGAATTATTTACAGCAGAGCCACATAGTCTTCATGAGACAAAGGTGTTGGCAAATTATGAAAAGGGAATGAAGATATTCCCATTTTAATATGCGAAGAGCGATTTTATCGTTTTTCATAGATTAACCGTGGTTAAAATGTCTGCGTGTGCAGACTGATAAAAATCAGTTTTATGATTCGATGCTGAATAGTTATGACTTAAGCCATGAGATGAAGCTGATTTCAAAAAAAGGAGGTTTTCGTATGAGGAAGAGTAAATTCACAAGAAAAGTAATTGCAGCAGCATTAGTAGGTACTATGGCATTCTCCTGTCTCACAGGATGTGGAGGTTCAGGAGGAGATTCTGGAAATGCTTCCGGGGAGGCTTCTGAAAGTGCAGAAGACGATGCAGATGGAAATGGCTATGCCGATAAGCTGTATCTTTATAACTGGTCTGAATATATGACCCAGGAAGTAAAGGATGGTTTTGAAGAGGAATATGGTATTGAGGTTGTGGAAACTACCTATGAATCCAATGAGGAATTATTTGCAAAGCTGACAGCGGGGGATCCGACAGATTATGACGTTATTGTTCCAACCAACTTTTTTGTAGGTGCGTTGATTGAAAGTGACTTGTTAGAGCCATTTGACGAGGGTGCAATCACCACATTTGATAACTATGAACAGAGCTATCTTGACCAGGAGTATGACCCGGGCAATAAATATACCATTCCATATCTTGGAACCGCATCTCTTGTAGTGGGCAACAAAAAAATGCTAGATGAATTAGGCGTTACCATTGATGACTGGGATGATCTGGTAGATCCAAAGTTAAAGGATAATTTGGTGCTTATGGATGATAACAGTGGTTATACAGGTTTTGCTTACAGCTGTATGGGACTCGATCCGGAAGAAAAAACGATTGAAGGCCTGGATGACGCACAGGATTTTCTGATTGAAAAAGTTTCACCAAATGTAAAAGCATGGTGTTCAAATGCAGCTGGCAGAGATATGCTGGTAAAAAATGAGGCTGCTGTTGGATATGTTTACAGTGGTGTGGCTGCTCAGATATTAGCAGAAAATCCAGACACACAGCTTTATCTGGTAGATAAAAAGAACAGCCTTTCCATGGACGTATGGGCTATGGTTAAGGGAACGAAGCACAAGAAAGAAGCACAGTTATTTATCAACTATGTGACAAGTCCTGAAGTTGCAGCGAAACTGGTAGATTACTCTATGTATGTATGCCCGAATACGGCAGCACAGGAATATGTAGATGATAGTATAAAGGATAATCCGGCCTGCTTCCTGCCGGATGAATTCTTTGAAAATTATTTTATCATGAATGAGATTCCAAGTGATATTGCAGCAAAGAATGATGAAGTTGCAACGGTTGTTAAATCTTCAAAATAAAGATGATTATTACAATTCAATAGTGTTGTCAACAGAGACATGGGATTCCATGTCTCTGTTTTGCAATTACCCACTGTTTTGTAAGGAAGGGAGGAATTCGTATGAAGAAATGGAAAAAGATATTAGGAATGGCACTTTTGGGATCAATGGTAATGGCATTGGCAGGCTGTGGAGGTTCGTCCGAATCGGACAGCAGTAAGGAAGATGCAGATGGTAACGGCTATGCAGATAAAGTGTACCTGTTTACCTGGTCGGAGTATATGACCCAGGAAGTGAAGGATGCTTTCTATGATGAGTATGGTATCGAGGTTGTGGAAACCAACTTTGAAACCAATGAGGAAATGATGGCGAAGCTGACAGCAGGAGATGCAACAGACTATGATATTATTGTTCCGACGAATACTTTTGTAGAAGCATTAAAGGAAAATGATCTGATTGAGCCATTGGATGAAGGAGCCATTACTAATATAAAATACTTGAATGAAGGCTACCTGGATGCCTCCTATGATCCGGGAAATGAATATACGATTCCGTATATGGGTACAGCATCCCTTGTGGTGGGCAATAAGAAAATGTTAGACGAATTAGGGGTTACTATTGATGATTGGGAGGATCTGACGGATCCAAAACTGAAGGATAACCTTGTCATTATGGATGATAATAGTGGATATACCTGTCTTGCTTATTCCTGCATGGGACTGGATCCGGAGTTTAAGGATCTGGAAGGTCTTAAAAAGGCAGAAGATTATCTGTTAGAAAAGATTTCGCCAAATGTAAAGGCATGGTGTGGTAATAATGAGGCAAAGAATATGTTGATAAGAAGTGAAGTTGCAGTTGGTTTCATTTTCAGTGGAGATGCAGCGATGGTATTGCAGGAAAATCCGGATTGTGAACTGCTTCTTCTGGATAAGAAGACAGACCTTACAATGGATGTCTGGGCACTGGTAAAAGGCTGTAAACATAAGAAGGAAGCAGAGTTATTCATTGACTTCTGCACCCGTCCAGAGATTGCGGCAAAACTGACAGAGGAATATCCATACATTTCGCCAAATGATGGTGCAAAGGAATACATCAGCGATGATATTAAGAATAATCCGGCTTGTTTCCTACCGGATGAATTTTTTGAAGATTACTATATGATGGATACGATTCCAAGTGAAATTGCAGCAAAGAATGATGAGATAGGAACGGTGATTAAGTCTTCAAAGTAGACATGAAACATGAGTTGGGGCTGTCATATGACAGCCCCTCATTATTGTATTATATTTTATTCCCTTTTACTACATATTCCGATACATGCAGATGGAAGATATCTTCTTCCGGAATGAGGAACGGATCTTTATTTAGCACAAGATAGTCGGCTGATTTTCCAGACTCCAGACTTCCGTATTGCTCATCTAAAAATAACTGTTTTGCTCCATTTATGGTAAACATCTTAAGGGCAGTGGAACAGTCAATCCGTTGGGAAGGATTATGGGGTGGGAATTCAGAATCCGGTTTCTTCCGCATAACAGCAAGTCCCAGACATCCCCAAAGATTTGGTGGAATGGTAACCGGGTAATCGCTTCCCTGGGTGCAAATCACGCCGGCATCTATAAAATCTTTTACCGGATATTCATGTTGTACCCTGTATTCTCCAAGATAAGGAGTTTCTAAGTTGTAATAATAATCCTCGCTTATAAGATGCCAGTATGGATTTAATACGCCGAACACACCAAGCTTTGCCATTCTTGCAATCTGTTCCGGTTTCGCAATTTGTAAATGGGTGATGCAGTGTCTGGATTTTGTCACATCCATTTGTTCATTTACTGCTTCCAAAGCATTTAATGCCACTTCTAATGCACCGTCGCCAACGGCATGAATATGAATCTGCAGGTGGTTTTTCTCAGCCAGTAAAAATGCATCCTTTAAATGTTCCGGATCCCAGAGACAGACACTGCAGTCATCCGGGGTATCTGCATAAGGTTCTGACAGGTAAGCGGTATGTCCTTCTACTACGCCGTCCATGAAAAATTTAACTCCCAGTATCTCAAAATATTCAGAGCGGGTTTCTTCTTTGAGTTTCAAAACCTTGGCGGTTACCGCTTCTAAGTCATCACCATCAAAGACAGGATAGGACATACGGAAATGAATATGCAGTTTTCCTTCCTTTGCCAGCTCGCTGTATGCCTGGATGGCAATATCATATTCATTTCGTTCAGAAAGCATTGGCTCGTATGTCATGGTGATTCCATACATGGTGGCGAGATCCTGGTAATGTAAAATGCCGGTTTTGTAATCCTCCACCGTATATTTTGGAAGAATTTTTTCAAAATTGTTTTTGTCTAACTCGTTAATCCAACCGTCTTCGCTCTCAAATCCTGCCAGCTCCAGAGCTTTTGAGTTTACCCAGAAGGAATGACAGTCCTCTGACTGAAAGACCATAGGGATATCTATCTGATATTCTGCACAGATATCATCTAATATTTTCTTATTAGGACCAAGACCAGGGAAGAGGCCATTGCGATGTCCCTGACCCGTAATGAAGGAAGCATCCGGATGTTCCTTGATATAGTGGATAATGGCTTTCTTATAATCCTCTACCGTTTCCAGACAGGAAAAATCTACGCCATAAAGCTTATCAATGGTACAGGATACATGGGCATGTCCTTCCGAACACCCGGGAAGTACCAGACCGGATGTTTTTTTCATGACTGTTCCGGTTGGAGCAGCTGCCATAACTTCTTCCTTTGAACCGATGGATTGTATTAAGCCATCTTTTATGTACATTGCTTCTGCAAAGGGCATGGCATCGTTTGCCGTAAATATATGACCGATAATAATTTGTTCCGTATTCATCTTGAAACACTCCCTTCTCAATATTTGATATATAAGATATCTTAGTATATGGATGAAGATAGAGGTCAAGGGGAAGAAAGAGAAAAAAGTAGAGTGCACTGTACATTTTTGTTTTTGTGTGTTATACTATGGTCAGATTTCAAAGAGGAAGTACAAGGTGCTTCCTCTTTTTGTGTTTTTATAGGATGCAAAGGGTGATGGATATGATGAAGATTGGAACATTCTCAAAAAAATATGATGTCAGTTTTTATACCATACGATTCTATATCAAAGAGGGACTTCTGCTGCCGGAACGCAAGAATAACCAGTATTATTTTGATCTGCGTTGTGAGGAAGATATGATGCTGATCTTAGAACTTCGGGAGTGCAGATTTTCTTTAAAAGAAATGTCCCGTATTTTGTCGGTGAAACGGTTATCCGGATTTCAGGACGCTGACAGTATTCATTTTCTAAAGGGCATGATGAAGGGAAAACAGGAGGAACTAAAGCAGGAAATTGAGGAAATGCGGGAAGCTATAGGGCTGCTGGATGAAAAACAGCAGCAGTTAGTCAGCCTTTCAGAGCAGGAAAAGCAATCGGAGGTAGAGGGAATTCCCATTGAATTTTTATATCATTTAAACTGTCCAATCTGTGGCAGGGCATTTGAATTGGAAGAGTCCAAGCTTCATGGAACAACCATATTGAAGGGGAAACTGACCTGTAACTGTGGATACCGGGCAGAGATAAAAGACGGAGTGATTACCACCAGCCATATAGACCAGGAGGCAGAGGTCTGGTATACCATTGATTCCCTGATACAGAAATTCTCACAGGAATACTTAAATGTCATGTTCCAGTGCTATAACTGGATGTACAATGAGATATTGGATTTGGAAGTAAGGAATAAAGTGATTTTGTGCAATGGAGAAAATGGAGCAGAGTTCCTCTATCAGTATATGTCAAAACTGGGTAAGGATAATCTCTATATCATAACAGAGGTCTCACCGAATACCATAAGACAGACAAAAAACCGCCTTTCCCAAAAACTGCAGGGATACCGGATATTATATGTGGTGTGTGACGGTGCGGAGCTGCCCCTGAAACCGGAAAGTGTGGATCTTTTGATTGATGACGGCACTTCCTGGTATGACATGTTTGACAGCAGGGAATATTTTCTGGAAAAGGTTCTGCCTGTGCTGAAACCACAGGTGGACATTATCGGATTTTATCCAAGCTATTCCAAGAAGGCACTTTCCGTTAAGAATATAAAACTGCTCTTTCCGGAGGCCAATATCAGCAGGATGAATTGGAGCAGCATGAAACAGAATTTACAGGACAACGGAATGGAACTGGTGACAGATAAACTGATGGGAGAAGTGTCAGACTGCGGTACATGGGCAAAATATCATGTTCAGGGTGAGAAAATCCATATGCATGTGTATCGTGCACGTGCACTGGAAGATAGATAATTGTACGGTTACGATGATTTTATGATTTGACGCAGAACACTCGTGACTTTAGGCATGGGATGGATGCGAAAACTTATTTGTCCTGTAGTGGCACGAAGGAAAGTCAGGTGAGAAAATGATTCATCAGAATTTGTGGGAGAAAATGACAAGGGAATATGTCATTATTACCGATTTACAAAGAAATATTATAGAAACCAGTGAAAATGTAAGACGTTTGTTCCAGGGAGCAGCTTACCCGGAGACCTGTATGGAATATTTTGCGAATGCATCCCATAATGAAATTCTTGGCTATAATAAGAAGAAGTACCGGGTGGAGGTGAACCGAACAGAGGAAAATTATGTTATTATTTTCCGGGATTGTACGAAGGAAAAGGAACTGGAAAAACAGGTGGAGAATCTGGATACGTTGGCTGAGAATTATGAGATGTTGTTCAATAATTTTGGCGACAGCAGTATGTATGTGACAGATGGAAAGGGTATCACCACATGGGTGGGAAAACAGGTGGCTTTAACCTGTGGTGTGGCACCAGAATTCCTGATTGGGAAAAGTGTCTATGATCTGGAGGCAGAGGGGATTTTCTATCCATCTATTACAGTGAAGGTGTTAGAATCCCTTAGTTATGAGACCCTGATACAACACACCGCAAAGGACCGGCAGGCAATTGCCATGGGCTTTCCATTATTTGATAAGAACAATCATTTGGTGAAAGTCATTTCTTTCAGTAAGCCAATGAAAGAAAAACAGCTTGCAGAATCAGAGTTTGTAACAGATTATGAGCCGGATATCTTTTATCCCGAAATCATATCCGCTTCCCCTATCATGACAGAAGTAAAGAATATGGTGGAAGCCTGTAGTAAGGTGGATACTCCTGTTATGATTTACGGAGAGACCGGTATCCGCAAAAAGGATATTGCAAAATGTATCCATAAAATGAGCAAACGCTGTAACAATGATCTTTGCATCATGAAAGTAGAAGAGATTCCCAAGAATGAGATGGAGGAAGTCCTGTTTGGAAAGAAGAGTGTACGGGATGGATTAATCTATCAGGCAGATGGGGGGACGCTATATATTACAAATCTGTATGCATTGCCATATGAAGTACAGAAGCGGTTATTTCATGTCGTAAAGGGTGAGGGACTAATGGATGAAAGAGGAATGGTCATTCATCCGGATGTGCGTTATATTGCCGGAAGTGTCAAGCGTTTTACGGATGAAGAGATAAAAAAGCAGCATTGCCAATTCTTACACTACAGGTTTCAGGCTATGGAGATTGAGGTGCCGCCCCTTAGGGAACGACGGAATGATATTTTGCTGCTGATTCGTTATTATCAGCATATTTATAAGGAACGATATGGAGTGGAGTGTGCATTTACATCCGAGGCTATGCAGCTATTATATGCCTATGACTGGAGCGGAAATATACAGGAGTTGGAAAAGTTCGTACAGTCGAAGGTGCTAAGTGAGACACATACTCTCATTGATACTGAAGAGTTGCCGGAATATATTCTTCATAATGAACAGTCACGGGAGGAAGATAACAGCTTTTCCATCAGGCAGGTTATGCCTTTGAATGATGCAGTAAGCCGGACGGAATGTGTGCTGATCAAGATGGCACTGGCCCAGTGTAAAAATGCAAAGGAGGCAGCGCAGCTTTTGGAAATTAACCAGTCCACATTGTCCAGGAAAATTCAGAAATATGGGATTAAAATAAACGGGTAAAATATTGATATATGGAACAGAAGGGATTGCAGATTTGCAATCCTTTTTTGGATTAAACAGATGATTTTATTGCAAAATTGCAATTTTGAGATTATTTATTTTCGTGATGCACCGGATTCGTTGACACGGGAAAAAACGCCATTATAATGAGCCATAAAGTTTTATGGAAAAGGAGGTTGTGCAATGGAAACAAGAATAAGCGAACATCCGGTATTAGGAGAATATGAAAAAGGAAAAAAGGTTACATTCTTCTACAATGGACAGGAAATGGAAGGATATGAAGGGGAACCGATAGCGGCGGCTTTACTGGCAGCGGGAATCCGGATACACAGATACACAGCAAAACTGCACCAGCCAAGAGGTATCTATTGTGCCATCGGACGATGCACAGACTGTGTCATGGTGGTAAATGGAGAGCCGAATGTGAGAACCTGTATTACTCCCCTTGAGGCGGGAATGAAAGTGGAAACACAGGATGGATTACAGGCAAAGGAGGGATGAGTTGTGAAGCATTATGATTTGATTGTAATTGGTGCCGGCCCTGCCGGATTATCTGCAGCCATTGAAGGAAGCAGGAAAGGAATGAGAACCGTTGTCTTTGATGAAAATGCAAGACCGGGCGGTCAGTTGTTTAAGCAGATACATAAGTTTTTCGGTTCCAAGGAACATCAGGCAAAAATCAGAGGAATTGAGATTGGAAAAAAACTGTTGGCGGAAGCAGAAGAGGCAGGTGTAGAGGTAAAATTGAACTCCCCTGTAACCGGAATTTTCCGGAATAATGCAGTGGGTGTATTTACAGATGGTGCATTGGAAACTTTTTACGCAAATAATATTGTGGTGGCAACGGGAGCTTCGGAGCGGACACTTCCTTTTGAGGGCTGGACGCTGCCGGGGGTTATTGGTGCCGGAGCAGCACAGACCATGATGAATCTGCATGGTGTAAAACCTGGACAGAAAATATTGATGGTTGGTTCCGGAAATGTTGGTCTTGTAGTAAGCTATCAGCTTCTTCAGGCAGGCTGTGACGTGGTGGCTGTAATTGATGCCGCCCCAAAAATCAGCGGATATGGTGTGCATGCAGCCAAAATTGCCCGGATGGGAGTACCATTTTATCTGTCTCATACCATTGAAAAAGCAGTGGGAACAGACTGTGTGGAGGGTGTGGATATTGTTGAGGTGGATGCAGCATGGAAGCCTGTGGAAGGTTCAAAGAAGCATTTTGATGTAGACGTAATCTGTGTTGCAGTAGGATTAAATCCAATGAGCCAGTTAGTCCGTATGGCTGGAGCCGAAATGAAGGAAGCCGGAGGATTGGTGCCGGTTGTAAATGAGTATGGGGAAACCACGGTGCCAGGCTTGTTTGCTGCCGGTGATGTGGCAGGAATTGAAGAAGCCAGTTCTGCAATGATTAATGGACGGATTGCCGGTATGGCAGCTGCATACCGTGGTGGTTTTATTGAGGAAGGAATATTTAGGGAAACGGTGGACGCTTATCGGGAATCTCTTTCCAAGCTGCGGCAGGGAATGTTTGCAGTTGCCAACCGGGGTAAGGATTTTACGGAAACAGAAGAGGGCTGTCCGGTATCTCAGAACCTGTTAAAGAAAGGATATTTAGAGGAGTCCGAGATTGCAAATTATCCGGGTGTTGTAAAGAAATCCAGTGTTCATCCGGTGATAGAATGTACCCAGAATATTCCTTGTAATCCATGTCAGGACGCCTGCAAATTTGGCTGCATTTCCATCGGAAATCAGATCACCACATTGCCGGTGGTGGTTCCGGAGGCTGATTGCAAGAATTGTGGCATGTGTGTTGCATCCTGTTCCGGTCAGGCAATCTTTTTAATCGATGAGGATTATGATGAAACTTCCGGTACAGTTACCATGCCGTATGAATTATTTCCGTATCCGGCAGAGGGAACGGTTGGTGTAGGAATGAACCGTGCCGGGGAAGAGGTATGTGAGGCAACTGTGGTTTCTGTAAAGACTTCTCCTGCATTTGATAAGACTGCACTGCTCACTGTGAAGGTGCCAAGGGATAAATTAAACAGTGTACGGTTTTTCAAGGAATAGTAGTAACAGTTTAATTTGTTAAGACTGTATAATCATAAGAAAATATTTGAAGTTTCGTAATTACTTAAAGGTTATAAGAAATGGAGGATAGATAGTATGGCTTTCTATATGAAACGAGAGAAAATAACGTCAGAATTTGTGCCAATGCCGGATGATGATCTGATTATATGCCGCTGTGAGGAAATCACAAAGGGAGAGATTCGTCAGGCAATCCATGACGGAATGTATACAATGAATGAGATCAAACGGTATATCCGTCCGGGTATGGGGCTGTGCCAGGGACAAAGCTGCAGCCGTCATGTTAAGAGTATTCTGGCAAAGGAGCTGGGTATTCCTTTTGACCAGGTAGAGGAGTGTACGCCAAGAGCACCAATGCGTCCAATCACATTGGAGGATGCGGCAAGGGATTCAAAAGAGTAAAGTGTGTACCTGCAGATTTTGAATTTGGGAGGCCGTTGTCAGGAATATAAAACGGCGGATTGGAGGAAAAAATGAGTGAAGTAAAGGTAGAAAAAGCAGATGTCATCATTGTAGGAAGTGGCGCAATTGGCAATTCAACTGCCTTTTATCTTGCCAAGGAAGGATTAAAGGTTATTGTATTAGAGCGTGGGCAGTTATCGGATTTTGCGTCCGTAAGAAATGGTGCCATGAATAAACTGACAAGAAGGGGAATTGGCGAACTGCCATTGGGTGTATATGGTGCCCATGAAGTATGGCCAAGAGTTGCGGAAGATACCGGAATTGATATGGCTTATGAACAGACTGGCGGGTACCGTTTTATCATGGATGAGGCGGAACTGCAGACAAGTCTGAAATTTGAGGAATATGGAAAAAAGGCAGGTCTGCATTTTGAAAACATGACCGGAAAGGAAATGAAGGCTAGGGTGCCGCAGATTACGGACCGGCTCTATGCGGCAATCCGCTGTGAGGAAGAAGCAAGAGCCAACCCATTAAGAGTGACACTTGGATTTTATTCTGCGGCATTAAAGTTAGGGGTTACCTTCTATCCGGGACAGGAAGTGGAGCGGTTGGAATTAAAACAGGGAAAAATCAATGCGGCGGTCACAACAGATGGCAACCGCTATGAAGCACCAAAGATTCTTGTGGCTGCCAATTATTTCAGCAGGAAGATCCTGAATACAGTGGGAATCGATATTCCGCTATATTCCTTCTATGAGGAGATCTTTGTAACGGAAAAACTGCCGCCAATCATGGATGAGATTTTTGTCGGCTCCTATTATGGGCAGCAGACAAAAAATGGTACTTTTGTATATGGTGCCAGTGATGGATATTGCAGTTATCCGGACAGGAACCGGTTTCCTCATAACTACCAGTCTCCGGGAAGACTGCATTCTCTTGCAAAGGGTCTGGTTGACCTGTTCCCTTGTCTTGCCAAGGCAAAGATTGTCCGGGCATGGGGTGGATGGATGGCAATTTCTCCGGATGATTCCATGATTATTGGAAAGGTAGACCCAATTCCTGGATTATATGTTGCCACCGGTTTCAGTGGTCATGGATTTGGTGTGTGTGCACCGACCGGAAAGGTTATGAGTGAGGTCATTGCAGAGAAAAAGGTAGGCTGTGATATCAGTCATCTGAAGTATAACCGTTTCGAAAAGGAAATGGATGTATTTACAAGAACGGATAACAATGATTACAATGTAAACAGTGCACAGATGAAAGTTGTATGGTAATTTCCGGATACCGTTCTGTGCCGCATGGAGGCGGTGGGCTGCTCCGCAGCCAGATATAATATTGATTATCGGAAGATAAACTTATATGATGTGTCCACACAGTGTTTTTAATGTTTTTTCCTGACGCGCGGTTCTTTAGAAAACCTTTTCTTTTTCGGTTGGTCACCAAAGCGAATGCGGGAACAAATGTCTGAGAGCCAGCCGCTTGTTTTCAAATGGTTGCTGGGCAAGCTCTCGCATCGTTGCAAGCGTAGCGGTACGTAAGCACACCAAAGAACGGTGTGCAAGTACCGACGGTTGCAAAGAGCCCAGCAACCATCCTGAAAACAATCGGCTGGCGCGAGTTTTGTGGAGCATTCGCAATCAAAGGTGACCAACTAAAAGAAATAGGTTTTCTTAAGAAGCGAAAACAGCGCGGAAAAACATAAAACATCTGCGTGGACACATATATTATATTCTGCTTCCGATAATCAATATTATATTCTTCTCTTCGAGAAGCACCGCCTCAGGCGGAGCAGAACAGTATCCTTTTTAGTTGAAATAATGGATGGAATATAATATGATGTTAGGTGGCAGGAGGCAGATATGGGCGTACAATATATTACACAGGATATTTATGATTATATGGTTGAAATGCGCAGATGGTTTCATTGCCATCCGGAGTTAAGCTGGCAGGAAGAGAACACAGCCAGACGGATTGCACAGGAACTTGAAAGTATGCACATTGACTGCCGGATGGTATGTGATACTGCGGTTTTAGGATTTTTGCCGGGACAGGATAGTACTAAAACCATTGGGCTGCGGGCGGATATGGACGCATTGGCAGTGAAGGAGGAGACTGGACTTTCCTATTCATCGAAACAGGATGGGGTTATGCATGCCTGCGGTCATGATTTTCACATGGCAATGCTTCTTGGTGCAGCAAGGTATCTTGCCGCAAACAGGGAATGTTTAAGATGCAATGTATTGTTTATATTTCAACCGGCGGAGGAATGGATTTCGGATTCCGGTGCAGCACATCTGATGGAATTGGATGAAGTAAATCACCTTACGGAAATTACCGGCATTCACATATGGAATGATCTTCCTGTGGGAACTGCCTGTGTGCAGCCAGGAGTATTGATGGCATCGGCAGACACCTTTGATCTGGTGATAAAAGGAAAGGGTGGACATGGTGCAACCCCGCAGTATACAGTAGACCCCATTGTGATAGGTAGTCAGTTTGTGAGTCAGCTGCAGACTCTGGTCAGCCGTGAAAGTTCACCATTAGAACCTCTGGTAATCAGTGTCTGTACTTTTCAGGCAGGTAGTACGGAAAATGTGATTCCGGGTCGGGCAGTTTTAAAGGGTACGGTGCGTACCACCAGTGAGACCATGCGGGCTGGTATTGCTGACCGGATGGAAAGGCTGTTGCAGGGCATCTGCTATGCAAACCGGGCGGAATATGAATGGAATTATCATGTGGGAACATTGCTGGTTGATAATGAGGAAGATTTGACGGTAAAAGCAAGGGACATTTTCAAGGATATGTTAGGAACGGAAAATCTCCATGACTTGCCTGTGCAGATGATAGGGGAAGATTTTTCAAAGTATCAAAAGGAGATTCCCGGTATATTTGTGCTGTTAGGAGGAAATGATGGAAAACACCAGGCACCTCACCACAGCGGTTGTTTTGTCCAGTCAGAGGATGCCATGCGATATGGTGCAGAGTATTTTGTGCGTTATGTGTTATAGCCGAATTATTTAATGAGTCAAAACCAAATGAAGAGAATAGACAGGAAGGGAATATTTATGGAGGATAAGATTATCAGGATAGAAAATAAAGATTCATACGGTATTACATGGTATGAACATGCACAGCCCTATTATGGAAGCCACAGGGGGATGCGGTTTCGAATCGCAAGAAATCCCATGGAGGATGTGGCACTAACCCCGCCGGACAAAAAGGGGGATGCGGTCTTTGAGGTGATCATCTGGCCGGAACCTTTCTGCTTTGAGGCAACCCCGGAGGAAAAAAAAGTGACAGCAACATTCCCTTTTGATATGGAAGGTAAGGAGCAGATGATTGCATGGCTGAACCAGCAGTATGAAGAGCGATACGAGGAGTGGGAGGCAGTAAGAGCAAAGCATTAGCGGCCATTTTGAAAGTTTGCGGAATGGTAAGTATTGCTTTGCATGGAAGTCATTAATATGGATAGATCAGTGCTGTTTCCGGTATTCCTTAGGCGTAATGCCATTGATCTTGCGGAAGGTTTCGGTAAAATAGCTGGCTCCATGAAAACCACACTCCAAAGCAATTTCTGTAATACTCATGGTGGTATGGTCTAACAGATAAATGCCACGTCCAATCCGGTAATTTTGCAGATATTCAATGGGTGACTGCTTGAGGGTGTCTCGAAAAAGCCTGCAGCATTTGGACTGGCACATCATACCTGCCTCGGCAACATCATTTAATGTAATCTTATCCTGATAATTATTCTGAATATAGGAAATCATGGTTTTTAATGGATTCATTGGGTCAGTATCCACAAGTTCATAACCATTTTTAGCGATGGTATTCTGGTATATTATGCTCCAGAGATAGAAAAATTTACTCTGTGCAATCAGTTCAAAACAAGGGATTTTTTCTGTAACTGCATAAAAAATATCCAAAATGGAAGCGATTACCTCATCATGCCATGGCTCTGCATGGTTTAAGAAGACCACGTCACTGTTACTGTCAAAAAGAAACGGATTGATATATTTTTCTTCCATTTTATGGTTGAAGCGAAGTGTGTCAGGATGGAGAAGTAACACGGCATAATGGCTGTTGTCCGGATCATCCATCTGATAAGTGTGACAGTTTTCTTTTGTGGTTTTGTCGTCTGTGCCTACAGGTGTACACAGGTGAAGCCGGTTTGTATTTACAATGATACCATCCCCTTCTTTCAGGACATAAGTTTCATTGTTTACAGAATATTCTAAGCCGCCCTTTAGCATAACGATACACTCCAATTCATTGTGCCAATGGCAGGGGGTGATTCCGTTCGGAAAATCAGAAAGGTAGGTGTGGGAAGCCTTGATTGGTGTGGTAGGGGAGTTGTATTGAATGGTTTCCAATAAATTATCATTAATAATCATAGCTCTGTCGTCCATAAGACACCTCCTGATAATGTGCTGCAGTTGTTTCAATCAATTTAGTAAACAAATGCAGGATTGTTATATAATTATACTTAAAAATGATAGAAATTACAATAGAAATACAGTAAATTTAGATTGTGAAAACAAATTCTCCTCCCCTTTGAACGCGGGACGCGGATGTGTGGAGTTACCCCCTCCCCCCCTTTGTAATTTTCATTCACCCGTTGTCCCGCACATATATGGTTATAATCGGATGAGACAATAAGATGGTTACATTTTGTAACCGATTTTATAGATATATACCTTCCCCTTTAAGAACACTTCGGAACCCATTGTGGTTTTCGGGGTGTTTTTCTCGTCATTCTTTAGTTTACAAATAGTGCATTTATTGATAAACTGTAACTGTTTAGAATTCATGTAGGTTAGAAAATAAAGGGTCGGAGTATAAGAATGGGAAAAAAATATTATGCAGTTGCAAAAGGGAAAACACCTGGGATTTATTTTACATGGGAAGATTGTAAAGTGCAGGTGGATCAGTTTTCTGGAGCAGTTTACAAAAGCTTTCCCACAATGGATGAAGCGGAAGCATTTATCAGGGCAGTGCGGGGAGAGGACTGCGAGAATTTAAAAAATACAAATACGGATTCATCTAGCAGATGTGAAAGGTCATCTGCTGTGGAGACTGGACAGCAGGAAGATATTCCGGTCAGCACTAAGACACATTTGATTGCATATGTAGATGGGAGCTATGAACATAGCAGAAAACAGTATGCTTATGGATGTGTTCTGGTGTTAAAGGATCAGCTTGTTACACTGAATGGAAGCGGCAATGATGAGGAATATGTGACAATGCGGAATGTGGCAGGAGAAATCCTGGGCAGTGAACAGGCTGTTACATGGGCTGTGGAGCATGGTTATGAGGCCATTACCATTTATTATGATTATGAGGGTATTGAAAAATGGGCAAATGGAATCTGGAAAGCAAACAAAACAGGCACCCAGCGTTATAAAGCATTTATTGCAGAAAAAAGGGAGAAGATTGATATATTCTTTTGTAAAGTGGCTGCCCACACAGGAGTTAAATATAACGAAATGGCAGACCAGCTGGCAAAAGAGGCGTTAGGTCTGTAATAATGTATAATATGAAAGGAAAAGAGTATGGAATTTAGCAAATATTTTGATCACACGATTTTGAAGGCGGATGCCAGTGAGGAAGATGTAAATGCAATCTGCCGGGAAGCAATTCAGTATCATTTTGCTTCTGTCTGTGTCAACAGTGCAAGGACAAAACAGGTTTCCAATTTGCTTTTGGATACAGATATCGAGGTTTGTACCGTAGTTGGATTTCCGCTTGGTGCCATGAGTACCATGGCAAAGAAACTGGAAACCCTGACCGCCATTGAGGATGGTGCCACAGAGATAGATATGGTTATTAATGTAGGTGCCATAAAAGATGGTGACTGGGATTATGTAAAAAAGGATATTGAAGAGGTAAAAGAGGTTTGTGCCAATAACACGATGGGACGAAATGTTCTGTTGAAAGTGATTATAGAGACCTGTCTTCTGACAGAGGAGGAAAAAGTGGCAGCCTGCGAAACCGCAGTGGAAGCTGGAGCGGATTTTGTAAAAACTTCAACAGGATTCAGCACCGGTGGGGCAACTGTGGATGATGTGGCACTGATGCGCAAGACTGTGGATGCCAAGACATCCGCGCTGGAAAAGGAAACCGGCGTTACCCATAAGCGGGTACAGGTAAAGGCTTCCGGCGGAATCCGTGATCTGGCAACGGCGAAGGCAATGATCGCAGCCGGGGCAGACAGGCTTGGAACTTCTGCAACGGTGGCTATCGTAACAACTGAATAAAATCCCTGTTTAATTAATTTAAAGAGGACGCTTTGAAGGGGTTGGGGGCGGACGCAGGTACATTGCCA
>JBJEJE010000014.1:0-4469 GCA_051877755.1 Lachnospiraceae bacterium | reverse complement strand
ACATGCCCACTATGTCCGAACTGGTCCACAGCACACACTTTTTTCACCTCATATCCCGCTGCTACCAGCATCTTCACATCCCTAGCCAGCGTTGCCGGGTCACAGCTTACATACACAATCCGTTTTGGCTGCATTTTAACCATGGTTGAAATTGCCACCTCATCACAGCCCTTTCGCGGTGGATCCACCACAATCACATCTGCAAATTCACCGGTCTTCTCATACTGTTCCGGTAAAACATCTTCTGCCTTTCCCACAAAGAATTCCACATTTGTAACGCCATTCATCTCGGCATTTTTCTTTGCATCTTCTATGGCTTCCGGAATGATTTCCACACCCTTCACCTTCTTTGCCTTCTGTGCCAGGAAAAGGGAAATGGTTCCAATTCCACAGTACAGATCCCATACCATCTCATCTCCATGCAAATCCGCATATTCCAGCGCCTTGCCGTAAAGCTTCTCCGTCTGGACGGGATTTACCTGATAAAAGGACAGCGGACTAATCTGATATTTTACATTACCGATATAATCCGTAATGGTATCTTTTCCCCAGATAGTACGGCACCGGTCACCCAGTATCCGGTTAGTCTTTTCTTTATTCACATTAAGGGAAATGCTGGCAATTCCCGGGATGTCCTGCATACATCTTACAAATTCCTGTTCCACATTCATATATTTCAGGCTCTTTGCACCAGTTCCAATCAATTCCTCTCCGTTGATAATCAGGCAAATCATGACTTCCCCGGTTCTTCTACCCACTCTGGTCAGAATGTGGCGCACCAGCCCCGTATGGTTTTCTTCATCATAGGGTTCCACCGAATAATCTTCCATAAATGCACGGAATCTCCGGATAATCTCGTCATTAACCGAATCCTGTAAATAACAGACATCTGTGTTTATTACCGAATGGGTTCTGCCGGCATAAAAACCTATGGCAAGCTTTCCATCCTTATCCCTTCTCACCGGAAACTGTGCTTTGTTTCGGTATCGTATGGCAGGAGATTCCATCCCGATAATCGGCTCCATTTTTTCCTCCACATCAGCAATGCCACCAATCCGTTTCAGACAGTTCATCACCTTGTCCTGTTTCCAGGCAAGCTGCTTTTCATAGTCTACATGCATGATAGTACAGCCACCACATTTTCTTGCATGAGGACAGACCGGTTCCACACGATAAACAGACGGGGTAATCAGTTCCATCAATCTTCCATAGGCATAGTTCTTCTTTGCCTTGATAATCTTAATCCGTGCCACATCCCCCGGTGCTGTATCCTTTACAAACACAGCCATACCGTCAATGTGCCCGATTCCCTCACCCTCATTTCCCATATCTTCTATTGTAATCTCATATTCCTGATTCTTCTCTAAACTCATTTTACTATCCTTTTCATAAACGTTGCCATACCGGCTTATTTCCTATTCCGTAATCTCAATCTGATTTCCTTCCAAATCCACGATACAGCTCTCATAATAACCGTCCCCGGTGGTTCTCGGACCACTGAGTAGAGAAAATCCATCCATCTTCAGTTGTGCAGTCAGCACATCTACATTTTCTCTGCTGCCCACACTAAATGCCACATGAATCAAACCGGTTCTTGCCACCGAATTATCACAGTCTGCCATCTCTTCTTTATTCATGATTTCCAGACGGCATCCGTCTTCAAATGACAGGAAATAAGAACGAAATCCAGTTTTCGGGTTTTGGTACTGTACACCTGAAACCGCCTGAAAATATTTTTCAAAAAAAGCTTTTGCTCTTTCTAAATCTTTCACATACATTGCAACATGCTCAATTCTCATACTGTTATTCTCCCTAAAATCTCTGTCTATCCGTATATTTACTACAGCTTTTCATAAACAACTTGATTTTACCATACAAAAGACTCTTATGCCATATAAAAAATGCAGCCACGAACAGTGACTGCATCTTCTCTTATGTATTCTGCATACTCAGAAAAGCATACTACTTCAGATACTCTCCCACAGGGGAAGAATTATATTGTTTTTTGATTTCAATGATAATAGAACCATCTTCCTGTGTTGTCTCAGAAAGGATTCTGTACTGAGTGTGTGTTTTGTCTAACTGCTCCTTGTATTTCTTCACTTCCTCATTCACAAGGCGGACTGCCTCATCATGGTCAATCTCCTCTTTCAGCATAAAATGAAGAATCTGCTGAATACACGCAGCCTTTACACGTTTCATAGTTTACCTCCATTTCTTCAAATGTCCCGCTAATGCAGACAAACATCTGTATCTCTTATATTTTATCAATAGAAAAAATTTTTTTCAAAGTGTTTTTTTATTTTTCTGCATCTTTTTTTGTACGGTGTACCGTTCCTCTTGGATGATGCGGTGGAGCATAAATGCTGGATAATCTGAGTGGACAGCTTCCAACATTTACAATATTATGCCACGTTCCCATAGGTATAAATGCTGTATCTCCCGTGTATAAATACCATTCCTTGTTTCCCTCACAGGAGCAGCTTTGCACCTGCAGCATTGCAGTTCCACATTCAACCCGGATTATCTGGTCTGTATCTTCATGTATTTCCATCCCAACTTCCCCACAGGGTGGAATCTGCATGACTGTCATCTGCATATGCCCGCCTGCCCATACAGCGGTGCGGAAATTGCAGTTATGAACCGCCAGCTGCTTTACATTTGCAACATATAAATCCGGTCCGTAATCATTATTCTTCATTTGAAATCTCCATTTCATTTTACTTTCACAAATATAATATGATAGCTTTCCCTTTTTGTTTCCATTCCGCCACCTGTGGTTGCGAAGATCTTCAACAATACATTCTTTCGTAAACTTAGGTTGCAAATTGCGATAATGATAGACTTTTTTCGACGAAAAAGGTATAATTATTATGTGTGCAAGTTTTACAGATTTTTATCATATACATAGAGAAAAGAAACAAGCCTGCACAGCATTGCATTTCACAAAATGCAGTAATATTTACACAAAATCTATCACAAAAAAGGAGAATGTTATGGGATTAATCAAAGCAATTGGCGGTGCAATCAAGGGAGTTGCAGCAGACCAGTGGAAAGAGTATTTCTACTGTGATTCATTGGAATCTGACGTTCTTGTTGTAAAGGGACGCAAACGTACCAACAGCAAATTCGGTACAAAAAATGATGGAAACGATAACTTAATTACGAATGGTTCTGTCGTAGCTGTCAATGAAGGACAGTGTATGATCATCGTAGATCAGGGTAAGGTTGTGGAATTCTGTGCAGAAGCCGGTGAATTCTTATTTGACACCTCTTCCGAACCAAGTTTATTAAGCGGTGATCTTGGTGAGAACATCGGTAAAACCTTCGCACAGATTGGTAAGCGTTTTACCTTCGGTGGTGATACCGGTAAAGACCAGAGAATTTATTTCTTTAACACAAAGGAAATCATGGGGAACAAGTATGGCACTGCCAATCCGGTTCCATTCCGCGTTGTGGATCAGAACATCGGACTGGATGTGGATATTTCTGTACGTTGTAATGGTGAGTATTCTTACCAGATTTTTGACCCGATTCTTTTCTATACCAATGTTTGTGGTAATGTAATAGATGAATATACAAGAGATAAGATTGACAGTCAGCTAAAAACAGAATTGATGACTGCCTTGCAGCCTGCGTTTGCCCAGATTTCTGCTATGGGAATCCGTTATAGCGCTGTTCCGGCTCATACTATGGAGGTAGCAGATGCACTGAACAAAGTATTATCCGAAAAATGGGGAGAATTAAGAGGTATCCGCATTGTTTCCTTCGGTGTAAACACCATTAAGGCTTCCGAAGAAGACGAGCAGATGATTAAAGATTTGCAAAAGACCGCTGTACTTCGCAATCCGAACATGGCAGCTGCAACCTTAGTAGGTGCCCAGGCAGAGGCTATGAAGTCTGCAGCTTCCAATACATCAACCGGTCCTATGATGGCATTTGCCGGTATGAATATGGCAAATATGGCTGGCGGTATGGATGCCAACTCCCTGTTCGCAATGGGACAACAGCAGACACCTCCAACCCAACCGACTCCAACAGCTCCTGCACCAAGTCCGGCTCCGGCAGCACCGGAAGCTCCAGCGGCAGCACCTTCTGCTGATTCCTGGACCTGTTCCTGTGGTGCAGTGAATACCGGTAAATTCTGTGTAGAATGTGGTTCACCAAAGCCTGCTCCTGCAGAGGGCTGGACCTGCTCCTGCGGTGCAGTAAACCAGGGCAAATTCTGTCAGGAATGTGGTGCAAAGAAACCGGCAGACGCTCCTTTATACCGCTGCGATAAATGCGGCTGGCAGCCGGCAGATCCTAAGAATCCACCTAAATTCTGCCCGGAGTGCGGTGACGTATTCGATGATAACGATATCC
The DNA here is from genome assembly GCA_051877755.1 of Lachnospiraceae bacterium. Taxonomy (GTDB): domain Bacteria; phylum Bacillota; class Clostridia; order Lachnospirales; family Lachnospiraceae; genus CAG-590. The sequence goes on along the minus strand of JBJEJE010000014.1, from coordinate 104 downwards.
AGTAAATCCCTGTTTCGTGAAGTTGTGGGGAATTTCACACATTTAGGTTGTGAGGGCTTGTGTGTGGGACAGGAAAGAAACGGTGCTCCGTTATGCTAACCGTT
>JBJEJE010000013.1:0-4478 GCA_051877755.1 Lachnospiraceae bacterium | reverse complement strand
GGTCTTCCAATATCGGCATATTCTCCGGTACTGGATGTTGCAGGTAATCCCTGTAAATGATTCTTACGCATCTGTCAATGATGGTCTTTTCAATCGGCTCTAATCCGTTCTTTCCACCAATGATAAGTTCACACAGGGACAGTACAAAATCTGCCTTTAAACTGATTGGGCTGTCATCATCCGAATAATCCAAGTTAATATCCATAGGATTTACATAGTCTGTACTGTTTGGAGAAATACGGATAACCTGACCGTGAAGCCTTTTGACAAGCGGATAATACTCTCCCTCCGGATCACACAGGCAAATGTCATCCTGTGTCATGAAAAAGCAGTTGGTAATCTCTCTTTTTGCAGAGAATGATTTACCGCTGTTATGAACAATCACACCACATTCCAGCTCAAAATTCTGGAAAAGGTCTACCGTTACATCATAGACCGGGATTTCCTTATCAAGCACCACTCGCATCACATCCCTTACGGAATGCTGCGGCACTAATGCAGTACCCGGCTTTAAGTCCTGTGCTTCCACATATCCGTCATCCGCTGTTAAAAACCAGTGTTCCGGTGTACACTTGACCACATCCCCGGTATCCAGCGTTACCTCCACGATCTCCTTTACCTGTTTCATTACTTTTGCATCCGTACCATAAGAAAGCACTTTCTTCTTTTCGTGCATATCATAGCTTACAAGGGGAATGCCCTGCTCCATCTCTGCCATCTGTTCAAAACTCATGGTTCTTCCATCTGACAGTCTTACTCTCGTATCCCCGGTAAAACAACCCGGTGTACCTAAGATGAGTCCGTTAGGATTTTTCAGTTTCTTACGGTCTGCCATAATCATGTTGTTACTGACAGCATTGATGCCGTAATACAGTGCTTCCTTACTGTCCTGAAATAACTCCTGTGTAGTAAAAGGCACAAAAATAGCAGTGGCAGATGTGGTAAGTCCTCTCTGAATATCAATCTGATTCAGACCAATGGGAAGACTACTCATAAGCCCTGCTTCCTGTTGGAAATCCAGTCTTTTCAGTGAACAGTTATATTTCTGTGCCACTCCGGATGTCTGGAAAATAATGTTATCCAATTTCTGCTTTGTCTTTGACATGTTGCAGACAAGGACTGTCACAAGAAACATTCTTTCATTTCTGGACTGCAAATCTTCCAGAAGTTTCTTTGCCTCGCCACCATATGTTACAAGGTCGCTTGGCAGCACATCCATATCATATCCGCTTCGTACTGCCTTTTTCTGCTCCTCAATCTTCATCTTATCAAGGTCTGTGATTTTTAACTTAATCTGCTTGATTGCTTTTGCCTGATCAATCGGCTCAACATGAAGATTGACAATCACGGAATTATCCATATCAAGGAAATCTGCCAGCATCTTATCGGAAAGCTCCGGTGCTAAAATCTGCAAGTAAGATACTGCACCAATCGTATTTCCCATACGGAAGTACTTACCGTCCCTGAAATCAAAACTGGTAGGTGCAATAAAATCCTTTGAAGAAAGCCCGGTACGTGCAATCATGTCAAAGTTAAAGATGAAAGGCTCCTGCGTTTCCGGATTGAATGTCTCATACATGAGTTTCAGTCTTTCATAACCGGAAAGAGAATGGGAATCCACACCCATCTGCTTTAAATTTGCTATGATGTCTGCTTCCACTCTTTCCAACTTTGACTTTGCAGTACGAATGTTATCCGCTTCCAGACCAAAAGTAACATATTTCTTTCTTACCAGTCCGTTATTTCCTTTGGATAACTGCTCCTTTAACATCTGGGAATACTCTTCGCGAATATCATCAAACTCATCCCCGACAAGTGGAATTTCAATCTCATTCTCCATTTCCACACGGTTTGCATACTGGCTCATGCAGGAAAGCTGGATATGGATGCTGGAATCAAAATAATTATAAAAGTCGCACCAAAATTCAAAGGTTGCCGTCTTATCTTCATTCTGTGCCAGCTGATAGTTAATATCATAAAACTGGATGCACTTTGTAAAGTACTTTTCATTTACCCGGCAGATACCATCTTTATACATTTCCTTAAACGGAATGCTCTGCTGTGCCGTCTTAGGTACATCCTTTTTCTTCTTCTCCTTTAATTTCTGCTTAACAAGCATCTGCTTCTGTTCGCCGGAAAGGATATGTCCCATTTCCTTTCCGTTACTTACCTTTAGCTTTGCGCCCTTCAGATTTACTCTTGCCGGACTGGGCTTTTGGGTTTTCTTTTTCTGTTCCAATTCCTAATACCTCCTGTTCTTTGATTTCTCTCTGGATTACCGCATACATATTTTCAGTCTGATATGGTCGAATACCCGGTACAAGGAACTTGGTACGGATCACATCCATCAGCACTTTTTCAAGCGGTCTTCCATCCTTTTCATATACTGCAAACATGAAAAACGGCAGTACCAGTAAGATCATGATGGTAGCTGCCATTGTTGTTCCCAGCGCATTCTTGGTCAGAAAGTAGATACCTACACCGATTGCTCCACCACTGCCAAAACACACCAGCTGTCTTTTTGTCAGATTAAACATTACCTTTGTCTTTACTTTCGTAAGGTCTTTCGGTACTTGTACATACGCCAATATTCTCACTTCCTTCCAAATCCACATCACACGTGACCTCATTTCCCCAGACATCCCATCCTTCGGTCTTTTGTCTGGCAAACATTTCAAGCCGGGGAACATCCCCCATAAGTGTGATGATTCTGTCTCTTGCTTCCTGCGGTTTCTTACTATGTTCCTCAATGTGGCTCATAATAATCTGATGCACACCTGCATTCTGTCTCTTTGGTCTTCCCTTCGTTGCCAGAATACAAAGCTCTGCATTCGCTCTCGTCCAATAACCCATTCCCCAGAACAGGGAATCTGATTTTTTATTCTGCTTTACCCACACAAATGCTACGGTCTTAAAAGTAAATCCCCATGCTTCGATAACCGACAACCCTTCCAAAAGGCAGGGGAATGTAACCCATAAAAACAAGGCACAATCCTCTGCTGCTACATTCTGGACGGGCAACGCACGAATATCTTCTATCCGCATGGTGGGATAATGGCTTTCTGCACTTCTCCCTTCCCCTTTTTTGGAATAGACCTCATAGTGCCACGGTGGATCAGCATATATCACGTTATATTTTTTCTGCTCCATCTGTTTTCCCCCCTTTAGTGTGCATTGAATACCTGTTTTGCAAGTGAACCTGTCTTAAACAGGGCAAAACAAAGCACCACGGTATAGGCTGCAATGGAAAACAGTGCGGAGTGTACATTTGCTGCAATGGTCATACTGTTTACAAGGACTGCATAAATTCCTACGCATACAATAATGAAAAATCCCTGAAATCCCAGTGCTAAAAGTCCCCTTGCATAATTTGTACCTATCTGTCCCCACTCCCTGTTAGTCAGTGTGGCAAATGGTACTGGTGCAACGGATGTGTACAGATAAATCTCAATCATACGTCCATACATGATTACCGTAATCAGAATTGACATGATTTTCATACACATACTGACAAGCATGGTTTCCAGTGATAGCTGCAACAGTTCTCCGATTTCCATAGACTGCATTCCGGTACGCATGGAATCTAAGGTACTGGCTACATCAATGTTGGTATCGTGTCCGATTACCCCGGCTGCTGATGAGACAAGATGCTGTCCTACATCAAAGACCGCCATCACAATATCAAAGGTATTTGTTACCAGATAGATTGCGATCCATGCCTTAAAGAACCACTTGAAAAACATCCAAGTATCCACATCATGCAGGTTATTTCTCTCCGTAACCATTGAAATCAACTCATAACAGAGTACAAACGTGATAATCAGTCCCGCAATCGGTATCACTACCGATTCGGATAAGTTCTGAATCATATTGAAGATGCCACTATTCCACCCCTGCGGAGTCTGCCCCACTTCGGTAGCAATAGTGGCTGTCTTCTCGTTTACATCATTGAACATAGTAGTCAGGTTCGACTCCACGAAACCTATCAGAATTTCCTTGATTGCTTCCTTAATTTGCTCAAATAAGTCAAACATCTGCTACTTCCTCCTTTGCCTGTAGTCTTAGAAAAGTCCACTAAGCAGAGGAATAAGGGTTGTACCGATTAACGCTACACCACCACCTGCCATTAACTGCTTCATTCCCTGTGACTTTGCACCCGGATTATCGTTTCCGTAGCCTTCCATAAGGTTGATTACACCCCATACACCAAGACCTGCTCCAAGTGCGATTACCAATGTCTGCAATACTCCTACTGCGCTGTTAAAAAATGCCATAATTCTCTTTCCTCCATATTCATTTTATTGTTTGGTTGCATCCACTTCTGGTCAGTTTGACCAGAAGTGAACATCTTTCTTTTGCTGCTTCTTAGAAAAGACCGCTAAGAAGTGGGATTAAGGTTGTGCCGATCAATGCAACACCACCGCCAGCCATCAGCTGCTTCATTCCCTGTGACTTTGCACCCGGGTTATCATTTCCGT
>JBJEJE010000012.1:0-4534 GCA_051877755.1 Lachnospiraceae bacterium | reverse complement strand
ACTTCCTGCACGCACTGGAAATCGGCATGCCTCCCACAGGCGGCATCGGATTCGGTATTGACAGAATGGTTATGCTGCTCACGGATTCGGCAGCAATCAGGGATGTGCTGCTGTTCCCGACGATGAAGACGCTGGATAAATAAAATGCTGTATTTTAGGGCATTTGAGGTACTTCACGAACCTCAAAAAACCTGATTTGACATCAATTTGACATCAAATAAATGTGCTTTGGTGGACTAATATGGACGTAAAAAGCACAAAGGGTTAAATCCTACTCATAATTTAATAGTTTTAATACTGTTATTAAAGGACATTTTCCAAATTTCGGAGAGTGTCCTTTTTCTGTTGTTATGGTAAAAAAATCATTTAATCAGGAGGTCAAATAAGATGACAAACACAGCGATAAGTGCAGGCGGGAAATCTACTCGCACAATAACTTTTAAGAACGAAGCACACAAGAAATTTTACATGGAATATCTGCAGAAGTGCAGATACCAGGATGTGTACCACAAGGCATTGGTATATTGTCTCGGATTAAATTCAGACACAAGAGATCATGTGGACAGAATTTATGATTTTAAAGAAGGATATGTTAAGCCGGAATGTCTGTATGAAGGCTGGCAGACCAGCGGCAGCATGAAAGTGGTCCGGATGGCGTATAACCTTTACTGCAATGGAACGCCCAGTGTTTTGGATATCGAAGATGCAGAAAGAAAACTGGAAGAATGCAGTTGTTATACCGTGGAAGAACTTTTTTGCTGTGGCTATGCAAGATATTTTTGGGAGGCAATTAAAATCCGTTATCCGGAATACTGCTTCTATCAGGATTGGGAGGATATGTATGCTGAAAATTAGGCTTCAAGGAACAACAAACGATATTAAATGGTTCAAAAAAATCCTTGAAAGGGATAAACGAATTAACGTGTTGGATGTTTCCGAGCCGTATGCCAATAAAGGGACAAAAAAGTATTTTCGTGTGTATGCAGAAGTAGAAAAGAACAGACAGTGAGTCAGGAGGATAAAGTTATGTGCAGAGTGATAGCGGTGTCTAACCAGAAAGGTGGAGTCGGAAAGACCACCACAAGCATCAATTTAGGTGTTGGACTGGCCAGAATGGGACAGAGAGTGTTGTTGGTTGACTCTGATCCGCAGGGGCATCTGACCCTTGGGTTGGGATTTCCGAAAAATATCCGGGTGACATTGAAGAACATGATGGAAAACATCATCATGGGGATAGAGTTTGACCCGAAAGAAGCAGTTTTACATCATAAAGAAGGCGTGGACGTGGTTCCGTCAAATAAACTGCTCACGGGTATGGACATGTCTCTGATTACGGTGGATGACAGGGAAAAGGTTCTGAAAGAATATCTGGAAATGATGACAGACGATTATGATTTTATCATTATCGACTGTATGCCATCTTTGGGTATGCTGACAATCAATGCCATGAGTGCAGCCAACAGTGTACTGATACCAGTGCAGCCACAGTATTATGCGGCGGATGGATTGACGGAACTGCTAAAGGTGGTGAAAGGTACAAAAAAGCGTTTTAATCCGGAAATTGAGGTGGAAGGTATCCTGTTTACGATGGACAGCGCCCGGTATAACAATTCCAAACGGAATAAGAAAGCGGTCAAAGAGGCGTATGGAAAGGAAATGAGGGTATTTGAAAACTCCATCCCCCGTTCAGAAGCGATAGCGGAGATTGCCTCGGAAGGAATCAGCATTTTTTCGTATGACAGCCGGAGCAAAGGTGCAAAAAGCTATGAAATGCTGGCGCAGGAGGTGTTGAACCGTGCGTAGACCACAGAAGGATATTCAGTTAACCACTTATGACGATCTGCTTGGCATCAGTGAACCAGATGATACTGGCATGGACAAAGTAATTGAAGTCCCGTTGGCGGAATTGTTTCCGTTTAAAAACCATCCATTTCATGTCCTGGATGATGAAAAGATGGATGAAACGGTAGAAAGTATCCGGAGTTACGGTGTACTTAATCCGGCACTGGTAAGGCTAAGAGCAGAGGGCGGTTACGAACTGGTTGCCGGACACAGACGAAAAAGAGCCTGTGAGCTGGCAGGCAGGGAGACCATGCCGGTGATTGTCCGGGACTATTCGGACGATGATGCTGTAGTGATTATGGTAGATTCTAACATCCAGAGGGATAACATCCTGCCAAGTGAAAAAGCCTTTGCTTATAAGATGAAACTGGAGGCTTTGAAACATCAGGGAGTGAAATCTGAAACCGGGAGTGATGCCGAGACAGCCGATCTGGTAGGAAAGGAAGCCGGGGACAGCGGAAGAAAGGTACAGAGGTATATCAGGCTGACGGAACTTCTTCCGGAATTGCTGGAACTGGTAGACAGAGGAAAGATTAAAGTTTCTCCGGCGGTCTCTCTTTCTTATCTTTCAAAAGAAGAACAGGAATGGGTCCTGCAGTGCGTTGTCGGGAGAGCAGCATCTGTAAGCGGAACAATGGCAGATCAACTGAAAAAGCACAGTGAAGAGGGAAAACTGACGGAGCTTGCTGTGGAACTGATCTTGTGCGAAGAAAAGAAAGAAACGGGAAAAGTAACGCTGCCGGGTAAAGTGAAGCAGTATTTTCCGAAAGATTACAGTAACCAACAGATAGAACAGGTCATTTTTGAATTGCTTGAGAACTGGAAAAACAGCCAGTAAGAAATGGGAAGGAGGGAAAGCAAAATGGCAAAACACGATGTTGAATTTGATTATTTCCATGGTTATGAGTCGGAGCAGTTTGCTTTTTACCGCATTCCCAAAGTATTGTTCACAGATGACTATTTCAAGGATCTGTCCAGCGATGCCAAAGTTCTTTATGGTCTGATGCTGGACAGGATGTCCTTATCCATCAAAAACAACTGGATTGACGAGCAGGACAGGGTGTACATCATTTTTACTCTGGAGCAGGTCATGCAGTATATGAATTGCGGAAAGGATAAGGGAGTAAAAATTCTTGCCGAGCTGGATACCGGAAAAGGGATTGGCCTGATTGAGCGTGTAAAGCGTGGATTAGGTAAACCTGCCATTATTTATGTGAAAAGTTTTCTGATCAAGGACAGACAGGAGTGCATGGAGTCTGCTGATGAGAAGGAAAATTGTGAGTCCACTGAAGAAAATCAAGAAGCCGGAGCAGCCGAAGTCAAGACTTCTGAAAAACCGAAGTCTGGAGTTCTGGAAAATCGAAGTCCGGAGGTCGGAAAAACCGAAGTCTGGAGGTCGGAAAAACCGAAGTCCGGAAGTCGGAAAAACCGAAGTGCAGAGGTCGGGAAAACCGACCCTAATAATACTTATATTAACAAGAATTATATGAGTAATACTGATCTTATCAATCCATCAGTGGAAGTGCAGGGCAACAGGACAGAAGATAGGATGGATGCGATGGATGTCATACAGGCATACACCGATATTGTGAAAACCAATATTGATTATGACATTTTAATCCAGGGCTGCAGGACTGGTGACCGTGAGTACATAGACGAGATCGTAGAGCTTCTGGTTGAGACTATCAGCATTGACCGGGAGACCGTTATGATCAGCGGGGCTGAATATCCGTATCAGTTTGTAAAAAATAAGCTTCTGAAGGTAAATTATTCCCATATCCAGTATGTGCTTGAATGCCTGCATGATACGACAACAAAAGTCCGGAATGTGAAAGCGTATTTGCTGACCTGCCTGTTTAATGCTCCAAGCACGATTGGCAATTACTACAGGGCAGAGGTCAACCATGATATGTATGGAGGAGGTTGGAGCAATGGTTAAGGAAATCTGGAAAAAAGTAATATGGCCAGTGATGGCAGTCCTTTTTCTGGCAGTGGTTTTCCGGCCACTGTGTATCGCAGAGGGCGGCATTGATTACTGGAAACTGCTGTTCCTGATGGGAATACCGTTTGGGGTACAGAAGATGTTTGTCTGGTTGATACCCAGCGGTTACGGTATTGGTGAAACAGTTGGTATATTTGCACTGAACCTGTTGGTCGGTGGTATTATCGGTGGCTTCATACTGGTATGGCGTTTACTGGAAGCGGTTTTTACACTGGCAAAGGGACTTGTTTCGGGAGTTACACGAATGACTGGTGTGTGTCGATAATTGAATGAAACGGAGGTCTGAGATGGACAGAAAATTAATGGAGCAGATGTTTTATGAAGGCGTCATGCCAAGAGAGCAGTGCTGCCCCCGAAAGAAAGAATACCATGATACCATGAAATTATGCAATACCGTGGAAGTGGAGTTTGCCAGCCATCTATCCCCGGAACTGGCACAGATGTTTCAGGATTACAAAGATTATTCAGCACAGCTTGCTGCCATGGAAAACGGGGAGCATTTTATTCAGGGGATGGCAATGGGGATACGCCTGACAGCGGAGGCATTTACTCTGGAAGATAATAAAACAGAATAACCCATGAAGGAGAAGCAGCCGGTTTATTGATCTGGTTGCTTTTTCTCTGCCTATGAGGACATGGAGCAAGGAGAATGAAGATGGAGATTGTGTTGTTAGGTGTGATTATTGTCAC
>JBJEJE010000011.1:0-4601 GCA_051877755.1 Lachnospiraceae bacterium | reverse complement strand
CAACAAGTTAAAAGTGATGCTTAGTTTTATGAGAGAAGTCAATGATGGCAATATCCCGGATGCAGCAGATTATGGACTAGAGGACTGGGAATATTGGGATATTATCGAAGCCTGTCAGGATGAAGGATTGATAAAGGATGCGGTGTTTGCAAAGGCAGATGGTTTTGACCATCCGTTGAAAGCCGTTTTATCTGGAACAAAACTGACGGTCAAGGGAATGGAATATCTTGATGCACATTCTCCGGCAATGAAAGCCTACAAAGGAATTAAAGAGTTGAGAGACTGGCTTCCATTTTAATAGAAAGGCGGTTTATTCATGGCAGAATTAAACCTTAAACAGATTGTAGATAAGCTGAATACAGAATTTTCCGGAGATACCAGAAAACTTGTCTTTTGGTATGATGAAAAAGGCGAGTTTGCAGAGGATATTGATGGAATTGAGCTTGCCAATGCAAAAGTATATAAACTGGAGCAGGGTAATCAGTTTTACACAAAGTATTTCTTGGAAAAGGTGGATACCACCACAAATTATCTGGTATATGCGCCTTTTCCGAAACCTCCGGTATCTGAAAATCATCTGGAGGATACAATGCTCTATTCTAAAAGATTTTATGCTGATCGGGCATCCCTTTTGTCAGTTGATTTAGGAATTGAGGAAAAATATAAACCAATCATAGAAAAGCATATTAAATTCTTTGCAAATAAAGAAAGAACACAGCGTTTCTATGATTTGGAGATAGAGAATTTCAATGAGGAAAATATCCTTATTGGACTTATGAGTGCTGTTTGTAAGACACGTACCTGCTCTTTTGATGAAGTGATCCGGGTACTGCTTACGGATGACACTTTAGAGGATAACAAGTTTATTGCAGATTTTGGTAAATTTGATTTGCTGGAATCATTTTGGAAATATGTAGAGCAGCAGTTTGGTTATTCATCCCCTGCACCGACTTTGGAAAAGTTTGTGATTTCCATGTTTGTGACATATGCAGATCGATATATCAGTACGGAACTTCCGAAGGGATGGAAAGGATTTGTTTCTTATAAATCCGGTAATATCATTGCATTCATGGATAATCTGATGAATAACGTGCTATACCGGGATAAATATGATGAACTGTCAGCTTATGTAGCAGGGGTACTGGATGCAGGAAAGATACTTTCAGCGTATGAGCCGGAAACTCTGGTTGAATGCGATTCTTTTGCAGAAATTGACATTATTCTAATACGCTGGATAAAAGAGAGACTGCTTGCAGAAGATTTGATTGCCAGACTGGATAATAAAAACTTGTGTGAAATCTGCGAGATGCGATCTAAGATGCACTTTGGAAGAAAGTACGCAAAGGTCTACCAGATGCTTAGTAATGCGTACTTTATCATCAGTCAGGCAAGTTATGAGCCGTTAGATGGATTCAAGAAGATTATTGATAATTATGTGGCAAGTGACTGTGTAATAGATTGTAGCTACAGGGAGTTCTATACGGACTATGATGAATTAGAGGATACATCTGGGTTAGAGGAACTTCGTGAACTTGTGGAAAATATTTATACAAATGAATATCTTGGAAAATTGTTACCTAAGTGGAATGATGGATTGAAGGAACAGGATGCGCTTACAGTGATACCATTACAGAGAGATTTCTTTAGTAAATACGTGCGCTCCAATAAAGAACGTACAGTAGTAATTATTTCAGATGGTATGCGCTTTGAGGTTGGATGCGAGTTATATAAGCGGATGCAGGACAACCCTAAATGTAAGGATTCCTTATCAATTAAGCCAATGCTTAGTGTACTTCCATCATATACAAGGCTTGGTATGGAGGCATTACTGCCACACAAGACCTTAGAGCTGACTGATGATTTTAAGGAGCTTGTGGATGGGAAGTATGCAGTTGATACACCAACAAGACAGGCAGTATTGCAGTCCTATGTACCGGAAAGCCGTTGTGTAAAGTATAGTGACATTAAAAACCTCAAAGGCATGGAGCTTAGAGAAATCTTTACATCACAGCAAGTGGTCTATATTTATCACGACCAAATTGATAATGCAGGAGAGAATACAGAGGATGAAGTATTCCGGGCATGTACAAAAGCAGTAGATGAGATTTCAGAACTTATCCAGAGAATTTCAAACAGTGCAAACACCTACCGATTTATCGTGACATCTGATCACGGATTTATATATAAGAGGAATCCAGTTCAGCAGAGCGATAAGATAAGTACAACAGAAGAGCCGGGCAAGTTGAAGAAGCGCAGATACATTGTTGCAAAGGAGCCGGTAGTAGATGATGGCGTATTAAATATTGGATTGGGATATATGCTTGGTAATGAGGACGATAAGATTATATCTTATTCTTGCAGCACAAGCGTATTTTCTGCAAAGGGCAATGCCGGACTTAATTATGTACATGGCGGTTCATCTCCACAGGAAATGTTAGTCCCGGTAATTGATATTAAGATGGATAAGGGTGCAGTGGAAACACGTACCGTTCAAATTATGCTTGTGAGTTTGATACAGAAAATAACAAACTTGATTACTACGCTTGATTTTATTCAGTCAGAGCCAGTCAGTGATGTGGTAAAAGGAACGACATATAAGCTGTATTTTTTGTCAGAGGATAATGAGAAGATTTCCAATGAGAATATCTATGTGGCTGACAAGAGAGATGAGGATGTGCAGAAAAGATTGTTCCGTATGCGTTTTACATTTAAGAACAAGAAATATGACAAGAGCAAAAAGTACTATCTGGTAGCTTATGATGAAAGTAATGATGTAGAAGTATTCCGACACGAAGTTATCATGGATGTGGCTTTTGCAAATGATTTTGGATTTTAAGTAAAGGCGGTGTCAGAATGAGCGATTTTCAATATGAAGGCGATACAGAGCTTTTGGAAAAATTGCAGAGAAACTTTGCCGGAAAGATAGTACGAAAAGACCTTACCAAAAGGATAAAGGAAGGAGCAAATGTTCCGGTATATGTATTGGAATATTTGCTTGGTATGTACTGTTCATCACTGGATGAGGATGAAATAGAGGCAGGTGTGGAAACGGTAAAAAGGATATTGGCAGAGAATTATGTCAGACCGGACGAAGCCCAGAAAATTATTGCAAAGCTGCGTGAAAAGGGAACGTATACCGTAATTGACCGTGTATCCGTACATCTGAATATCAGGGAAGATATTTACGAAGCAGAGTTTTCAAATTTAGGGATAAAGCAAGTTCCGATTGCAGAAAGCTATATCCGGGATTATGAAAGACTATTATGTGGCGGTATCTGGTGTATAGTCCAGATGGAATATTACTATGATGAGGCAGATAAAAACCGTTCTCCGTTTCTGATTCATAAGCTGACACCGATTCAGATGCCAAGCCTTGATTTTGATGAAGTGAAAGAGGCAAGGGCAAATTTCACGGATGATGAATGGATAGATGTGGTACTTAGAAGTGTGGGTATGGAGCCGTCACAATTTGACAAGCGTGTGAAATGGCTGCATCTTGCACGACTTATTCCGCTTGTAGAAAATAATTACAATCTTGTGGAGTTAGGACCGAGAGGGACTGGTAAATCACATATTTACAAGGAAATCAGTCCTAACAGTATTTTGGTGTCTGGCGGTCAGACAACCGTGGCAAATCTATTTTATAACATGGGAACAAAGCAGGTCGGTCTTGTGGGAATGTGGGACTGTGTTGCTTTTGATGAAGTTGCGGGCATAAAGTTCAAGGATCAGGATGGAGTCCAGATTATGAAAGACTATATGGCATCCGGTTCTTTTGCCAGAGGAAAAGAGGAAAAGAATGCATACGCTTCAATGGTATTTGTCGGCAATATCAATCAGAGTGTGGATGCAATATTAAAGACTTCACACTTGTTTGAGCCTTTCCCGGAGAGCATGGGAAACGATACGGCATTTTTAGATCGTATACATTGTTATATTCCGGGATGGGAAATACCTAAGTATAGACCGGAGTTCTTTACGAATGATTATGGTTTTATCACAGACTATTTTTCAGAGATCATGCGTGAACTTAGAAAAATTTCATATGCAGATGCCTACACGCATTATTACAGACTGGGGAATAATTTGAACCAGCGAGATGTAATTGCAGTCAAGAAAACAGTGTCCGGTATGATTAAGCTCATTCATCCGGATGGAAAGTTTGATAAGGAAAGTGTTGAGGAGATTCTACGTTTTGCGCTAGAAATGAGACGAAGAGTAAAAGAGCAGCAAAAGAAAATTGGCGGTATGGAGTTTTATGATGTCAATTTCTCCTACATAGATAATGAGACATTTTCAGAGGAATATGTACCAGTACCGGAGCAGGGTGGCAGTAAACTTATTCCTGAAGGCATGAGTAAGCCGGGACACGTTTATACAGTTGGTCACAATAAAACTGGTATGCTTGGTGTCTATAAGATGGAAATGCAGATGACCGCTGGAAATGGTAAGTTTGAAAAGACCGGATTGGGTACAGATAGAGAAGCGAAGGAAGCCGTGGATACGGCATATCGCTATCTGAAAGCAAATGCAAAATCAATCAGTGGATCAATAAGTCTCACTACTAAGGATTATATTATGGATGTGCAGGATATGAATGG
>JBJEJE010000010.1:0-4646 GCA_051877755.1 Lachnospiraceae bacterium | reverse complement strand
GAAGGGGAAGAACTGGTTACATTTTACCGTCTGTACTATAACGAATTTGGAAAAGATTTAAGTCAGGTTCTGGCGGAAAAGGATACCATGGAGGAACGGATTCAGTATGTCATTCAGTTTATACAGCAAAGCTGTGGTCTGGATGTGCGGGATTATTTAAAAAAAGTTATTATGCTGGATATGCTGGTTTTAAATGAAGACCGTCATCTGAATAATCTGGCAGTTATTTTTCAGGCTGATCATTTTGTATGTGCTCCGATTTTTGATAACGGTGTATCACTGTTGACTGCAAACCAAAGTGTGAATTGGAATTTTTCCGTAGAAGAAAATGTAAAACGAGTAATTGCAAGACCATTTTCCGGGTCTCATGAACGGATGTATGAATATTTTGGAAAAGGATTTTCGTTGGATTGCCAGGCGGTTTATAGGTGGTTGGAGAAAGAACCTCAGTCTAGAGAAAAAGAAGTACTAGAATATCAGCTGCGTCGATATGAGGAGAAAGGAATTTTGTAGACGATAAATCGAATATGCTGTATTGGGGAACAGCAGGAGGATAATACATATTTGGTACTGAAGGAACATGAGGCTGCAAAATGGTTAACAAAGGGCACATTGGACAGTGTGGACTGGCTGCCGGCGGATAAGGGATTAATTGAGAAGTTAAAAAGAAGATTATAAAAAATGGAAGGAGAAATTCTTCCATTTTCTTTTCCGTTCTTCCATACTTTGTCACATCCTTATTGTAAAATAGGGTTATAAAACCATTCGACAAAGAATCAAAAGCATTGTATACTTATGGTGATTTTGATTATTTTGCCTAAAGCACTTGTGGAACTGACCACAAGCTGATTGGAAATACAAGAATATTTACATACGATATCAGGAGGTCCGTCATGGGGATACTTACAAAGCAATCGATAAAGGATACATGTACTATCAATTCAACCTATAGCCGTGGGATAAGTTTGTATGAGGAAGATGCTGTATTTTCTTTGTTGATGAAAAAGGTATCTGACAATAGTGTGCAGCTTTTAGCAGAGGTAGAAGGCAGCAGAGGGGATATTTACCATACCTCTGTGAAGCTGGAATTGCAAGAAGGTGCCAGCACTATGCAGATAAAGGAAGGTTCCTGTGGTTGTAAAGCATTTACTAAATACAGTGGATTCTGCAAACATTTGGTGGCAACCATGCTGGAGGCGGATTTTTGTGTGGATGAGTACCAGGTGACGGATTTGCTGGAGCATGGAAGTAACGGTGACTCTTATGATGTGATTGCAGAGGAGTATGGAGAAGAAGAGACCTTCTATGATACTGGATACCAGGAAGAAGAGGAGTATGATTTAACAAAGGGCGAAATGCTGGATTCTTATTTGGGAGATTTGTTAATGCAGCAGCTTGTCAGCAGAGGAATGCCTTCACAAACACCAGTTACCGCTTCGGGAAGGACATTTTCCTATTCGACTAAACCGGTAGAGCCGGAAAGTTCGAAAGAATTATTAGATGCCATGTCCGGTGTGGTTTTGCAGGAACGTAATCAGTTCTGTCAGGAGATTGCCGGAGGAGATGTGGAATTAGAAGTAACCCTTCATCTGGAATCGAACTCTGAGAAGATAGAACTTCGCATTGGCAAACGGCAAATGTATGTGGTAAAGAATATAGAGGAATTGGTAGATAATATCCGCAAACAGAGATTCGTAAAGTATGGTAAGAATCTGGAATTTGTTCATACCCAAAGTGCTTTCACAAAAGAGGCACTGGAAGTGGTTTCACTTCTGCTGGATGCTCCATTTTCTTCGAAACAGAATATGAGCTATTATTACTATTCTTCGTCTTCCGAAAAAAGATATCTGGACTTGGATGTCAGAATGCTGGAAGATTTACTTCATCTGTTTGAGGGGAAGTCCTTGCTGGTGGAATCTTGCATTTCATATTCGAAAGAGAAGACCCCGGTGAAAAGAGAAAACCCATATCTGCCGGTATACATCGAACAAACAGCAGATGGAAAATCAGCACAGATTCTGTTGCCAGAGATTATCTTGTTAGAGGGAGCACATGGATTTTCTATCTGGTGGGAGAACTGTATTTATATCTGCACAGAAGAGTTTTGCAGGGATATGAAAGAGATTATTAAGCTGATGGCAGTGAACCAGTTACGGTCAGAGAGAGGACAACGTTATTATTATACTACACTTAAGTCAGTGGCACCACTTTGTCTGTGTGAAAAGGATTATGCGTCTTTTTGCGCCACACTGCTTCCTATTTTGGAAAAGCATACCGATGTTCGTATAGATGGAATTGATTTTTCGGCCTATCAGATGGAAGAAGGCGTTTTTGAATTATATCTGGATTTGACGAAAAACCAGGAGGTTGTCTGCAAGGCAAAAGCGATTTATGGAGAGAAAGAACATAATCTGATTAACCCTGCATCAGTGGAAGAAACCTATCGGGATGTCAGAACCGAGTACGAACTGCGAATTCTATTAGAGCAATATTTTCCAAGTAAGACTGCAGACCGGGAACAGTATCTTTTATGGAATGATGATGACCGGCTGGCAGCTTTGGTGGAACGAGGCGTGGAAGAATTAAAGAATCTGGCAGAGGTATTTGTGTCAGAAGAATTTAAAAAGATTCGTCTTGCTGCCAATGTGGCAGTGACTACCGGTCTTTCTATAAAAGGGAATCTGCTGAATGTATCCTGGGATGTTGAGGGGATGTCAAAGGATGAATTGTATGAGATATTAGGGGCATATCGCCGCAAACGCAAATATTACCGTCTTCGGAATGGGGAATTACTGAATCTGGCGGATAGCGGAATTTCTGTATTTGCCGATATGCAGGATGACCTGCATTTGTCAAAAGCGCAATTAAAGACAGGTATGGCTGAGATACCTTTGTATCGGTCACTCTATCTGAATGCGTTGATGAATGAGAACAAGAATCGAATAAAGGTTTCCCGGGATGAGATGTTTGACAAGCTGATTCGCAATTTTGACGAGCTGCGGACGAGGGACTACGAACTTCCTGAGGGAATTACGGCGACGCTTCGTGGTTATCAGATGGAGGGATACCGCTGGGCATGTTCTTTATCACAGATGGGTTTTGGAGGAATTTTAGCGGACGACATGGGACTTGGGAAAACCCTACAGATGATATCTTATCTGTGTTTTCAAAAGGGAATGACACATCTTGTTGTGTGTCCTGCATCCCTTGTGTATAACTGGGAAGCAGAATTTCAGAAGTTTGCACCGGATATGAGGATTTGTGCTGTGGCAGGGAATGCAGCGGAACGGGAAACATTGTTGAGTGAATGGCAGTTATATGATGTGCTGATTACTTCTTATGACCTGTTAAAGCGAGATATTGATTTTTATACCGGAAAGCATTTTGGATGCGAGATAATAGATGAGGCACAGTATATTAAGAATCCTGCAACCCAGGCAGCGAAGGCAGTAAAGGCGATTGAGAGCCGGAACCGGTTTGCCCTTACGGGAACGCCAATCGAGAATCGGTTAAGCGAGCTTTGGAGTATTTTTGAATATCTGATGCCGGGATACTTATATAGCTACAAATACTTCAAGGAAACCTTTGAAGAGAAGATTGTGCAGGGAACCAGTGAAGAAGAAAAGGCACTGGGCAGACTGCATACCATGATAGCTCCATTTCTGTTAAGACGTCTCAAGAAGGATGTTTTAAAGGATTTACCGGACAAGGTGGAAAAGGTGGTATATACCAGATTTGATAAAGAGCAGGATAAGATTTATAAAGCGGCTGAGAAGAATATTGTTATGAATCTGAAGAAAAAGTCCGGAAAAGAGGTACAGGAGAATAAGATTCAGATTCTTGCGGAGCTGACCAAATTGAGACAGATTTGTTGTGATCCCGCGCTTCTTTATGATAATTATAAAGCAGGCTCTGCAAAACTGGATACATGTATGGAGGTATTGGAAAGTGCACTGGAAGGTGGACATCGCGTTTTGTTGTTTTCCCAGTTTACAACCATGTTGGATGTTTTGGCAGGGCAGCTTAGTAAGCGGAATATCTCTTTCTTTATGTTGACGGGGAGTACCAGTAAGGCAAAACGTCGTGAACTGGTGGAACAGTTTCAGAATGGCAAGGCAGAGGTGTTTTTGATTTCTTTGAAAGCCGGAGGAACTGGTCTTAATCTGACGGCAGCAGATATGGTAATTCACTATGATCCTTGGTGGAATGTGGCAGCACAGAACCAGGCAACGGACCGTACTCATCGGATTGGTCAGGAAAATGATGTGACGGTGGTAAAACTGATTGCTAAGGACACCATAGAAGAGAGAATACTAAAGCTGCAGGAAATGAAACAGGATTTGGCAGATAAGATTATGTCAGCAGAAGGCGTTTCTTTTTCGGCATTATCCAAAGAGGATTTGTTGGCACTTTTTGAGGAGGCGTAAGGTTACATTATTAAAATAACGGGATACAAAATATCATGTTACATCAATACATAACGAAAGAACGAGAGTGTTCGCCAAAACACCCTCGTTCTTTTCTCTTTATATTAATTGTGTATATGTGTTTTACAGAGCTAAAATTATTTATCCTTAATCTCACTATGCAATGTCTGCAAAGATTTAATCTCATTTTCTGCGTGGGTCTTCACATAGTGAATACCA
>JBJEJE010000009.1:0-4657 GCA_051877755.1 Lachnospiraceae bacterium | reverse complement strand
TTTGAGGCTCGTTGGAACGGTTAGCATAATGGAGCACCGTTTCTTTCCTGTCCCATACACAAGCCTTCACCACCTAAATGTGTGAAATTCCTCACAACCTCACGAAACAGAGATTTTGGAAAGGAGAAAGATTTGAAAAAGAGTAATTTGTCAGAAAAAGCCATGCATGGCGTTTTTTTAGTCAGTGCATGTGTTTCTATTTTGGCAGTTGCATTGATTTGCGTTTTCATTTTTGCAAATGGTGTACCTGCTATTATTGAAATTACACCGGGAAAGTTTCTTGGTGGAACATCATGGAAACCGTTGGAGGGTCTGTATGGCATACTCCCTATGATTGTGGGAAGTATCTATGTTACGGCAGGCGGAGTTTTGTTTGGGGTGCCTATTGGTATCTTATGTGCTATTTTTATGGCAAGATTTTGTCCGGTAAAACTTTATAATGTGATCAAACCTGCTATTGAGCTTTTGGCGGGAATTCCTTCTATTGTATATGGTTTCTTTGGATTAGTTGTTTTGGTTCCTATGGTAAGAAATCTCTTCGGTGGAAGTGGAAAAAGTATTTTAACGGCATCGATCATGCTGGGGATTATGATTCTGCCTACTATTATTGGTGTGGCTGAGTCTTCCATCCGTGCTGTGCCGGAAAGCTATTATGAAGGTGCTTTAGGACTTGGTGCAACCCATGAGAGGGCAGTATTTTTTGCAGTATTGCCGGCTGCAAAATCCGGAATATTAGCGGGGGTTATTCTTGGTATTGGACGTGTGATTGGAGAGACCATGGCGGTTGTTATGGTTGCCGGTAATCAGGCTGTTATGCCGAACTCTATTCTTGGAGGAGTCAGAACCCTTACTTCTAACATTGTACTGGAAATGGGATATGCATCCGGACTGCATAAAGATGCTCTGATTGGTACAGCGGTTGTTTTATTTGTCTTTATTTTAATAATTAACTTGAGTTTTTCAGCAATTAAGAAAAAAGGAAGGGATTAGTATGGAAGCAGTACAGGAAGTAAAAGAGGAAAAGGTTGATGCAAGTAAAATTCAGGGAATCAATCAGCAGACTTTTGTACAAAAAATGCGTACTTATAAAAGACAGCCATTATCCCTGTTCTTATTGATTTTAGTTGTAACCTCGGCAGTAATTACTGTTGGAGTACTGCTGTTTTTGATTGGTTATATTTTGGTAAATGGTATCCCGAATATAAAACCAGAGTTGTTTGAGTGGGAATATAATACAGAAAATGTATCCATGCTGCCATCTATCATTAATACACTTTATATGACAGGATTGACTTTGTTGATGGCAGTTCCGGTAGGCGTTTTTTCTGCCATTTATCTGGTGGAATATGCTAAAAGAGGTAATAAGCTGGTAAACATTGTAAGAGTTACAACGGAAACGTTACAGGGAATTCCATCCATTGTATTCGGTCTGTTTGGTTATCTGATGTTTTGTATTGGCTTAAAATGGGGATATACATTGCTTGCCGGTGCGATTACCCTGGCAATTATGGTATTGCCGGTTATCATGAGAACAACAGAGGAAGCACTTCTTGCTGTTCCAGATTCTTATAGGGAAGGAAGCTTTGGACTGGGTGCAGGAAGACTTCGTACAGTATTCAAAATTGTATTGCCGACAGCAATGCCTGGTATCTTTTCCGGTATCATTTTGGCAATCGGACGTATTGTTGGAGAAACAGCAGCATTGATTTTTACTGCCGGAACAGTGGCAACAGCAGCAACAGGATTGTTTGATTCCACCAGAACCTTAGCGGTACATATGTACTGTCTGTTAAGTGAAGGACTTTATATGGATCAGGCATATGCAACTGCAGTTATATTGTTGGTGATGGTACTTGCAATCAATGCATTTTCAAGTTTTATTGCAAAGAAGTTTACAAAGAATTAATTGATTAGAATAAAGAGTCAGTGAGCAAACCGCATTAAGTCGGTAGATTGGAGAAATGAACTATGGACAAATTTACAATTGAGAATCTCGAATTATATTATGGTGATTTTAAGGCCTTAAAAGGAATTAATATGCATATTCCCAAAAATGAGATTTCTGCATTTATCGGACCTTCAGGATGTGGCAAGTCTACATTTTTAAAATCATTAAACCGTATGAATGATTTGGTGGAGGGGTGTAAGATTACAGGAACAGCATTGTTGGATGGTGAAGACATTTATGGTGATATGGATGTCAATCTGTTACGAAAAAAAGTTGGAATGGTATTCCAGAAACCGAACCCGTTTCCTATGAGTGTATATGATAACGTGGCATTTGGACCGAGAACCCATGGAATTCATTCGAAAGTAAAATTAGATGAAATTGTTGAAAAATCACTTCGGGATGCTGCTATATGGGATGAGTTAAAGGATCGCTTAAAAAAGAGTGCCTTGGGATTGTCTGGTGGACAGCAGCAGCGTCTTTGTATTGCAAGAGCTTTAGCAGTACAGCCGGATGTATTATTAATGGATGAGCCGACTTCGGCACTTGACCCAATTTCCACTTCCAAAATTGAAGATCTGGCAATGGAATTGAAAAAGGATTATACCATAGTCATGGTTACCCATAATATGCAGCAGGCAGCCCGCATTTCAGATAAGACCGCTTTCTTCTTATTAGGAGAAGTAATTGAATATGATGATACTGAGAAATTGTTCTCCAGTCCAAGTGATAAGAGAACAGAGGATTATATTACAGGAAGGTTTGGTTGATTTATGCGAAATCGTTTTGATTCACAGTTAGAATTATTAAATAAAGAACTGATTGAAATGGGTGCAATTTGTGAGGAATTGATCAATTTATCCCAGAAAGCATTATTAGAGGATAAAGATTATGTGGAAACAGCCAGAGCAAAAGAATTAGAAGTGGACCGTATGGAGAGTGATATAGAAAGTCTGTGCATGAAACTTTTATTAAAACAGCAGCCGGTCGCGAAGGATTTACGCTCTGTTTCTTCTGCCCTTAAGATGATATCAGATATGGAACGGATTGGGGATCAGTCTTTAGATATTATTGAAATTGTAGAATATGTAAAGGCCTGTGATACAGAGAGTAAAAAATGTATTGAAAATATGGCAAAAGCAGCAGGGAAGATGGTGTCTGACAGTGTGGAAGCTTTTGTCAGGAAAGACCAGGAACTGGCAAAGACAGTAATTGATGCGGATGATAAAGTGGATGCTTTATTTGATGATATGAAAAAACGTCTCATCCAGATTGTTTCAAATGAAAAATCTGATGGGGAAATGTATATTGATCTGATCATGATTGCAAAGTATTATGAACGAATTGGAGATCATGCCACCAACATTGCAGAATGGGTGCTTTATTCTTTAACCGGTACTAAGGTATCAGGAAATAAAGATTCTTGATTTAACATACATTTAACAATGCATTGTTTGTAAATTTTATGTTGATATTGTATAATAGGACGAAAGGGAATTTAGTGCGAGTAATGCGTTCGTGCAATAAAAAAGGCTTGTATTTCATTACATGAAACCGCAGGCCTTTGTGTGTTGTAGAGAGTAGAATGGTGATGGAGAACGGAGGAAAGAGCATGATCTATTTGTTAGAGGATGATACCAGTATCCAGAATTTTGTATTGTATACATTAAAAAATACCGGATTTGAAGCAGAAGGATTTGACCGCCCCAGTGATTTTTGGAAGCGTATGGAAGAAGAGATTCCGGATTTACTATTGTTAGATATTATGCTTCCGGAAGAAGATGGAATGGAAATTCTAAAAAAACTCAGGTCAAATAAAAAGACAAAAAATCTGCCCATTATTATGCTGACCGCCAAGGGAACGGAGTATGATAAAGTATTGGGACTGGATTCCGGTGCAGACGATTATGTGGCAAAACCATTTAGCATGATGGAACTGATGTCAAGAATAAAGGCATTGTTGAGAAGAAGTGAGGCAGTGGAAGAGAAGGCAGACACTTACACGGTGGGACCACTTTATGTTAGTATTTCCAAACATGTTGTGAAAGTGGATGGAGAAGAAATCAATACACTGACTTATAAGGAATTTGAACTGTTATCACTGCTTTTACAAAATCAGGAAACTGTATTTTCAAGAGATCAGATTTTACAATCCATATGGGGATATGATTTTGATGGGGAAAGCAGGACTGTGGATGTTCATGTCAGGACGTTACGTCAAAAACTAGGAATAGCAGGAAGCCTGATTGAAACCGTCAGAGGATTTGGTTATAAATTAGGCAATCCGGTTAAATAATAGAGGAAAAGCAGTTGTAGTTATAAAGAATTAGGGTGATTATATGATTAAGCGGATTTTCAAAAATACATTCTGGGTATCCATGGTGACATTATTAATATCCTATGTGATCATTGTGGGGATTCTATATGATTATTTTGATAATCAAATACGGATGGAATTGAAAACAGAGGCGGAATATATTGCCTGCGGAATTGATTCAGTAGGAGAAGAATATCTTACAAATTTTGACCAGAATACCTTTATCAATCAAAACGTGGATACATCTGAAGCACATAAAAATCGTATCACATGGGTGGATAAATCAGGAGAAGTATTATTTGATTCTGATGTAGATAAAGAAAAAATGGAGAATCATAAAGACAGGGATGAGATACAGAATGCTTTAGAAAATGGAGAGGGATATGTGGTGA
>JBJEJE010000008.1:0-25134 GCA_051877755.1 Lachnospiraceae bacterium | reverse complement strand
ACCAACCAAAAGAAATAGGTTTTCTTAAGAAGCGAAAACAGCGCGGAAAAAACATCTGTGTGGACACTGAAATGAGAAATGCTTCCGATAATAAAAATTATGCATTCCGGTTTGAAAGTCTGCACCGGAAGCACATCGGAACAGTAACTCCTAGCCGGTATATAATCTGACATTGGTGGTAAGGATTACGATGGCAATGGAGAGCACCGACAAAACCATGGATGTGGATACCGCCAAAAGAAGAATTCCCATGCTGTCGGCTGTTCCCTGGATTCCGGATAAGATCCGGTTATCACTGACAGGCTGCACCAGTGCCAGAATTACCCTGTAAACAACATAGAAACAAAATATCTTCAAAAGCGGAACACTTCCCAGCACAAGCAAGATAAGGACAACTGTAATCCCAACACTGTTTTTGATTAATACTCCGGCTCCCAGCAAAATCGTCCCCAGACCGGAAAAGGAGCTGCCTCCGGGAATCATGGAAAGGCCTTTCTGCAGTGCACCATATTTTGCATTATCATAAACCGGAACCAGTATGCTTTTCATGACATTTAATCCAATGATACCTGTTACAATCGCCTTTAACAGAAAACGGACGGCTTGTTTGATGAGTCCTGCCAGTTTCGAAAACCTGTCCTTTGTATTAATCTGATTTAAAATTACAATCAGAAAATAGATACGGATTGCAGGAAGAATCACATTGAGAAGTATTTTTTCCAAAAAGGAAAGCATAAAAAGAAACATGGAATTAACCATCTGGGAAGTGGTAAGTCCCCCGCATAAAACAACAGACATATAAAATGCCGGTAACAGACATTCCATAATATCTTTAATGTAGTACACCGTCTCCTCTGCCATATCATATACCAGCGAAAATGACTGCATCAGAACAGCTGCAATCATTAAATATGTAATATAAAATCCCTGTTCTCCCACATAGCTGAATTTCAGAATAGAAGAATAGTTATTAAAAATAGCTGCAACAATTACCAGTATCATAAGTTTTACCAGCAATTCCCGGTTTTTTATGATTTCACTGGTAACACTCTGGTAAAAACCATTCAATGCCTTCTGAATGGCTTCCTCAATCTTTCCCTCTAACAATAAATCATATATATCTTCTACCGGTATGCTTTCTTCCCTGTCATACCTTCGGTTGATATCTTCCAGTTCCGATTCCAGATTATCAATACCTGCAGATTCATAATACTGGTTATAATAGTCATCTTCCATTTTATATTCGGCAGCCCTCACCGGATTACCCTTTGCAAAAAGAATACAGATGCCTATGCCTCCTGCCAACAGCAATTTTATCTTCTCCATGCCCTGCTCCTTTCTGCGTGACAGCATCTTTGTAACAGATAATGCAAACCTTTATCATCGGATTTATAAAATAGAGGTAATGGTATTCACAATTGCCAGAAGAATCGGCATACTCATCACCATCATAGTAAGTTTGCCACCAATCTCAATCTGGCTTGCTACTGCTACAAATCCTGACTCCCGGCAGATATTGGCTGTAAACTCACATAGATAGGAAATACCTACAATCTTAATAAGGATTTCAAAATAACCGGATTCCAATCCAATATCCTGCATTACCCCGTCTAGGAAATCCATGACAAAGGATAAGCGGTTTAATATATAAAAGAGCACAAACACGCTGAGTGCCATAGATAAATACACCCAGACAGGACTTCCGATTCCCTTTAATTTAACTGCCAGAAGTACTCCCATGATCACACCACAAATAATCTTAAAAAAACTCATATCACGCCTCACAATCCAAACAGATCCTGTATTGAGCCAAACAAGTCCACAAAATAAGGAAGCAGCCAGGTCAGCACAACAATAATACCTGCCATGGTAACAAAAAATGCCTGGTCATCCCGTCCTGCATGCTTCAACACCTGGTTTAACAGTGCCACCACAATTCCCAATGCTGCAATTTTAATGATTATCTCAACTGGCATAGCAGCTCCCTTCTATCCTGCCTTAAAGCAGCAGAATCAGTGTCATAAAGCCAAAAAAAAGGCTTAATGTAACCACCACCTTTTTTTTCTGTCTCATTTCTTCCTCTAGCAGTTTCCTATTTCTCTCCATATGCAGCAACGCATAATCAATAGCCTTCATCTGAGCTGTTATATCCATACTTCCCAGCTTGTCCTTTAATTCTGCCAACGGCTCTATATCCTCTGTATTCAATGCTGATTTTTTTTGTAAATGACCTAATTCCTCCTGCCAGATGTCAGCAAAGGAATTCTTCTCCTTTCCTTCCATACGATGTGCCAGATTGAAAAGCCAGTCTTTAAATGGTTCCTTCTCATACTGCGCCAGTTTTTTGAAACATTCCGGCAGCGGATTACACATATACTGGATTTCACTTTTTAACTGCAGCAAAATACTATAAAGCCGCCGAAGCTCAACATTCCGCTGTTCCATCATTTGATTGATATTTACTGCCAGATAGCCTGCCGACCCCATCACTAATATGGTTCCTGCTAATTTACAAAAAAGTACCATATTTCCTTCACTCCTGTCCGCACCGTTTCCTGCTATATCCTCTTATCAGATAATACACTTTCTGTCATATAAAACACTTCCTCTTTCATCAAATATATTCTCTATCTCACCAGGTTTTTTTCCACCTGACAATACTACAAACCGTTTAAAAAGTTTCTCTTCCACCAGCTTTCTTAATATAGGTTTGTTCTTGATATCCTCAATGGAAGAACCATGCACCGTGGCAAGCATCTGGCATCCACAGTTCATGACATAGGCAAGTGCTTCAATATCCTCTCTTTTTCCGATTTCGTCTACTGCAATCACTGCCGGTGACATACTTCGTATCATCATCAGCATTCCCTCTGCTTTGGGACAGCAGTCTAATACATCCGTCCGCATTCCCACATCATTCTGTGGTACCCCTAAGTAACAGGCACCAATTTCCGAACGTTCATCCACTACACCGACACTGATTCCCGGATGATCCTCATAACCATCCGATATAAGCCGCACGATATCCCGCAAAAGTGTTGTCTTCCCACATCCCGGAGGGGATATGATCAGTGTATGACAGATTCTGTCCTCATCATATATGTACGGAAGTATACTCTTTCCACATCCCTTTTTTTCATGGGACATTCGTATATTGATAAAAGAGATATGCTTCACACTTTTCACTCTCCCCTGTTCTAAAATCACCTTGCCCGCCAGTCCAATCCGATGTCCGCCCTGAACTGTTATAAATCCCTGCCTGATTTCATCTTCATAGGCATACAGGGAAAAGCTGCTGATATATTCCAAAGTTTCTTTTATATCATTTTGCGTAATCCCATAACTCATGCTGGCTCGTTTCTCCAGATTTCCACACTCTGACACAAAAAACTCTTCTCCGTCATAGATAATGATAAATGGTCCATTGGTCCGAAGTCTTAATTCCTGCAGTCTTTCAAAATCCAAATCTGAATTTTCCAAAATTTTTCTAAGCTTTCCTGATAATATTTTTAATATTTCTTCTTTTTTTGCCATATTTCCTCCCGGTTTTTTGCCATGTGTTCCGGGTTAGCATCCGTTTCCCTCTTCTGCCCATGATCACACAGACGGCTTTATACTCCATACTTTTAATATATGTGAAAACGGCCCAAATATTACAAAAAAACCGCTGAAAATTCACATTTCCAACGGTTTTCTTTCATACATATAAATCTTGTAAATAATATTTTACGCTCTTGAAAGATACTCTCCTGTACGGGTATCAATCATAATCTTGTCACCCTGATTCACGAATAATGGTACATTCAGGGTTGCACCAGTCTCCACTGTACATGGCTTTGTAGCACCAGTTGCTGTATTACCCTTCACACCAGGCTCACACTCTGTAACCTCTAATACCACGTTAATCTCCGGCTCAATCGCAAATACATTACCTGCATGGGAAACTACCTTAACATTCTCATTTTCCTTCACAAACTTAAGAGCATCCCCAACCACATCAGCACCTAATGCAATCTGGTCATAGGTCTCATTATCCATGAAGTAATATAAATCACCATCTTCATATAAATACTGCATGTTCTTTCTATCAATATGTGCAGTTTCACACTTCTCTGTTGGGCGGAAAGTCTTCTCAACCACACCACCACTTACGATGTTCTTTAACTTTGTACGAACAAATGCAGCACCCTTACCTGGTTTTACATGCTGAAACTCAATAATTTGATAAATGTTACCCTCAAACTCAATTGTTACACCATTTCTGAAATCACCTGCTGAAATAGTTGCCATTCTAAAAATCCTCCTTAAAATCTCATATCATATGCACTTATAACAAAAAGCTTATTGCCGATACAAGCACTCACTTATCACGATTATACCTTATACACATTATTTTTTCAACAAAAACTTATTCTTATTCTGATTTTTATATAATCCTTCAGCCATCACTCAGTTTAGGGCTTTTTCCGCAGCTTCTAAAGATTCATATCCATATAACAGTGCCGTATTTGTCATGATGATCTTTGCCAGATTCTCTCCCTTTTTTTCCAGTTCCACGATCCACCTGCCATACAGTCCCAGTGTCTGGTCAGAATAAGTCAGAAGTTCTCCCTTTAAATAAGTTTCATAAGAGGTATTATACGGTGTATCTGTGGATGAACGTATACTTCTTGCATTGGCTGCCATATTAGGATATTCCTTCGCAAACTCCTCCATCCATTCCACTTGAAGTTCTGCAATCTGATCCACGATTGCACGCTTCTTCACAGAACATTCCGGAAACTGATCTTTAATCGCCTCATATTCCTCAAAAACTGTATATTCCATCATACGTCCATACTTCTCTGCAATCAGATTCCATCCTCTTTCATTTGCCTGAATAAAATCCATATAAAAGCTCTCCAGCAATTCCTCCGGCCATGCCAGATACTGACTTTTCCGCATCAGGGAAAATGTATTCCAGTCATCCTGACAACCTGCCCGTCCACCCAAATTATCCACTTTATCAAAAGCATCCCATTCCAGCTTAATGATTGCATTCACCAACTCATCTTTTTCCATGATCCATACTCCTTCATCTATATAAAATATTATTGGTTTTATTTCTTTTGCTCTCCCTCTGCCATTTCCAGCAGATACGGAATCTGCTGTTCCAAATAAACCGCATCTGACTTTGTATATCCTTCCTCCTTGAGAAGTGCTGTGATTTTCTCGGCGATTTCTTCAATACCGGAAAGAATCCTATCCTCTTTATTGGTAATCCCAATCCAGTCAACCATATCCCGCTTCTGATAAATAGACATGTCCGGTTTCAGCTTCATCAATATCTTTAAACTTTCAAAGATATCTTTCCCCTTTTGAAGAAATTCTCCTTCCCGCATCAGCCACTTTTTATGGGGTGCATACTGATCATTTACAAGATACAAAAATCCCATTACGGCTTCTGCAAAGTCATGAAGCAGAAGTATCGCTCCATATTCATCCCCACGTTTCATCATCCGCTCATAATTATACTGTCCGGACTGACAGATAACACCTAACATCTGTGCCATCTTCCGTCTCTTTATGTGGTCAGGATATCCCTTTTTTAAACTGGTATAAATACTGCCAAACAGACTGTCTTCTCCGGCAAATATATCTCCATTTGTAACAGTGCAAATCTGCCAGTCTGATACTCTTAACCACACTTCATCGGTCAATGTATGTTCTTCCAGCAAATATGCCAGTTCTTTATCATTCAATTCCAGGATTCTTTTGAAAAACTCCTCTATTATGATAATACCATTTCTTGGTGCACCTTCTATTCTGTCCGGCTTTTCAAGCCCTCTGAATGTATCCGGTAAAGAAGCATAGCATGCTTCCAGTTCTGCGCCATATTCCTCATACTGTTTTTCTGTAACAAACACACAGAATCCCGGTCCAAAATCATGATCCATAGAAAAAATATCATCTAATCCAAAACATTCTGAACCTTCTCCGACCTTTGCAAAGGCTATCTCATCTATCTCTTGTACAGAAGCAAATGCCTGTTTCCCATATTCTTCATAATAATCCCTTGCAATCACCAGTCCCTGCAGCTTATCCGGTGTTCCAAGCTTTGCAAAGGAAGTCTTAAGATTGGAAACAATTCGAAAATACGCATGGGTAATTCCAACATGCTTTTTTAAGGCAAGCATTGCCTGCTCATAACACTGCACCGCCTGTCCGTAATCCTTCTCTGCAAAATAAACATCACCAGCCACAGAGAGTGCTGCACTATAATGATAGTCTTCCTGCAATCCATTTTGAAAAATAGAAAGCCCTTCCTTTGCCGCATCTTTTGCCTGTTTAATATTCCCTGCCTTAATATACGAAGCAGCCAGATTCGTATAAGTAACACCAAGTTCCACCACCGCTTCAGGATACTCTTTTACAATCTGCAATGCCCGTTTTAACGCTTCGCATGCCTTATCAAACTCTCCCATTTCCTGATAAAGCAATGACAAATTATTATTCAGGCTGGCATAACGGAAGTCCTTGTCCTCTAATTCATTTTCATAGATATCAAATACCATCAGATAATGTTTTAAAGAATCCGAAAATCTGCCGGCTGCCCGGTAAGCATTTGCAATATTCAGACAGCTTGTCCCATAATGTACGGTTCCTGCCAATCCTGCTTTTTCCATAAAAGGCAGAAGTTTGTCGCAATAAACCTCTGCCTTATCATACTGGGAAGTATCCCTGTAAAACCCGATTAGTTCATTGATAATGGTAATTGCACTTCCCACATCACCTTCCTTCAATGCCTGCTCCAAGGCAGAAGACAAATACTCCTCTACTTTATCACTCTGCCTTTTGGCAAATAACTGATCCAGTCCCTCTATTACTCTTTCAATATTCAAGCCGCTATCCTCCTGCTGTTTGTATATTTTGTTTACATCGTTTTATCTTTTAAACATTTGATTACTTCCTCTTCCCGTCCCTCTTCCTCATTATATGGAGAGGCAACCACAATCATTGTGACACCTAATTCCAAAGCAGCTTCCATCTTCTCAATAAAACCGCTGGAAATTCCTGAATCTTTTGTGACAAGATACTGTATCTGATAATCTTTTAACATGGCATAATTCATCAGTTTTGTAAATGGACCTGTCATTCCAATCAAATGTCTGCCTTTAATACCCAGGTCTTCACATGCGTGCAGAATCCCTCCATTTGATATAACACGGGAATATAATCGATTTTTATAATCCTGTAATTTCGTATATTCATATATCTCTAATGCTCCGGTGGTAGAAAGAATATTTCCTGTCGTATCCTGCAGGTATTCCACTGCATCTTTAATACTCTCCACAATAATAATCCGCTCACCACTGCTGTTTTCAATCAATTCTCCCGGTATAACAAGTTCTCCACGATTTGCCAGTTCATTAATAGCTGCAAGTTCTCCTTTCACAGCTAATTCTCCCTTCACACTCAGTTCGCCTTTTACTGCTAATCCTGTACGTGGAATTGCCAGTTCTCCATTTTTTCTAACGACCATTTCCTTTTTGTCGTTATCCTGTTCTTTTTTACTATCCATTTATAATTCCTCCATTCACAGTAACAAAATACTTATGATAATAATATGACCTTAAAACCGGATTGTCAGTTTCTTAACAGCTGCCGCCATCGTAATACCATCCTTTTCCTGCTTCTTGATTACCAGTTTCCCGCCATGACTTCCCCGAATTGCACACCGTTCACTGGCATTATCAATATTATAAATATCTCCAACCGTATCAGAACCGGAAAAATTCCCCTTCACTTCCAGAAGTGTATCATCCGAGTAAGTCTGATACTTAACATTCAAAGCATTGGCAACCTCCACAATTCCAGGTTCTTCATCCAAATGATAAAGGGAACAGATTCTTCCAATCCGGGTCACCGGAACCTGATATTTTTGCAGGTTCGCATAAATGAACTGTTCAATATCACTGGCTTTTGTCCCCGGACTGCAGGCTATACCTATAATAATATTCTTTGGTACCAGATGAAGTGTTTTTTGAAATGGATGGGACAACAAATCTGTAGATACAAAAATTCCAGCCTCTTTTCCATCACTGCTAAGACTTTCCGGCACCTTACCTTCAATAAAATAATCACATTCAAAACCAACCGGCTTACCATATAAAATCTCATTGGATATCTCTCTGGATAAAACACTCTCGATAATATATAAATGATTCTTCCTTGCAAAAGCATCTATACTAAATACACCTGACATATTATTCCCATTGGTAATAACCGGATTAGCATTCAACTGATCGGACAGACTATATGTCAGTTCATTTGCAGTAATCATCTGTCCGGAAAGAAGGGAAATCACATTCTTGCCTACTTCATCTAATACAACGACAGCTGGATCTGTTGCTTTACTTCTGATAAATGGAGTGATTACCCGTACCGCAGTCTCACAGGAGCCAATAAAAATAAATGCATCCATCTCATAAAACAATCTTGCCACTGTTGCCTCCAGCTTATGAATCGGCATTTTTCCTGCCATAGCAGCAAACTTTTCAGAAGCATAAGAACAGACGGTATGTCCCTCCTCCTCTAAATAAACTTCGATTTTATCACTTAAAATACAACCCTTGATTGAAAAAGATAACAAACATATCTTCATCTGCAATCCCTCCTGACTCTGACCTTTTTTGTTACATCCCATATTAACTTAAATTATACACCTTTTTATTATCTTATTAAAGTATATTTTCAAAAAAGAAAAAGCTGCTACACCAAGTTCCTGTTTTCTTAGTGTAACAGCTTATAAAGCCTATATGATTATTTCTTAGTGATATATCCCTGTGCTTTTAAAAGTTCTGCACACAGAACTGCGCCACCTGCGGCACCACGAACAGTATTATGAGAAAGACCAACAAACTTCCAGTCATATACACTGTCTTCTCTGATACGTCCTACAGAAATACCCATACCATTCTCAAAATCCACATCCAAAGCAACCTGCGGACGATTATCTTCTTCCATGTACTGAATAAACTGCTTTGGAGCACTCGGCAAATTCAGTTCCTGTGGAACACCTTTATACTCCACTAATTTCTGAATAAGTTGTTCCTTAGTTGGCTGTTTCTTAAACTTAACAAATACAGCGGCTGTATGACCATTTAAAACCGGTACACGGATACACTGACATGTAATTACAGGGCTTGCAGCCGGTACGATCTCACCTTTTTCCTCATCAATATGTCCCCAGATACGAAGCGGTTCTTTTTCAGATTTCTCTTCTTCTCCTCCGATAAATGGGATAATATTGCCAACCATCTCCGGCCAGTCCTTAAAAGTCTTACCGGCTCCGGAAATTGCCTGATAGGTAGTTGCTACCACTTCATATGGTTCAAATTCTTTCCATGCAGTAAGAACCGGTGCATAACTCTGGATAGAGCAGTTTGGTTTTACAGCAACAAAACCACGGGTTGTTCCAAGACGTTTTTTCTGAAAATCAATTACCTTCATATGCTCCGGATTGATCTCCGGCACTACCATTGGCACATCCGGTGTCCATCTATGTGCAGAATTATTGGAAACAACCGGTGTTTCTGTCTTTGCATAAGCTTCCTCAATTGCTTTAATCTCTTCCTTTGTCATATCCACTGCACTAAATACAAAATCAACAGTAGCTGCAACTTCTTCCACTTCATTTACATTGTGGACAATAATCTTTTTTACAGCTTCTGGCATCGGAGTATCCATTTTCCATCTGTCGCCTACTGCCTCTTCATATGTCTTTCCCGCACTTCTTGGGCTGGCTGCAATGGTTGTCACTTCAAACCATGGATGATTCTCCAATAATGCAATAAATCTCTGTCCTACCATACCGGTACCACCAAGGATACCTACTTTCAACTTTTCACTCATTACTAAACTCCTCTTATCTGTATAAATTATCTTTTACACTTAAATCTACATAATCATACTCTAATCTGTTTCATTTAGCAAGTTTTTTATTTGAAATTATCAGATTTCCATATAAATCCGCGTTTCAGCCTTTGACTGCGATAAGAAATTCCACACCATTTTCTATATTTTGTACGGAATAATATCCTTCGTGTGCCTCCACAATCTCCCGGACAATAGCCAGACCCACACCAGTTCCCTGCATCTTTCCACGGGTTCTTGCCTTATCCACCTTGCTAAATGCTTCCCAAATAAAGTTAGCCTCCTCTTCCTTAAGAAAACTTCCTGAATTATATACCCGGAATTCATAGTAATCCCCTTGTCGTTTTCCACTTATTTTTATGGTCATTCCCTCTGCATCTCCATGGGTAACTGCATTTTCTAAAAGGTTGTAAATAGCACGTTCCAACAACAAATAGTCTCCACACAGTTTATCATTTCTGTCATATTCATCTACATACTGTATGTTCCTCTCGATATTTTCCTGATGAAAACGTTTATGTATATCCTGAAATAATTGTTCAACCATAAAGTTCTCAGGATGCACATCCTCCATCTTCTGCTCCAATCTGGACAGTTCCAGCATTTCCCTCACTAAAATATCAATTCTGGCACTCTCATTGGAGATTATTTCACAATATTTCAATGCTTTTTCCGGATCCTTGGAAACAACTGATTTTAACCTGTCTGCATATCCCATAATAACAGCAACCGGTGATTTGATTTCATGGGAAAGATTGCGCACCAGACGTTTCCGGCTTTCAATATCATCCTGCAGAATCTCCAGATTCTGCTGCAGATGATCCGACATTTTATTAATGGATTTTCCAAGCTGTCCCAACTCATCCTCTGTCTTGATATTTATCTTAGTGTCAAATTCCAGATCAGAGATATGTTCTGCTGTCACAGTCATTTTCTGAATCGGCACCACCAGCTGGCGGCTGATAACATATACAACAAAAAATCCGAATAAGATAATCACAACTCCTGCTAACACATCAAATACAATTGCTGAACTGGTTGCATTCTGCAGACTTCGATACGAACGGGACAGGATTGCATACCGGTTATCTGCAATCTTTTTTACCAGCTTTACATCTATCTTATTGGTATCCTCCACACTTCTTGTTTCAACAGCCTCTTTTCCCTGTTGTAAAACATCATAATAGGAATCAAACATTTCACTTGACTGGGGACCCAGCATATTTTTCTGGTAATACCCCGCCCTTGTGGAACAGATAATATTTTTGTTTTCATCCACTATGGTAACCTGTGTATTGGAATCGTCATTCATCTGGTCAATATATTCCATAAATTTTTCATCTGCATAATCATCCCTGTTTTCCAGAGTCTTCACAAGTTCTTTCATCTGCCTTGCACTGAGATAAGTTGACAATGGAATCAGAAAAAAATAAGTTAAAATAATATTTAACAATACAAATAATCCAATCAGTGCAACACCGATAAAACAAATTTTCTTTCTTAATGATTTCTTCATGACATCTCCTCAAAGGAATATCCTATTCCACGTATGGTTTTAATGTAACTTCCTGCTTCACCCAGATTTGCCCTTAGCATTTTCACATGGGTATCAATGGTACGGATATCTCCATCATAATCATAACCCCATATCCTGTCCAGAATCTTTTCTCTTGAAAGTACAATATTCTGATTATGCACCAGAAATTCTAACAACTGAAATTCTTTGTTATTCAGGATGACCTCTTTTTGATTGACAAACACCTTATGTCCCACAGGATTAATTTCCAATATTCCAATCTGTATATTCTCAAGACTCTGTACTTTTGCCAGTTTCAAAAGATTCTTTACCCGTTCTACCAATATTTCATAATGAAATGGTTTACTGACAAAATCACTGGCGCCCTGCCTGAGACATGCCAATTCACTTGAGGAATCTCCCAATGCAGTCAGCATCAGAATAGGAACATCTGCCCGCTCCCGGATCTCATCCAGCACCGCTAACCCATCGATTTTTGGCATCATAATATCCAGGATAACCAGTGCAATCTCTGAATGTTCCCAGAAGATATCCAAAGCCTCTTCCCCATCTACAGCCTCATATACATGATATCCTTCTTCCTCTAATACTTCTTTCACAAGATTTCTTAATAAATCATCATCATCTGCTACCAAAAGACTAACCGCCATCTCATTCTCCTTTTTTCTGTAAATATTATCCTTTCACATACAATATTTAACTTATTTTATTAATGCATTTATATCATTTTTTTATGAAATATCGGTGTAAAAATACTGTATCCCTATGGCATTTTTCTGCCAATAGCAAAAATACACAAATTTGCCAGGCTAACATTTCAAAATAAGTCCGCAAATTTGTGTATTTTAAGTATAATCAAGAATAATTTTCTTAAATCACTCTGACTTTCACAACTCCATCTACTGCTGCCAGCTCGGTTCTGCTTGCTTCATCCACTTCTGACTCCACATCCAGAATCGTATATGCCCAGTCACCTTTTGACTTACTTACCATGTTCGCGATA
Source organism: Lachnospiraceae bacterium (assembly GCA_051877755.1). Taxonomy (GTDB): domain Bacteria; phylum Bacillota; class Clostridia; order Lachnospirales; family Lachnospiraceae; genus CAG-590. The sequence goes on along the minus strand of JBJEJE010000008.1, from coordinate 12,679 downwards.
TTGATGGACTTTTTAGAGAACACACCTGTAAATCTGGTCAGCATATCCGGAATATTTTTGTGGCAGATTGCCACTCTGGCTGCTGTTGCACATACACCGGCATCACATGCTGGATAATTTACAGAATTCTTAATGTTACCATTCTCCATAAAATCTGCAATCTGCTTTACAGCCATAATCGCACAGTTATCCTCAGACTCCTCTGTGGAAGCACCTAAATGCGGTAACGTAATAACATTCTCTAATCCTGCAATAGCTGGATTCGGGAAATCCGTTACATATTTGGAAACCTTACCAGATGCCAATGCTTCTTTCATGTCTTCATCATTTACAAGAACATCTCTTGCAAAGTTAAGAATACGGACACCATCTTTCATCATGGCAAATGCATCCTTGTTGATCATGCCCTTTGTACTGTCTAAAGCAGGCACATGAACGGTAATATAATCACACTCTCTATAAATATCCTCTACATTGGTAATATGCTTAATATGTCTTGACAAAGACCATGCAGCATCCACGGATACATATGGGTCATAACCATATACTTCCATTCCAAGACGGAATGCAATATTGGCTACCTTAGCACCAATTGCTCCAAGTCCGATTACACCTAACTTCTTTCCCTGAATCTCATTACCGGCATAGTTCTTTTTCTGTTTCTCAACCTTCTTGGCAATATCAGCATCTTCTGCGTTTTCCTTTACCCAGTTGTAACCACCCATCAGATCACGGGAAGCAAGCAATAAACCTGCAACCACTAATTCCTTTACACCATTTGCATTGGCACCAGGTGTGTTGAATACAACAATTCCCTTCTCTGCACACTTCTCTAACGGAATATTATTGACACCTGCACCTGCTCTTGCAACTGCTGCAAGGCTTTCCGGTAAGTCCATATCATGCATGGAAGCAGAACGGACTAAAACCGCCTCTGCCTGATCCATACTGTCAACGATTTCATAGTTATCTGAAAATAAATCCAAACCACAGGCTGCGATAGGATTTAAACAATTTACTTTTGTCATGATGACTCCTTTCAAACTTTTACTTTTTATTAGGTAATTGTCTGTTTTACTTTGTATTCTCAGCTTCAAATTTCTTCATGAATTCAACAAGTTTCTCAACACCTTCGATTGGCATTGCATTGTAGATAGAAGCACGCATACCACCAACAGTTCTGTGACCTTTTAAGTTTACAAAACCTGCTGCAGTAGCTTCCTTCACAAACTTGGCATCCAATTCTTCATCACCGGTTACAAACGGAACATTCATCAAAGAACGGTCTTCCTTTACAACAGTTCCCTTAAACAGCTTAGAAGAATCTAAGAAATCATAAAGGATGGCAGCTTTCTTCTCGTTATGAATCTTCATAGCTTCCAGACCGCCCATTTCCTTTACCCATTTAAATACTTTTCCACAGATATAAATACCATAGCAAGGTGGTGTATTATATAAAGAATCTGCATCTGCCTGTGTCTTATACTTCAACATGGTTGGAGTACCTTCCATTACGTCATCCCGGATTAAATCCTCACGGATAATCACAACAACAACACCTGCCGGACCAACATTCTTCTGCACACCAAAGTAAATGACACCATAATCCTCTACATTTACCGGCTGAGACAGGATATCAGAAGACATATCTGCAACTAAAATCTTGCCTTTTGTGTTTGGAAGTTTCTTATAGGTTGTTCCATAAATGGTATTATTATGGCAGATATATACATAATCTGCATCCTCATCAATATCCAGATCACTGCAATCCGGAATATAGGAAAAAGTCTTATCAGCAGAAGATGCAACTGCCTTCGCATTGCCATACTTCTTTGCTTCCTCAAAGGCTTTCTTAGCCCACTGTCCTGTAATAATGTAATCTGCAACTCCATTCTTCATCAAATTCATAGGAATTGCTGCAAACTGCTGGGAAGCACCTCCCTGTAGGAATAATACCTTATAATTATCCGGAATCTGCAATAAATCCCTTAAATCCTGTTCCGCAGTCTGGATGATTTCCTCAAATGCCTTGGAACGATGGCTCATCTCCATAACACTCATTCCTGTACCATTATAGTTAAGCATCTCTTCTGCAGCCTGCTTTAACACTACCTCTGGTAACACAGATGGTCCTGCTGAAAAATTATAAACTCTTTCCATTTTATATCCTCCTATATGTTCCTTATAATATTATACGTTTTTTTATGTAAGTTGTAGCTTACTTATCTAAATCTTCTTCTGAGAAACAAGTTGAAATCGGCTGTCCGGCTGCCACCATTGGCCATACTTTATCGTCCTCATCAATCTGTGCATCAATGACACAAGGTCTTCCGGCTTCTAACGCCTGCTTGAATGCATCCTCAAATTCAGCAATGGTCGTTGCCTTAAATGCCAAAGCACCCATACCTTCCGAAACCTTAACAAAATCCACAGCATCATTCAAAATGGTATTGGAATAGCGTTTGTCATAGAACAAGGTCTGCCACTGACGAACCATACCTAATACATGGTTATTGATAACAACCTGAATAATCGGAATGTTGTAACGGACTGCTGTTGCAATCTCATTCATGTTCATACGGAAGCAGCCATCTCCGGCAATATTAACAACAACCTTATCTCTTCTTCCAACTTTTGCACCAATGCAGGCACCTAAACCATAACCCATGGTTCCCAATCCACCAGAGGTTAACAGTTGTCTAGGTTCTTTGTATTTGTACATCTGGGCTGCCCACATCTGATGCTGACCAACATCTGTTGTAATAATGGCATCACCCTTTGTCAGCTCATAAATCTTGGAAATAGCAGTTGGTCCGGTTAAAACATCAGTTGGATATGTACTTGGGAATTTCTGCTCCAATGCAGCAATCTCTTCTAACCATTCCTTGTTGTCTTTCTGCTCGATTACTTTATTTAATCTTGTTAAAACTTCCTTTGCATCTCCTACGATACTTGCATCCACCACAATGTTTTTATTGATTTCTGCAGCATCAATATCAATCTGCACAATCTTGGCATTATTTGCAAACTTCTTTGCATTCCCAATTACACGGTCTGAGAAACGTCCACCTACTACAATCAGTAAGTCAGAAGCCGTTACTCCGAAATTGGAAGTCTTTGTTCCATGCATACCTACCATACCGGTATAATGAGGGTCATTACCATCCATTACACCTTTTCCCATTAAGGTATCACAAACCGGTGCATCCATTAACTTTGCAAACTCCCGAAATTCCTTATATGCTCCGGACGCAACCACACCGCCACCAACCATAATAAATGGCTTTTTGGATTTTTTAATTAATTTTGCTACTTCTTCAATATCCGCTTCTTTAATGGTACTTGTAACTGGAAGAATCTCTTCCGGTTCCTTGTACTCATAATCTGCAAGATTTGCAGTAACGTCCTTTGTGATATCCACAAGTACCGGTCCCGGTCTTCCTGACTTTGCAATCTTAAATGCACGACGAATTGTATCTGCCAGCTCATGCACATTCTTTACAATAAAACTGTGTTTGGTAACCGGCATAACTACACCTGCAATATCAACCTCCTGGAAAGAATCCTTACCAAGTGCCGATACACCAACATTGGCTGTAATAGCAACCAATGGAATAGAATCCATATAAGCTGTTGCAATACCGGTAACTAAATTGGTTGCACCCGGACCAGAGGTTGCCATGCAGACACCAACCTTACCGGTTGCTCTGGCATATCCATCCGCTGCATGGGAAGCACCCTGTTCATGGGAAGTCAACACATGGGTAATCTCATCCTGATGTTTATAAAGAGCATCATAGACATTGAGAATTGTACCACCTGGATAACCGAATACCGTGTCAACACCCTGTTCTTTCAAACATTCAATTACAATTTCCGAACCTGTTAACTGTTTCATTTTCTTATCTCCTTAATAAATATAATTAAGTTTTGGTCTGTAACTTCTTAAATGTACTACTTTCGCGTAACCCTATCTTTACAATCATATATCTTTTATATAGGATTTGTAAAGTAATTATTCAAATTTTCCATATAAAATCAAGTAAATAATATCTCTTTTTCGAAATCTGGCACAATACTTACTGTAATTCTAACACAGCTCCACGGTTTCCGGATGTTACCATCTTTGCATATCTTGAAAGATAACCTGTTGTAACCTTAGGCTCTCTAGGTGTCCAGTTTGCCTTTCTCTTTGCCATTTCCTCTTCAGAAATATCCAATTCCAGACTGTGGTTATCAATATCAATCTTAATGATATCGCCTTCTTCCACAAATGCAATCGGACCGCCCACTGCTGCTTCCGGCGAAACATGACCGATAGATGCTCCACGGCTTGCACCGGAGAAACGTCCGTCTGTAATCAAAGCAACAGAAGATCCAAGCCCCATACCGGCAATGGCAGAGGTAGGATTTAACATTTCACGCATACCAGGACCACCCTTAGGACCTTCATAACGGATTACAACCACATCTCCAGCCACAATCTTACCACCCTTTATTGCGGCAATGGCATCCTCTTCACAATCAAATACTCTGGCTGGGCCCTCATGTTTCATCATTTCAGGAACCACTGCAGAACGTTTTACAACAGAACCGTCCGGAGCAAGATTACCCTTTAATACTGCAAGACCACCGGTTGTACTGTATGGATTATCCATTGGACGTATAACCTCCGGATCCTTGTTCACATGTCCTTCTACTGCCTCACCGATTGTCTTACCAGTTACTGTCATGCAATCCTCATTGATAAGACCTGCACTCTTTAACTGGTTGATGACTGCATATACACCACCAGCTTCATTTAAATCTTCCATATAGGTAGGACCTGCCGGTGCTAAATGGCAAAGGTTCGGTGTCTTTGCACTCACTTCATTTGCCAGTGAAATATCAAAGTCAAATCCAATCTCATGAGCAATTGCCGGAATATGTAACATGGAGTTTGTAGAGCATCCCAGTGCCATATCCACGGTAAGGGCATTCATAATTGCTTCTTTTGTAATAATATCTCTTGGACGGATATTCTTGTTATACATATCCATAACTGCCATACCAGCATGCTTAGCAAGCTTGATTCTCTCAGAATATACAGCTGGTATAGTTCCATTTCCAGGAAGTCCCATTCCCAGTGCCTCTGTCAGACAGTTCATGGAGTTTGCTGTATACATACCAGAGCAGGATCCACAGGTCGGACAGGCTTTACACTCAAATTCATTGATATCCTCATCTGACATTGTACCGGCTGCATAAGAACCAACTGCCTCAAACATAGAAGAAAGCGAGGTCTTATGTCCCTTTACATGACCAGCCAGCATCGGACCACCGGATACAAATACCGTAGGTACATTTACTCTTGCTGCTGCCATAAGCAAGCCAGGTACATTTTTATCACAGTTTGGAATCATAACCAGTGCATCAAACTGATGTGCAATCGCCATACATTCTGTTGAATCAGCAATCAAATCTCTGGTTACTAAAGAATACTTCATTCCGATATGACCCATGGCAATACCATCACAGACTGCAATTGCCGGAAACATAACCGGCGTACCACCTGCTTCTGCCACACCAAGCTTCACTGCCTGGGCAATCTTATCTAAGTTCATATGTCCCGGAACAATCTCATTGTAGGAACATACAATACCAACCAATGGTTTCTTCATCTCTTCTTCCGTCATTCCCAACGCATTAAACAGGGAACGATGTGGTGCCTGCTGCATACCTGTTTTAACATTATCACTCTTCATCTTTATCGTCTCCTTTTTTATTCTATACTCTTTAATAAATTCTTAAATCCTCTCACAAATCAAATCACCCATCTCGGAACAGCTGACAAGCTTTGTACCTTCCGAAACAATATCACAGGTTCTGTAACCATCTACCAGTACCTGTTTCACTGCCGATTCAATAGCATCAGCCTCTTTGTCAAGATCCAATGAGAAACGAAGCAGCATTGCTGCAGAAAGAATGGTTGCAATTGGATTTGCCTTATTCTGTCCTGCAATATCCGGTGCAGAGCCACCACTTGGCTCATACATACCAAACTTGGTTTCATTTAAAGATGCCGAAGCCAGCATTCCAATAGAACCGGTTACCATAGACGCTTCATCGGATAAAATGTCACCAAACATGTTCTCTGTCAAAATCACATCGAACTGTGCAGGATCCTTTACCAGCTGCATTGCACAGTTATCTACTAACATATGCTCCACTTCCACCTCCGGATAATCCTTTGCCACTTCATTGACAACTGCTCTCCAAAGTCTGGAGGAATCCAATACATTTGCCTTATCTACAGAAGTCACTTTCTTGCGTCTTTTCATTGCAATATCAAATCCACGGATTGCAATTCTCCGGATTTCATCCTCGGAATAGGTCAAGGTATCAATGGCTTTCTTCTTACCATTCTCTTCTACTGTCTTACGCTCACCAAAATATAAACCACCGGTAAGCTCACGCATAATCATCATATCAAAGCCTTTGTCTGCAATCTCTTCTTTTAATGGACAGGCACCCTTTAATTCCGGATATAACAACGCTGGTCTTAAGTTTGCAAACAATCCTAATTCCTTACGAATCTTCAAAAGACCTGCCTCCGGACGTAAAGAAGGCTCTAATTTGTACCATGGAGAAGTACTGGTATTACCACCAATAGATCCTAATAACACCGCATCGGATTTCTTTGCTTTCTCCACTGCTTCATCGGTAAGTGGTACTCCATAAGCATCAATGGAGCATCCTCCCATTAATAACTGTTCATAATTGAAGGTATGATCAAACTTCTCTCCAATCTTGTCAAGTACCTTCATTGCTTCCGTAACGACCTCCGGGCCGATACCATCACCTTTAATGACTGCTAAATTATAATTCATCCTCTATGCCTCTTTTCGTATACTATTTGTTATTAATATAATTCACTAATCCTTCTGCCTTGATAATCTCCTGCATAAATGGCGGGAATGCCTGACCTTTGTATTCTGTTCCCTTGGTCTTGTCATAAATCATGCCACTGTCAAAATCGATTTCCACCTCATCACCAGCTTCTATATTCTTTGCAGCCTCCGGGCACTCAATGATTGGAAGTCCGATATTGATCGCATTCCGATAAAAAATTCTGGCAAATGTCTCTGCGATAACACAGCTGATTCCACTTGCTTTGATGGCAATTGGTGCATGCTCTCTTGAAGAACCACAGCCAAAATTCTTATTTGCCACCATGATATCTCCCTGCTTAACCCTTTTTACAAAGTCCGGATCAATATCCTCCATACAGTTCTTCGCCAGTTCTGCCGGGTCTGAAGAATTTAAATATCTTGCTGGGATAATAACATCTGTATCCACATTATCTCCATATTTATGTACTGTTCCATGTGCTTTCATAACCTAATATCCTCCTGATTCATAATAATGCATCGCTGCTTCTATGCCTATGCAGATGGCCAGAAGCAGACAATTTGACAACTCATTGTTTACAATCTTTTTTATAATCCTAACTGACAAGGGCAGGTAATCTTACCGGTTACCGCAGAAGCGGCTGCCACTGCCGGCGATGCCAAATAAATCTCAGAATCCACATGACCCATACGTCCCACAAAGTTACGGTTCGTAGTTGCCACTGCTTTCTCTCCTGCCGCAAGAATTCCCATATGTCCGCCAAGACAAGGGCCACAGGTAGGTGTAGAAACCACTGCTCCTGCCTCTATAAATATCTTAAGGAGTCCCTCTTCCATTGCCTGCAAATAAATTGCCTGGGTGGCTGGAATTACGATTACACGAAGTCCTTTGGCACATTTTCTTCCCTTTAATATCTCTGCTGCAATCCGCAAATCTTCAATCCGACCATTGGTACAGGAACCAATCACAACCTGGTCAATCTTGATTTCCGGTACTTCACTGATTGGTTTTGTATTCTCCGGTAAATGAGGAAATGCCACTGTTGGCTCCAATGTACTTAAATCAATGGTATAGGTTTCATCATATACTGCATCCTCATCTGCCTCATATACTGTATAGTCTTTAACAGAATGTTCTTTCATATAGGCAATGGTCTTCTCATCCACAGGGAAGATACCGTTCTTGGCCCCTGCCTCAATTGCCATATTCGCCATGGAAAAACGGTCATCCATGGAAAGATTGGCAATACCATCCCCAACAAATTCCATGGACTTATAAAGTGCACCATCCACACCAATCATACCGATAATATGTAAAATCACGTCCTTGCCGCTGACCCATTTCTTCGGTTTACCGGTTAACACAAACTTGATTGCAGATGGTACCTTAAACCATGCCTTTCCGGTTGCCATACCGGCTGCCATATCCGTAGAACCGACACCGGTAGAAAATGCTCCCAATGCTCCATAAGTACAGGTGTGGGAATCTGCACCGATACAGGTTTCTCCTGCTACAATTAATCCTTTCTCTGGAAGCAGAGCATGTTCAATTCCCATCTCTCCTACATCAAAGAAATTCGTAATATCATGGGCACAGGCATACTCTCTTACACATTTACAATGCTCTGCACTCTTAATATCCTTATTCGGCGTAAAATGGTCTAAAACCATTGCTATCTTATCCTTATCAAACACCTCATCTGTCTTAAACTTATCCATCTCATGAATAGCCACCGGTGTTGTTACATCATTTCCTAATACTAAATCCAAGTCTGCTTCAATCAACTGACCTGCCTCTACAGAAGGAAGTCCTGCATGAGCCGCTAAGATTTTCTGTGTCATTGTCATTCCCATAACAATCTACTCCTTTTCTAATTCATCTTATTTGTTTTAGATTTCTGCATATATAAAAGCGATCGAATCTAATTCTCACTATATCACAGTTTTTAATATAATCAAAATACATATATCGAATAGTTATTATAACTTTTGGTAATATATATTGCAATATACCATATTGAGGACTTCAAACCCCTCTTGTTAACTGATATTCTTTTTGATATAATCAGAAGTAATATTTAAAGGCGTAATTATAACTTTTATTCATTATTATATAGAACAAATATAAGGGGAATCTCATTATGGAACAGAACTTAAACTATTATAAAATATTCTATGAAGCAGCAAAAGCCGGTAACATCAGCAAAGCCGCTGAAACGCTATATATCAGCCAGCCCGCTGTTTCCAAAGCCATTACCAAATTAGAGCAGTCACTTGGGCACACCCTCTTTATCCGAAGCAAACGCGGTGTAAAACTGACAGAGGAAGGAGTAACGTTATACCAGCATCTTGCAAAAGCCTTTGATTCCATTGATACTGCTGAAAAAACACTGAAACGGATTGGGCAGTTTGGAATCGGACAGATCCGTATTGGAGTATCCACTTCCCTTTGTAAACATATCCTGCTTTCCTATTTACAGGACTTTATCCAGGATAATCCTCATGTAAAGGTATCCATCGAATGTAACCCTACCTATGAAACGATTCAGTTACTCAAAGATGACAAAATTGATATCGGATTAATCTGTGATACACCTTTGGACAAAGGATATCATTTTATGCCTTTGCGAACCATCCATGATACCTTTGTCACAACACAGACCTATCTGGATAATCTGGTTCTTCGCGAAAATAATCCGGAGGACGCAGCAGACCCTGAAGAAACAACCACACCTGTCATTCCAAATGTAACCGGTTTGTTTGTCTTCTCAGAATCATCTGTAAAAAATAATATAAAAGTGACATTTAGTGAAAAAGAAATATTGGAAAAATCCAATCTCATGTTATTGGATAAAGGAAACATCTCCAGAATATTCATTGACCAGTATATGGACAAATACCACATCCATCCGGGACAGGTATTAGAAATCAACAACATGGATCTGCTGATTGATTTCGCTGCCATCGGAATGGGTGTGGCATGTGTTGTCCGTGAATTTGTTGCCTCCTACATTGAATCCGGTCAGGTTATAGAAATTCCTCTGGATTATGATATTCCGGAACGTACAGTCGGATTCATCTATAATGAACACAGTTTAAACACAACCACAAAGAAATTCATAGAATTTTGCAAATAGCTATATTTACAATATAATCAATTGTTTTTCAGACCGGGACAGTTTATCATATCCATCCTTTTTTACCACCACCAGATCCTCAATTCTCACACCGAATTGTCCCGGCAGATAGATTCCCGGCTCATCCGTAATCACCATGTTCTCTCTGGCAATCACCTCGCACTTTGGTGAAAATCTTGGCTCCTCATGGATTTCCAGTCCGACACCATGTCCGAGACCATGCCCGAAATACTCTCCAAATCCCTGCTCCTTAATATAATCTCTGGCAAGGGCATCCACTGCATTACAGCTTACACCTTCCCGGATACCTTCCATGGCACGAAGGTTTGCATCCAATACAATCTGGTAAACCTTTCGCATTTCATCTGTAGGATTACCAACAGCAACGGTTCTTGTCATATCCGAACAATATCCCTGATACACGCAGCCAAAATCCATTGTCACAAAATCCCCATTCTCAATCCTGCGGTCTGTCACCTGGGCATGGGGCATAGAGGAATTCGGTCCACTGGCAACAATGGTGTCAAAGCTAAGCTTGGAGGCTCCTTTTTTTTTCATGAAAAATTCCAGTTCCAGTGCAATCTCTGCCTCTGTCATTCCCGGTTTTATCCGTCCTAATATATAAGAAAATGCTGCATCACCGATTGCTTCCGCTTCGGCAATCTTATCAAGTTCATCATCATCCTTCACCATACGGCTTTCATTGATCACATCGCCTGCCACCTGGAAAGAATACGCACTGCAGACCTCACAAAGCTTCAAATATCTTGCAAGATTCATGGATTCCTCAAGAATCACCCTTGCCTTTTTCTCTGCATTGCCATTTACTTCATTTTCATTAGAATGATTCTGAAATACTCCCTGCTTATACAGATGTTCCAAAATCTTCTTTACCGTTTCACTGTATCCCTTCTTCTCTAAGCGGATCAATGTAAGTTCCGGACATTCCTTTTCCACCTGTTCATAATACCGGGAGTCGGTAATGACATACCCTTCTGTTTTGCAGGATACGTCATCCATCTGTCCCGCCACCGGAAACACCTCATCCGTCAACGGCATCAGGAAAACTGCCTCGCCTCCGGTAAAACCGGTATAATAATACAAATTAGAAGGACTGTCAATCAATGCCACATCCATCTTGCGTTCCTTCATTAAATTCCTGAGATATGCTCTTCTATTATGATACATGATAACATCCCCTTATTCTATAATCCAAGCTGGTACATATCTTATTTCACGTTTTCCAATGCTCCAAGTATTTCCTCTAAATCATTGGAATTGGTGTCAATCACTACATCTGCTGCCTGTTCATAAAGAGGTTTTCTCTGTTGCATCAGACTACAGATTTTTCCATAGGGGTCTTCTCCCTGCAGCAACGGACGCCCGGTATCCCCCTTTACACGGTCAAAAATAACCTGGGGAGCAGCCATCAGATAACAGACCTTTCCAATCTCCTTTAGCAATCTTGCATTTTCTTTTCGAAGAGGCATACCGCCACCGGTAGCAAATACAGTATTCTTCACCGTATCCCGAAGATGTATCAGCGTATCCGTTTCCAGTTTACGGAAGGCTTCCTCCCCATCTTCTGTAAAGATTGCAGAAATGGTCTTTCCTGCCTGCTTTTCAATATAGGCATCTGTATCCAGAAACTCCATGCCCAGTTTTTCTGCCAATGCTTTTCCGAAAGTGGTTTTGCCACTTCCCATAAAACCAATCAGCACGATATTATCCTTCGGATAAACCTTACGTTTCAAGTCTACATAAATATCTTCAATCATTTCCTGCGGTATCGTAATATCATGCCACAGTTCGTAGGCAATCACTCCCTGATATAATAACATCTTCAGAGCATTATAAGCTTTACCGCCCTGTGCCGCCACCAGCTGCATAAATCTTGTATTTGCCGGATTATAGATTAAATCCACTCCAACCTTTACTTTTTTATAGAATGTTTCGTCTTCCAATACTACCTGCTCTACATTCGGAGACAGCCCGATAGAAGTTGCCTGAAATACGATTATGCCTTCCTCTTTAATCTGATCATAATCTGATAAATCCATGGGAACCACAACGGCATCTGTCTGCTTCCCTGCTTTCCCAGCAGCACTACCGCCCCAAAGAGCATTCATACTCTCTGCAATCTGCTCCGCTTTTGCAACCGTCCGGTTTAACAGATAAACCTTGGAAGCTCCTTCCAATAAACACATATAAACAACTGCTTTAGCGGCACCACCTGCACCTAAGATTACAACCGTCTGATCCTTTAAGACAATTCCATCCTCCTGAATCTGCCGCCGGAGTCCCATCATATCCGTATTATACCCCTTGTATCCATGTTTATCCTCCACTCTTACAAGGGTATTAACTGCCCCAATATGCCTTGCATCTTCATCTATGTCCACCAAATGTTCCATCACACGGTTCTTATGGGGAACTGTTACATTCATTCCTAAAATATTCAATTCATAGGCACCTCTTAAAGCATCACTGATTCCCTCCGATTCCACCTTAAAGGGTACATAAACGGAAGAAATATGCATCCTCTCACTGATTCCATTATGAATCACCGGTGACAGCGTGTGTTCCACCGGATTGCCTATCAAACCGATTAATCTTGTCTTTCCGTGAATCTCCATTACATTCTCCTTTTTT
>JBJEJE010000007.1:0-25305 GCA_051877755.1 Lachnospiraceae bacterium | reverse complement strand
AAAAACTACAAAATGTATAAAAAATGCTTTGTTAATAGATAGGAATGTGCTATAATAAGTTACAGATTTTGAAGTTTGGGAGGATGCCAGTTATGGGAGAGATTATGTTAACAACAGGAAGCGGATTTGAAGGCTATGAGGTGGTAGAGTATCTTGGGTTTGTCAATGGACAGATTGCACTCAGCTCTAATTTCTTTAAAGATTTATCCTCAAATCTTGCAGAGTGGACAATGCAGGAGAGTACAGCATTTACCAACAAACTGGAGAATGCCAGCGAGAATGCTGTAGATAACCTTAAGAAAGTTGCCCAGGGAAAAGGTGCTAACGCAGTTATCGGTGTAGAGTTGAATTATACGGGATTTTCCAATAATGCAATTGGAACCGTTGCTTCCGGTACAGCAGTTGTCATCCGTAAGAAAGAAGCAATTCATAAGATTGTTACCTCTAAGATATATGTAAGCAATTATTACAATATGCTTATGCCAAGACCGGTGGAGGTTACGCTTGCAGGTGAGGACAATGTGGTGAAGATTGCACCGTTGTTCTATAATTACAATCAGGATGAGATTAAAGCGGTTCGATGTGATATTGAACTTACGAATTATTATGAAGAGAAGCTTTTATTGCAGGGCATTGATTTTGTATTTGAAAAGAATAATATTACAAAACTGCAGGCAGATTTTGTGGAGTGTAAGCTTCCGATGAAGGATATTCCACTGATTAAAGATGTGAAAGTATATGTTAAGAAGTATGTAACAGCAAAGGGAGTATTTGCTCCGGATTCAGATCCGATTGATGTAACATTGTCCAAGAGAGGTTTAGATGGTCTCAAGGAGAAACGTGGAAAGGATGCAGTGGAGCGTTACAGATCAGATGGAACCACATGGCTTTGTAACTGTGGTTATATCAATGCTGCCGGAGATGAGGAATGTGCAGTCTGCGGACGTAAGGAAGAAGATCTTAGAGTGAATGTTGGCTTCAATTATGAAGAGATGTGCGACCGTATGAAAGGTCTTCCGAATGTATCAGCCATGAAAGATATATTGATGGAGTATATTAAGAAGGGTGCCATTGATGCCAAGTACCGTATGGAATTATTAGAGATTATGGAGTCCGGCTTACAATATGAAAAGACCAGAGGTGACATGACAGGAACGGTACTGGATAAGGTGTTAAAAGTGTTTGAGAATTAGATATTCATAGACTGATTTGTTGATATATATCAGGGGCTTATGGATTGGGGGAATATTGTTGGAAGGTGGCTGAAAGGGGGATTCAGTCACTTTCCTTATGCATATGGATGGGTAGGAGAAGCATATACATTTTACGGGGTAGAAAGAGGAAATTGTTTATGAAGACAGATACGATTATTTTTGACTTGGATGGAACATTACTGAATACCCTGGAGGATTTGGCGGATAGTGTGAATTATGCACTTCGGACATATAATTTGCCAGAGCGGACATTGCAGGAAGTGAAATATTTCGTTGGCAATGGTGTAGAACTTTTAATGGAAAGAGCTGTGGCAGGTGCACTTTCAAAAGAGGAAGAATTTGAATGTCTTGCAGTATTTAAACAGCATTACAGTGAGAATATGAATCATAAAACCAGACCTTACAATGGAATACTGGATCTTGTGAAAGAACTCCTTAAAAGAAATTATCATATCGCAATTGTATCAAACAAATTTGATTCTGCGGTGAAAAACTTAAATGTTGATTACTTTGAGAACTTGTTTCCTGTGGCAATTGGTGCTTCAGATACCGTAGCCAAGAAACCGGCACCGGATTCTGTTTTGGAAGCATTAAAGCAGTTGAAAAGTGAAAAAGAACGAGCGATTTATGTAGGAGATTCTGATGTGGACATTATGACAGCAAGAAATTCAGGGCTTCCGTGTATCAGTGTGACATGGGGGTTTCGGGACGAAGAATTACTTCGTTCTTTGGGGACGGATTATATCATTCATGAACCGATGCAGCTGTTGGAGATTTTGGACAGGAGGAATATGATTTGCTAAATCATATTGTTAAACTATTATATCAAAAGGGATATCGTCCTTTTAATGAAAATGAAGGTGGAATATTAGTAAGGGAAACAGAACAGATTATATATATTGTGATGCTTGCCATGTTTCAGGATACGGTACGTATTGAACAGTATGAACAGGCAAGAAGGAATGCCGAATTTATGGCTGCTTCAAGATACAGGAAAAAAGTGGAAACTCTTTATCTGATTGCAGCAGAGAATGGTATGTTTGATGAACAGATATTACAATTGGTGGGACAGCTGTCCGGGGTATGGCTGGTGGCAGCCGATACTGGAAAGATTTATGTTTTTGAGAATCAACCGGAACAGTTTGATGATTTATATGATTATCTGGAAAAAGGACTGTCAGAGACCAGGCAGGAAAGAAAGAATGCTTTGCCATTTACATTAACACCGGTTAATGTGGGAATCGTATTATTGAATATAGTATATTTTTTTGTAGTTATCTTAGTTAATGGTGGTTTTTATGCCGTTTATGATACAGATATTATGTTGAAAATGGGGGCTTTGAGCTATGATACCTTTATGTCAGGCAAATGGTATCAGTTAGTGACATCCATGTTTCTTCATTTTGGATTATCCCATTTGCTTAACAATATGCTGCTTTTAACATATGCGGGCTGCGAATTGGAAAAAAGGATTGGAAGTATATCCTATCTTTTGTTATATTTGATAACAGGGATTTGTGGTAATCTGGCATCCCTGTGGTATTATAACAGAATCGGTGAACTTGCTGTCAGTGCAGGGGCATCCGGGGCAATTTTTGGCGTGATTGGTGCTTTGTTTATTGTTTTAGTGGTAAATCGGTCAAAAACAGCAGAATTAACACCAAAAAGACTTTTGTTTATGGCAATAATTACTATTTATTATGGGATGACAACTATGGGTGTTGATAATGCTGCACATATTGGTGGATTTATTAGTGGAATAATTGGTGGATTTTTATTGTCAAAGATTTCACAATATGGTAAACTAGAAGAAGTGAAGTTTATGAGGTGAAGTTCGTGAGTACGGGAATTAGCATATCCAGTATCAATCGCATAAAGGAATTAGCAGAAGAAAAGAAATATAAAGAAGCGTTAGAGATTTTGGATACCCAGAATTTGGACAAATCTATTAATCCACAGTTTTTGCGGATAAGTGGTGAGATTTTCAGGGAGAATAAGAGATATTATGATTGTAGAAGAATTCTTTTGAAATCCCATCAGATGTCACCACAGGGAATTCGGATTATCTATGAGTTGATTCAGCTTTATCTGGAATTAGGTTATTATACCAAAGCTCAGAAGTATTATGAGCAGTATTTATTTTACTCCACACCGGAGGATACACAGAAGGATTATGTAGAATATGTCATGAAGAAGGCTGCAGGAGCGGATGTGAAAGAATTAGCATCCATTTTAATCCCGATTTTAGAACGTATGCCGGAAGATAAGTGGAATTTTGAAGCTATTTTGCTTTATGACAAGCTGGGAAGAAAGGATAAAGCACTGGAGGAAAGTCAGTATATTCTGGAACATTTCAAAGATTCTATTTATGTGAAACCAGTTATAGAATATATTGATGAGAAATTAGATGTAGATCAGTATTTTTACATATATCCCAAAGAAGAAGTTACTGAAGATACAGAGCTGTTTGGTGATTTGATTGCTGAGGAGGATAAGATTTTAGAGGCAGATTATTTGCGTATGTATCCACCAGAAGCAAGAATTATGGTAGAGGCAGAAGACAAAGATGCAATAGATGTCAAACTTACCAAAGAAAAAAAGGTTAGAAAGAAAAAGAAGAAAAAGAAACAATCCAGAGAAGAGGAACAGCTTCCGGATGATAAAACCGAAGAACAAGTTTTTGTAAGTCAGAAAGAAGAAATGCCGGATATTGTTAAAGAAGCTTTGGAAGTTTCTTCTCAAATGGGGATTGAAGGACAGCCTGTTTTAGATGATGAAGAGGTTGAGAAAAAGGCTCAGAAACAATCAGAAGAAGAGCAGGTTAAGAAAGACAGAGAGGCTGCTTTAGAGCAGCTTTTATCCAAAAAAATTGATAAAGAAGCAATAAGAGAATCGGCAAAACAGGTTGCAAAGGCAGTGAAAGATATTGATACATCAAAGGCCAAAAACCAGGTGATCTCTGTTGCAGAGTCAGTAAAGGATAATGTTAAGAAGGCAACCGATGCCATAGAAGAAGCTGTTGGTGTTAAATCGGTTGCTGGTGAGTCGGAAGATTCAGATGGCATAAAGAATGAATCTTCTGATGATATAGTAGATGGAATCATAGAAAGCATATTGGAACCACCCAAAAAGGTTATTGGTCAGGTGGTTATGAATGAGGAATTGGATGCATTGATTCCGGATTCATTAGAAGCCATGTCTGCAGAGGAAGTTGCGGATATTGAGGCAAAGAAAGAAGAAGCAGAACGTCTGGAATTAGAGGCTTTGGAAGCATCTATGCGTCTTGAAGAAGAGAAAAAGAAAGCCAGAAGCAGGAAGCATGGAGACGAAGAAAGAGATGATATAGAGGAAGCAACAAAGACGGATTCTGTAGAGGAAGTAATAGTTCAGGAGAATCTTGTATCAGAAGCAATTGCTACAGTTTCTTATGAAGAACTTAAGGCAAGATTTTTAGCTGAAAGAAGTAGTGCAGAGGAGGAACCATTAGAATCACTTGGTTTTATTTCGGTAGTACAATCAGATGTGGATAGCAAGCTGGAAGATGATCTTCCGGATGCAGCAGGAATTCTTCATCAGATGATTGATAATAAAGAGTTTTATTCAGGAGAAGATTCTACAGGGTTCGAATCAAAGGCAAGTTATGAGAATCATGGATTCGAAATAGAAGATTATGATTTCGAAGATTATGTTGAAGAAGATATAGAAGAACAATCATCAGAGGGAAACCGGCAAGAGGATATTTTAGAAACTCTTACAGTAGAAGATATTTATGCAGAAGAAACGGTTGTAGATTTTGATGAAATTGTTCCGGAAAAAGAATTTGCAGAGAATCCTGTTGATGATGAACCGGTAATAGAAACAGCAGAGTCTGAGGAAGCAGCTTACGAAGAACCGGTAGAGGTTCCGGAGAAAGAGCCGGTGATAGAAGCAGCAGAAGTTGAAGAACCGGTTTATGAAGAACCGGCGGTGATTCCGGATGAATCGTCGATAATAGAAGTAGCAGAGTCTGAGGAAACAGCTTATGAAGAACCGGTTTACGAAGAACCGGTAGAGGTTCCGGAGGAGGAGCCGGTAATAGAAACAGCAGAGTCTGAGGAAGCAGCTTACGAAGAACCGGTAGAGGTTCCGGAGGAAGAGCCGGTAATAGAAACAGCAGAGGTTGAGGAAACAGCTTACGAAGAACCGGTAGAGGTTCTGGAGGAAGAGCCGGTAATGGAAACAGCAGAAGCTGAGGAATCAGTTTATGAAGAACCAGTAACGGATTATAGAAAAGATCGGGCTGCGCTTAGGGTTCGAATAATATTGTCTGATAGTATGGTTAGGAAATTATTAGATTTGAAAGAAAGTAGATGATGAGATATGGGGATTCAATTAAAAGGTAGTAATAGCGGTGGTACGAGGAATAATAATTTCCGCAACCAGAATAATAATGCATTTGGAGGGGGAGATATAGAAGAAACTCCTCAAATGAAAGAACTGCGAATGAAACGGGAAGCAGAAGCAGCTGCTGCAAAAGAGGCATTAGCCAAAAAACAGGAAGAGCAGCGATTAAAGGCTTTGGCTTTTGAACAGCGGGATGCGGCAAGACGCCAAAGGGAAGAAAAGCAGAAGGAAGAAGAGGAAATTAAAAATAATCCAAAGCTGGCTGCAGAACGTGCCAGACGATTGGCGGAGGCTCAGGCAGAGGAAGAGCAAAGAGCCAGGTTTAGAGCAGAGGAAGAAGCTAAGATTGAGGCTGAAAGGCGGGTGCAGGAGAAGAAAATGGATCAAACAGAAGCATTAATTGCAGCAATCAGAGCACAGGTGGAAAAAGAAAAAGCGGCTAAGGCAGAGGCTACAAAGAAAGAAGAGGCGATGAAATCTTCTACTAGTAAGTCTTCTTCAAGTAGTGGGGCAAAGCCACAGTTTCGTACTATTTCGCCAGAAGAAATGGCAAAATTAGAAGAGAAAAAGAGAATGAAAGCGGCTGGAATTCAGCCTACAGAAGAAAAACCTGCTGAATCTCCAAAAGGAGAAAGTGGAATTGGTGGTGTATCAGGTGGTATTTCCGGTGGACTTGGCGGTTTGGGAAATGGTCCAACTTTATCAAATCCAAATGGAGATGGTCCAACTTTATCAAATCCAACAAAAGGGCAGGATAGTCTGAATGGATCAAGTACCAAGGGTGGAGGACTTGGAATTGATATAACAGCAACTGATAAGAAAGAGAATGTTTCCAGTGCTGAAGAAAGTACAGTTGCACTGGATGTAAATGAGATTAATGCGGCAGTAGAAAAATCACAAGAGCCGGTTAAACCAGCGGCTGCACCAAAACCGCATGCTCCAGTACCGGAACCGGTAAAAGTTGTTGGCGGAGCAAGTACAATTATTGTTGATGATGGAAATGCTTCATGGAGCACACAGGAAAAGAAACAAGAGGAAGTAAGTTGGGTAGACAGCGGTGCCAAACCGCAGCATATCCAAGCAGAAACATCAAAAAAGGATTCTTTTGTGGATGAAAATGGAGATGTGATCAGTGTAATTCCTGTAAAACAAAGACCTGTGGATTCAAATGATGTACAGAGTGCTTATAATATTGATTTTGATGATGATGATGATGATATTATGAGTTTCGGTGCTTCAGATGATGCAAAAGCAAAAGAAGAGGAGGCACGTAAGGCAGCAGAAGAAGCCCAACGTGCAGCAGAAGAGGCAAGAAAGGAAGAGGAAGAAAGAAAACGGAAAGCAGCAGAAGAAGCGCAGCGTAAAGCTGAGGAAGAGCAACGTCGTATTCGTGAAGCAGAAATTAAAGCAAAAGAGTTAGAAGAAGCAAGACGGAAAGCAGAGGAAGAAGCACGCAAGGCAGAGGAAGAAGCAAGACGCAAGGCGGAGGAAGAAGCAAAGCGTAAAGCAGAGGAAGAAGCAAGACGGAAAGCGGAAGAAGAAGCAAAACGGAAAGCAGAGGAAGAAGCAAGACGCAAAGCGGAAGAAGAAGCAAAGCGTAGAGCAGAGGAAGAAGCAAGACGGAAAGCGGAAGAAGAAGCAAAGCGTAAAGCAGAGGAAGAAGCAAGACGGAAAGCGGAAGAAGAAGCAAAACGGAAAGCAGAGGAAGAAGCAAGACGCAAAGCGGAAGAAGAAGCAAAGCGTAGAGCAGAGGAAGAAGCAAGACGGAAAGCGGAAGAAGAAGCAAAGCGTAAAGCAGAGGAAGAAGCAAGACGTAAGGCAGAGGAAGAAGCAAGACGGAAAGCGGAAGAAGAAGCAAGACGCAAGGCGGAAGAAGAGGCTTTACTTAAGGCAGAAGAAGAGAAGATTAAGGCGGAAGAGGAAGCAAGACGTAAGGCAGAGGAAGAGGCACTTAAATATAAACAGATGGCAGAAGAGGCTGCACGTCAGGCGGAAGAAGCAAGAAAGGCATTAGAGGCTGCCAAGAATCAGGCTTCTTCTACACAGACTACAGCACCTGCAAACGAGGCTGGTGGTGAATTTGCGTTACCAGTGGGAGCAGAACAGTATCTGGGTAAATACCTTACAGTGAATGCTATCAGTGACCAGATTATCAATACAATAAAATATATCAGTGAGAATCCATCTGAGCCAAGAAATATTGTGATTCTTGGTCAGTACGGTTTTGGTACTACAACTATTGCAGAAGATTTTGCAAGAAGTTTTTATGCAATGGGTATTTGTAGAAATAAGACAATTGCCAAGATTAAAGCGGGTGCATTGAATCGAGCAAATATCAGTGATGCAATCAGCAAACTGCAGGGTGGATGTTTGGTAATTGAAAATGCAGGTGTAATTTCAAGTGAAAAGTTAGAAGAAATTTATCAGATTGTAAGTAATCCGGATAATGATGTGATTGTTATTATGACTGGACAGATTGAAACTGTATCTAAGATTTTCAAAGACAATGTTGCAATTTCAAATCAGTTCAAACATTTGGTGCAGGTACATAGAATTACAGATATGGATGTATTTGAAATTGCCAAGAACCATGCTGCAAAGCTTGGATATCCGTGTGAACCGGGAGCAGAAAATAATCTCAGAAGAAGAATGCAGGAGGTAGAAAGTGGTAATCTTGACCGTGTTCTGAAATTTGTGGATAATGCAGTTTCCAAGGCACATAATCGGGAAATGACTACCGGAGAGCAGGAACATCATTTAGTTTCAAGTGACTTTGAATAAGTTGTAAATGGAAAAATACAGAAAAAGCAAAAAAGTATTTGTTTTTTCTGTATTTTTTGATATTATGTATGTAATTGACTTATGATTATAGATGGATTAGATATAGATTAACGGAGGAAGAAGTATTATGTTTGACATGGATATCGGAATTGATTTAGGAACTGCCAATGTTCTTGTATATGTTAAAGGAAAGGGCATTGTAATCAATCAACCATCCGTTGTGGCATTTGAAAAGAAAACAAAAAAGCTGATTGCAATTGGTAATAAGGCAAAGCTGATGATGGGAAAGGAACCCGATAATATTGAAGTAATCAGACCTTTGAAACAGGGGGTTATTTCTGATTTTACTGTTACAGAAAGAATGTTGAAGGCATTTATTGAAACAGCAATGCAGAAAAAGAGAATGTTAAGCAGACCAAGGATTTGTGTTTGTGTTCCAAGTGGAGTCACTGAAGTTGAAAGACGTGCTGTAGAGGATGCAGTTTATAATACCGGGGCAAAGCATGTGGATATTATGGAGGAACCGATTGCGGCAGCTATTGGTGCAGATATTGACATTGCGCTTCCGAGAGGGAATATGATTGTGGATATCGGTGGGGGAACCAGTGATGTTGCGGTTATTTCTCTGGGAGGAATTGTGGAAAGCAATTCCTTGAAACTTGCCGGGGATGATTATAATGAGGCCATGATTAAATATATTCGCCGGACTTATAATTTATTGATTGGTGAGCCGACTGCAGAGAGAATTAAGATAGCAATTGGTTCTGTTTATCCTCGTGAAGAGCCGGTTACCATGGAGGTAAAAGGACGGGATCTGGTTACGGGATTTCCAGCTAGAATCATTGTTTCTTCTGAAGAAACAATTGAAGCATTTGCGGAAGTTACGGCACAGATTCTGGATACAATTCACAATGTATTGGAGATTTCTCCTCCGGAACTGATTGCAGATATAGCAGAACATGGAATTGTATTAAGTGGTGGTGGAAGTCTTATTTATGGTATGGACAAGCTGGTGGAAGAAAGCACAGGAATTCATGCCTACGTGGCACCTACCGCATTGGAAGCGGTAGTGGTAGGAGCTGGCAGGTCTGTCAATTATATAAACAAATAAAAGACGATCACATCAATCCGGATATGATTGGATAATGAAAAGATGAGAAAGCGCTGATGGAACCTGTAATGAGGTATATTAGCGCTTTCGCTTTGCAAATTATGATAGTGAAAGGAAGAAAGATGGGATATTTACCAATTACGAAACAGGAAATGGAAAAATTGGGCTGGGACAGGCCGGATTTTGTATGTGTGACAGGGGATGCCTATGTAGATCATCCTTCCTTTGGCACGGCCATCATATGCAGAGTATTAGAGGCAAACGGGTATAAGGTAGCTATTATACCACAGCCGGATTGGAAAAACGATTTGAGCATAACAGAATTTGGAAAACCGAGGCTTGGTTTTTTGGTGAATGCAGGAAATATGGATTCCATGGTCAATCATTATACCGTTTCCAAAAAGAGACGGAAAACAGATGCCTATACACCGGGCGGAGTGGCTGGGAAAAGACCCGATTATGCAACAGTTGTATATAGCAATTTGATTAAGAGAAGCTACAAAGATGTTCCGCTTATTATAGGAGGAATTGAAGCGAGCTTAAGAAGGCTGGCACATTATGATTATTGGTCTGATAAACTGAAACGTTCTATTTTAATGGATTCGGGAGCAGATTTGCTGATTTACGGAATGGGGGAGCACGCTGTTGTAGAAGTGGCAGATGCCTTAAACAGCGGTCTGGCCGTAAAAGACATTACGTTTGTAAATGGTACAGTGTATAAGGCACGGGAGATTGACGGTGTATATGATGGGATTATATTGCCGGATTTTGATACTTTGCAAAAGGATAAGTTATCTTATGCGAAAAGTTTTGATATCCAGTATAAAAATACCGATCCCTTTTCTGCAAAACCATTGATTGAACAGTATGGAGAAAAAAGGTATGTCGTTCAGAATCCGCCAGCGAAGCCACTTACCATGCAGGAAATGGATGATGTATATGAACTTCCCTATATGAGAAATTATCACCCATCCTATGAAGCAATGGGTGGTGTGCCGGCAATTTCAGAGATTAAATTTTCCCTGACCAGTAACCGGGGCTGCTTCGGGGGATGCAGCTTTTGTGCACTGACATTTCATCAGGGGAGAATTGTCCAATGCAGAAGCCATGCATCGTTAATACGGGAAGCAGAGCTTATGACAAAGGATCCGGACTTTAAAGGATATATCCATGATGTGGGTGGACCTACCGCAAATTTCCGGTATCCTGCCTGTGATAAACAGTTGAAAGCGGGAGTGTGTACCAATAAGCAGTGCCTGTATCCCAAGCCCTGTCAGAATTTAAAAGCTGATCATTCCGATTATATTGAATTGCTGCAAAAATTAAGACAGATACCAGGAGTAAAAAAGGTGTTTATCCGGTCAGGTATCCGGTTTGATTATGTACTGGCAGATAAAAATGATGCATTTTTGCGGGAGTTATGCCAGTACCATATTAGCGGACAGCTTCGGGTGGCACCAGAGCATGTGGCAGACGGGGTTCTGCATCTGATGGGAAAACCGGAAAATAATGTTTATAAGTTGTTTGTTGAGAAATTTTATCAGGTAAATAAAAGGATAGGTAAAGAACAATATTTAGTTCCGTATCTTATGTCCTCCCATCCGGGTTCCGGATTGAAGGAAGCGGTGGTTTTGGCGGAACATATCCGTGATCTGGGTTATATGCCGGAGCAGGTACAGGATTTCTATCCGACTCCTTCCACAATTTCTACCTGTATGTATTATACCGGAGTAGACCCACGCACCATGGAAAAGGTATATGTTCCGAAGAATCCTCATGAAAAAGCAATGCAGAGGGCATTGATCCAGTATCGTGTTCCGGAAAATTATGAATTAGTAAAGGAAGCATTGCAAAAAACAGGTAGGCAGGATCTGATCGGTTTTGATAAACAATGCCTTATACCACCAAGAAAAAAGGAATATGGTACACATGGCAGCGGAAAGGAAAAAATAAATATTAAAAACAATAATAAACCAAAGAAAAAAAGAGTCAGAAATGTTCATAAAAAGAAAAAATAATTAAATTTGTCGAATAAGTTAAAATGAAAAAGAAAAATGTTTAAAAAAAAGAACAAAAACAGGTATAAAATTACAGATTCACCATGGGATATTTGGTTGCAACTTTAATAAAATTATGCTATCATTGAAGCAGATTGCGTGATGAATGAAACGCTGGCTGTCAATTATGAAGATAGCGGTTTCATATCTGCCCGCAAAAATTATAAACGGAGGATGTTTCATTATGTCAAAAAAAGTTGTTTTAGCTGGCGCTTGTCGTACAGCAATCGGAACTATGGGTGGAGCTTTAAGTACAACTCCTGCTCCAGTATTAGGATCAATCGTTATTAAGGAAGCTTTAAACAGAGCTGGTGTTCCTGCTGATCAGGTTGACCAAGTATATATGGGTTGTGTTATCCAGGCTGGTCTTGGACAGAACGTAGCACGTCAGGCATCCATTAAAGCTGGAATTCCAAATGAAGTACCAGCAGTTACAATCAATGTTGTTTGTGGTTCAGGTCTTAACTGTGTGAATATGGCTGCACAGATGATTCAGGCTGGCGAGGCAGATATCGTTGTTGCGGGTGGTATGGAGAACATGTCTATGGCTCCATATGCATTAAAGCAGGCTCGTTTTGGTTATAGAATGAATAACAATACAATTATTGATACAATGGTAAATGATGCATTATGGGATGCATTTAATGATTATCACATGATTAAGACAGCAGATAATATCTGTGAAGAGTGGGGAATTACCCGTGAAGAGTTAGATGAGTTTGCACTTGCAAGCCAGCAGAAGGCTGCTGCTGCACAGGCAAATGGTGCATTTGACAAGGAGATTGTTCCTGTTGAAGTTAAGACCAGAAAAGAAACCATCATGGTAACAAAGGATGAGGGACCAAGACCAAACACAACAATGGAAGGTCTTGCTAAGCTTCGTGCAATTAACAAAGATGGATTTGTAACAGCTGGTAATGCATCTGGTATCAATGATGGTGCTGCTGCAATCGTTGTTATGAGTGAAGAGAAGGCTAAGGAATTAGGTGTTAAGCCAATGGCTACATTTGTTGCCGGTGGACTTGCAGGCTGCAGACCTGAGGTTATGGGTATCGGTCCTGTTCCAGCTACACAGAAGGTTATGGCTAAGGCTGGCATGAAGATTGAAGATTTCGATATCATTGAGGCTAACGAGGCATTTGCTGCTCAGTCTATCGCTGTAGGAAGAGACTTAGGTATTGATGTTAAGAAGCAGTTGAATCCAAATGGTGGTGCGATTGCACTTGGACATCCTGTAGGAGCATCCGGATGTCGTATTCTTGTTACTTTACTTCACGAGATGGAAGCAAAGGATGCAAAGAAGGGTCTTGCTACACTTTGTATCGGCGGTGGTATGGGTTGTGCTACTATCGTTGAGAGAGACTAATTATAATCCAGCATAAGATTTCAAATCATCCAGGCGGGTATCTGCCTGGATGGTTATAAAAATGATTTTAAGGAGATATTCACATGGAGTTTATCACATATGAGCAGGAAGGATTTGTTGGTGTCATTACCATCAATCGTCCAAAGGCATTAAATGCTTTAAACAGCCAGGTTTTAGATGAGTTAAATGCAACATTAGATGCAGTTGATCTCGATACAACCAGAGCTTTAATTTTAACAGGTGCAGGAGACAAGTCTTTTGTTGCCGGTGCGGACATCGGAGAGATGTCAACTCTTACCAAGGCAGAAGGGGAAGCATTTGGTAAGAAGGGTAATGATGTATTCCGTAAGTTAGAGACATTCCCACTTCCAGTGATTGCAGCCGTTAACGGATTTGCTTTGGGTGGTGGATGTGAGATTTCTATGAGTTGTGATATCAGAATCTGTTCTGAGAATGCTGTATTTGGTCAGCCAGAGGTTGGTCTTGGCATTACACCAGGTTTTGGTGGAACACAGAGATTAGCGCGTCTTGTTGGTGCTGGAATGGCAAAGCAGATGATTTATACTGCACGCAATATTAAGGCAGACGAGGCATATCGTATTGGTCTTGTAAATGCTGTATATCCATTAGAAGAGTTGATGGCAGCAGCTAAGAAGATGGCAGCAGGTATTGCAGCCCAGGCTCCTATCGCTGTTCGTAACTGTAAGAAAGCAATCAATGATGGTTTGCAGGTGGATATGGATCAGGCAATTGTTATTGAAGAAAAGTTATTCGGTGACTGCTTCGAGACAGAAGACCAGAAGGCTGGAATGGGTAACTTCTTAGAGAAAGATAAAGAGAAGAAGTTAAAGGTTGTTCCTTTCCAGAACAAATAATATCATACATGATTTTAACACATTTAGGGTGGCCAGTTTGACCATCCTAATCGTGTGAAATAAGGATAACTGTTTGAACGAAACGTAAATGAATTCAAACTGTATATTCAAAATAATATTTTAGGAGGATAATAAAATGAAAGTTGGCGTTATTGGTGCAGGAACCATGGGTCAGGGTATTGCTAAGGCATTTGCTCAGGTTGAAGGATACGAAGTAGCACTTTGTGACATCAAGCAGGAGTGGGCTGAAGGCGGTAAGGACAAGATTGCAAAAGGTTATGCAAGACTTGTAGAAAAAGGTAAAATGACACAGGAGAAGGTAGATGGAATTCTGAATAGCATTACTCCTGGTCTTAAAGAAGATCTTTGCGCAGATTGCGATTTGATCGTTGAGGCAGCATTCGAGGATATGAATGTTAAGAAGACAACATTTGCAGAGTTAGATAAGATTGTTAAGCCAGAGTGTATTTTCGCTTCTAACACTTCAAGCCTTTCTATCACTGAGATTGGTAATGGTTTAACTCGTCCTATGATTGGTATGCATTTCTTCAATCCAGCAGACCGCATGAAGTTAGTAGAGGTAATTGCAGGTGTGAACACACCAGATGAGACAGTTGCTAAGATTGTTAAGATTTCTGAAGAAATCGGTAAGACACCTGTACAGGTAAATGAGGCTGCTGGTTTCGTTGTTAACCGTATTTTAATCCCTATGATTAACGAAGCAGCATTCATCAAGATGGAAGGTGTTTCTGATGTTGCTGGTATTGATGCAGCTATGAAGCTTGGTGCAAACCACCCAATGGGACCACTTGAGTTAGGTGATTTCATCGGATTGGATATCTGTCTTGCAATCATGGATGTTCTTTACAATGAGACAGGAGACAGCAAGTATCGTGCTTGTCCATTACTTCGTAAGATGGTTCGTGGTGGTAATCTCGGATGTAAGAGCGGCAAGGGCTTCTATGTATATAATGCTGATCGTACAAAGACACCAATGGATGCTCAGTAATTAAGGGCATAACAATTTTATAGGAGGAAATTAAAAATGGATTTCACTTTAAGTAAGAAACATGAAATGGCACAGACTCTTTTTAGAGAATTTGCTGAAAAGGAAGTAAAGCCACTTGCTCAAGAGATCGATGAAGAACACAGATTTCCGAGAGAGACCGTAGAGAAGATGGCAAAGGCAGGATTTTTAGGTATTCCTGTACCAAAGGAGTTAGGCGGACAGGGTTGTGATCCTTTGACATATGCTATGTGTGTTGAGGAGTTATCTAAAGTTTGTGGTACTACAGGCGTTATCGTATCTGCACATACATCTCTTTGTGTAGATCCAATTCAGACATATGGTACACCGGAGCAGAAGGAAAAATACATCCCGGATTTGGCTTCTGGTAGAAAATTAGGTGCTTTCGGTCTGACCGAGCCAGGTGCTGGTACGGATGCACAGGGACAGCAGACAAAGGCTGTTTTAGATGGTGATGAGTGGGTATTAAATGGTTCTAAGTGCTTTATCACAAATGGTAAGGAAGCAGACATTTATATTATCATTGCTGTAACTGGTAAGATTGAGAAACGTGGACGTATGCAGAAAGAGATTTCCGCATTTATCGTTGAGAAGGGTACACCAGGATTTACTTTTGGTACAAAAGAGAACAAGATGGGTATCTGCGGTTCTTCTACCTATGAGTTGATTTTTACAGACTGCCGTATTCCAAAGGAGAACTTATTAGGTGCTAAGGGTAAGGGATTTGGTATCGCTATGCATACATTGGATGGTGGACGTATCGGTATCGCTGCTCAGGCTCTTGGTATTGCTGAGGGTGCTTTAGAGACAACCATCAACTATGTAAAGGAAAGAAAACAGTTTGGCAGAAGCATTTCTGCTTTCCAGAATACACAGTTCCAGTTAGCAGATATGGCTACTAAGGTAGAGGCTGCTAAGTTATTGGTTTATAAGGCTGCTATGAAGAAGGGTGAGTACCAGAATGGTGCAAAAGTTTCTTATTCTGTAGAAGCTGCTATGGCTAAATTATACGCTGCAGAGGTTGCTATGGAAGTAACAACAAAGGCAGTTCAGTTACACGGTGGATATGGCTACATTAAAGAGTACGACGTTGAGCGTATGATGCGTGATGCTAAGATCACAGAGATCTACGAAGGAACTTCAGAAGTTCAGCGTATGGTTATCTCTGCCAATATATTAAACTAGGAGGTAATTAACGTGAAGATTGTTGTTTGTGTAAAACAGGTACCTGATACAAAGGGTGGAGTTAAATTTAATCCAGATGGAACATTGGATAGAGGTGCAATGCTTACAATCATGAATCCAGATGATAAGGCAGGTTTAGAGGCAGCTCTTACAATCAAAGACCAGTATGATGATGTAGAAGTTACAGTTGTTACCATGGGTCTTCCTAAGGCAGAAGAAGTTCTTCGTGAGGCAATGGCTATGGGTGCTGACAAGGGTATCCTTGTTACCGACAGAGTATTAGGTGGTGCAGATACTTGGGCTACATCTACTACACTTGCTGGTGCATTAAGAAATATTGATTATGATTTGATTATTACAGGTCGTCAGGCTATCGACGGTGATACTGCACAGGTTGGTCCACAGATTGCTGAGCATTTAGGACTTCCGGTTATCTCTTATGCACAGGATATCAAGATTGATGGCGACAGCGTAGTTGTTAAGCGTCAGTATGATGATGGATATCATATGGTTAAGGTTCAGATGCCTTGCTTAATTACAGCATTAGCTGAGTTAAATGAGCCACGTTACATGACACCAGGCGGAATCTTTGATGCATATGATGCAGAGATTACAACCTGGGGTAGAGCAGATCTTAAGGATGTTGATGATTCAAACTTAGGTTTGAATGGTTCTCCAACAAAGATTGCGAAGGCTTCTGACAAGGTTCGTAAGGGTGCTGGTGAGAAGGTTGTTCCGGATTCTCCAGAAGATGCAGCTAAGTTAATCGTTGACAAGTTATTGTCAAAGCACATTATCTAATGAAGAGGTGAATAAAATGGGTGCAATGAGCGCAGAACAATTAGAGCAGTACAAAGGCGTATTTGTCTTTGCACAGCAGGTAGATAATAAGTTAAGCAACATTTCCTTTGAATTGATTGGTGAAGGAAAGAGACTTGCTGAAAAATTAAATGAAAAGGTAACCGCAGTATTAGTAGGTTCTGATGTTGCTGGTCTTGTTGATGAATTAGCAGAGTATGGTGCTGACAGAGTAATCGTTGTGGATGATCCAGAATTAAAGAATTACAGAACAGAGCCATATGCACATGCACTTGCTTCTGTAATCAACGAGTATAAGCCAGAAATTATGTTAGTTGGAGCTACAGCAATTGGTCGTGATTTAGGTCCTACTGTATCTGCCAGAGTTGCAACAGGTTTGACTGCTGACTGTACATTACTTGAGATTGGTGATTTCCCAATCAATCCAATTCCGGGTAAAGAGCAGAAGCACAACCAGTTATTAATGACTCGTCCTGCATTTGGTGGTAACACAATTGCTACCATCGCATGTCCGGACAACCGTCCACAGATGGCAACTGTTCGTCCTGGTGTTATGCAAAAGCTTGACAAGGTACCAGGAGCTAAGGCTGAGGTAATTAATTACAATCCTGGATTTACTCCGGATAAGAAGTACGTAGAGATTCTTGAGGTTGTGAAGGCTGTATCTGACGTAAAGGATATCATGGATGCTAAGATTTTGGTATCTGGCGGTCGTGGAGTTGGAAGCAAAGAGAACTTTAAGTTATTAGATGATCTTGCAGAGGTACTTGGAGCAACTGTAAGCTGTTCCCGTGCCGTAACCGATTCCGGCTGGTTACCAAGAGACCTTCAGGTAGGTCAGACTGGTAAGACCGTTCGTCCACAGGTTTACTTTGCAATTGGTATTTCTGGTGCAATCCAGCACGTTGCAGGTATGGAAGAATCAGATCTTATTATTGCAATCAATAAGGATGAGGATGCTCCAATCTTTGACGTAGCTGATTACGGTATTGTAGGAGATTTGAATAAAATCGTTCCACAGTTAACAGAAGCAATCAAGACAGCTATTGCAAATAAGTAATATGTTTATGCTAAGAAGGGATTTGCAACGGAATCCGTTGCAAATCCCTTTTCCGTTTCGGATGACATAGTATTACTGTGATAGAATAAAACAATTTTTTGTTTGGGGTTTTGCTTCGAATAAGATTGTAAAATTGGTAAATACTACTTAAGAAAAGGAGAAGAATATGGATAAGTTTTTTAAGATTTCAGAACGCGGTTCTTCTATCAGGATGGAGATTATTGGTGGTCTGACAACATTTTTTGCAATGGCATACATTGTATTTGTAAATCCAAACCAGGTTGCAGGCGAAGGTGCTACAGGCTGGCTTGCAGGGGCAGCAGCAGAAGCTGGAATTGATGTCTCAGCACAGCTTGGTCAGATTTGGAATTCTGTTTTCGTGGCATCGATTTTAGCTGCTATCGTTGGAACTTTATTAATGGCATTTCTTGCTAATATGCCGTTTGCGCAGGCTTGTGGTATGGGATTAAATGCATTTTTCTGTACCAGCTTTGTGGCAGCATCTGTTTTTGGTGGTGTGGATGTCATTGAGGGATACCATGCAGGTATGGTTATTATTTTTGTATCTGGTCTTGTATTCCTTGTATTATCCATTACCGGTGCCAGAGAATATATTGCAAAGGCGATGCCGGACTGTCTGAAGAAAGCGATTCCTGCAGGTATTGGTCTGTTTATTGCTATGATCGGATTAAAGAATGCCGGACTCATTCAGGCAAATCAATATACATTTGTACAGTTTGTTGATATACATGGTGCAATGGAAAGTGCTAAGGCAGATGGAACAGACTGGAGACTGGTAATTGTTCCGGCAATTGTAGCATTTATTGGTTTATTGATAATTGCGGTTTTAGAGCATTATAAGGTAAAAGGCAGTGTTATCATTTCAATCTTTGCTTCTACGATTCTTTACTATATCTGTATGACAACTGTTCCAAGCTTTGATATCAGTGCGATAGGACAGACTTTTAAGGATTTTGGTGAAGTAGGTATTGTGGGATTGTTTGATGGAAAGGCATGGAGTGATGCCTTTGTGGGTGCTCCGGTTGGCGGCGTATTTAATGCCATTATGCTGATTATCACTTTCTGTCTGGTGGATATGTTTGATACCATCGGAACCCTTTATGGAACTGCTGCTCAGGCAGATATGCTTGATGAAAATGGTGATCCGGTAAATGTTAATAAATCTATGCTTTGTGACTCTATTGCAACGGTAGCCGGTGCTGCTTTAGGTACTTCTACCTGTACCACCTTTGTTGAGTCTTCCTCTGGTGTGGCAGCCGGTGCAAGAACCGGTTTTGCCAGTGTTATTACAGCAATCTGCTTTGCACTGTGCTTATTCTTAAGTCCATTGGCAAGCATCATTCCAAGTGCTGCAACTGCTCCGGCATTGATTTATGTTGGTGTATTGATGATGAAGAGCTTTGCCAAGGTTGACATGGATGATATTACTTCTGCAGTTCCTGCATTTCTGGCTCTCATTATGATGCCACTTACCTATTCCATTGCAAATGGTATTGGTATCGGAGCCATTGCTTATGTAATCATTTCATTATTTACCGGCAAGTATCAGAAGAAGGATGTTGTAATTACCATTATTGCAGCGTTATTTGTTTTGAAATTCATTTTTGTAACAATGTAATTTCAGGATAAAAGATTTATATTCAGGTTTTTATAGGCTGTTGTACAGAGTAGACTGTGCAGCAGCCTTATTTTGCAAAAAAATAAAAATGATGCATATATTATTATGATAAGCAAAAAGTTGGTTTAGTATGGATATATATGTTGTGAAACAGGGGGATACACTGCAATCCATTGCAAATCAGTATGGTGTATCTGTGGCAAGACTTGCCTATGACAATGAAATTGTGGGAGACCAGCTTGTGGTCGGCCAGGCACTTCTGATTCTACAGCCGGAAGTGGTATATACCATTGCCAGCGGAGATACGCTGCAAAGTATTGCAGAGCGATTTTCAACAACGGTTCTTCAGCTTCTCCGCAATAATTCCTATTTGCTCAACGAGGATTTTTTGCTGCCGGGAAGACAGATTGTTATATCCTATGAAGGAAGAGAAACAAGAGACATAGAGATTTTTGGATATGCCTATGCATTTATCAGGGAAGCGGTTTTGGAGGAAAGCCTGCTTTATATACAGGAACTGCTTCCCTTTTCTTATGGCTACAATGAGGATGGTTCACTGATTCCCATGAATGATGACCGCCTGCTGACAGAGGCAGAGCGCTTCGGTAACCGGAAACGTATGGTGATTACGCCGCTTGACCGGTATGAGCGGTTTAATAACCAGCTGGTGGTGAGACTTCTTTCAGATATGCAGATGCAGGAGGTTCTTCTTAGTAACATTATCCGGACCATGGAAGAAAAGGGATATGAAGCATTAGATATTGATTTTGAATTTATTCCGGGAGAATATCGGGAAGCATATGTTGCATTTATTGAGGAGACAAGAAGAAGACTGAATGCGCAGGGATATCAGGTAAGTGTTGCAGTGCCACCAAAGGTTTCTGATGACCAGCCGGGACTTCTGTATGAAGGTATAGACTACCAGGCAATCGGAGCGGCAGCAGACAGTGTATTTTTAATGACCTATGAATGGGGCTACCGGTATGGTCCTCCTATGGCGATAGCCCCAATCCCAAGTGTCCGCCGTGTTTTAGATTATGCGGTATCTGTCATTCCACGGGAAAAAATTGATATGGGAATTCCCAATTATGCCTATGACTGGCCGCTTCCCTTTGAACGGGGCATCACGGAAGCGGAGACCATTGGCAATGTGGAAGCCATAAGAAGAGCGGTACAGTATGGGGCAGAAATCTTGTTTGATGACAATTCACAGGCTCCTTATTTTTACTATACAAAAGACGGTGTGGCACATGTGGTATGGTTTGAGGATGTACGGAGTATTCAGGCAAAATATGATTTAATCGCAGAATATGGATTCCGGGGTGGAGGATATTGGAATCTGATGAGAGAGTTCCGCCAGAACTGGATGTATGTGAATCAGATACTTGGTACTTAAGTTTAAACAATGGGTTATTTATGGCAAGTATTTAATCTTTAGAAAATCTTTAGATTTAGCTGGTCGCTTTTTTGATTTAAATATTGTATAATTACGATGTAAATGTCAATAGTTGGAAAGGTGTATTTGTTTTGCTGATATATTTTCTGACATTTACATCATATTATAAAACTGACCATTAAGAAAATGGTTTGTGGGATAAAGGGACGGGAGAAATATGAGAAAAAAGAGTTGTTTATTCATTTTGTGTCTGCTCTTGCTGACAGGATGTTCGAGTCCATTTGTTATTACGGATGAGGAGTATTATAAGACACATACAGGAACCACAGAAGAGAGTGCCTTTTCTCAGTATGAGAAAAGTACAGATGAGGATCAGGATGATGAATCGGATGTTGATATCACAGCCTGTGATTTGAGAACGGGAATAGATGCCCAGGCATATACGGATGCCTCATCATCTGATAAGGCAGAGGTGATACCGGCTGATGAGGTGCTGCCAATTCTTGCAGAAGAACAGGGATATTTTAAAGTTTCCTACCAGGATCGGGAAATGTGGGTATCGGAAGCATACTGTCTTATTAATGCAAAGCAGTATATTCCGTCAATTCAGGTGAATTTGGGAATGGGAAATAACCCGAATTATTTTAATATTGGAGATCAGTCTATTCCTGGTGTAACCGATCAATTATTTTATAAAAGAAGTGGCAGTCAGGATGGCAGTGAGGCATGGATGCGATATGGCGTTGCAAAACAATTAAGAAGTGCACAGAAGATATTTATGAAGGATGGTTATACGATTAAGATATATGATGCATACCGTCCCCATAGTGTCACGATTGCAATCCGGGATGGATATGGTGCTTTTTTGAAAACCGATGAGGGAAAGAAATTAAAACAGGAATATTATTATAATGGATATGGAGAGGGGCATTTTCTGGCACAAAAAGTATCGGCCCATAATTACGGAGTTGCCATTGACATGACGTTAGTAGAAGTGGATAGCAATGAGGAGATTTCAATGCCTTCGCCAATGCATACACTGGATGCAAGATCCGGTTTGAAATCATGGACAGACAAAGGTACAACGGAGACAAGCCATGCACAGTATATGAAGGGGATTATGGAAGCATATGGTTTTTCTTCATTAGAGTCCGAGTGGTGGCATTTCCAGGTGGATACCATTGCAAGAACATTGTTTGATGTGCCGAATTAGAAGATATTATAGCATTATATCATTCAATTTTGTGAGATATTAAAATACACAAATTTACTGATACATTGAAATGGTTGATTTCCAATGCTTTCGTAAATTTGTGTATTCTTTTATTATTTATTTTATTACTGAAACTTCAGATTGTACTTGCTTTAAGTTTTAGTACTTCTGGACTTCTTCTTCACCGTTCATGACACGAAGTGCACCCTGGGCAAGGGCAAGTAACTCATCCTCGCCTGGATATACAGTAAAGTCTGCGATGAATCCAATTTTTTTCTTTAAGGCGTCAATGGTTTCAGCATTGTATGCAATACCGCCGGTACAGATAATCTGGTCAACCTTACCGTCAAGTACTGCAGCCATTGCTCCGGCATCCTTGGCAATCTGATAATGGAATGCATCAATCAGATTGGCAGCTTCCTGGTTGCCTTCTGCTTTCATCTTCATCAGATCACGCATATCGTTTGTGCCGATATAACCGTTGAATCCACCGTTTCCGCAGATTTTCTTGTAAATTTCTTTCTCGGTGTATTTACCGGAGAAACAAAGCTTGATCAGATCTCCGACTGGAACTGTACCGGCACGTTCCGGAGAAAATGCTCCCTCACCGTCTAAGATATTGTTAACATCAACAACTTTACCGTTCTTATGTGCTCCGACAGAAACACCGCCGCCCATGTGAATAACAATCAGGCTTAACTCGTCATAGGATTTGCCGATTTCTTTTGCGTAACGTTTTGCAACTGCTTTCTGGTTCAAAGCATGGAAAATACTTCTTCTTGGAAGCTCCGGCATACCGGAATATCTTGCAACCGGCTCTAATTCGTCCACAACAACCGGATCAACGATGTAAGCAGGAACTCCAACCTCATCACCGATTTCTTTTGCAAGGATACCGCCAAGGTTAGAAGCGTGCTGTCCCTGTTTACCAATCTTTAAATCTTCTAATAAAGCATCTGTTACAGCATAAGTACCGCCAGGGATTGGCTTTAACAGCCCGCCACGTCCGACAACTACATCCAGTGTCTTGATATCAAAATTCTTTTCTTTTAACACATTTAAGATAACGTCCTTACGGAAATCCTTCTGGTCGATGATAGAAGCGTATTTTGCAATTTCCTCAGTAGGATGTCTTAATGTTTCCTCAAAAATCTGTTTCTCATCCTCATACACACCAATCTTGGTAGAAGTGGAACCCGGATTGATGATCAAAATAGTGTAAGCCATGTTAAAATCCTCCTATATTATAGTATCTCATTTTATAACAATACAGGTAACCCATAAAATGGACTACCTGTATATGTATCATATTGAATTATTTGTTCATTGCCTCAGCCACAACTGCACCAACAGCAATGGAATTAACCTTTGTCTCAAAGTCATCGGAACGGGAGGTTAAGATAACCGGAGCCTTCGTACCGGTTAATATGTTTCCGTTTTTAGACTTGGCATTGTGAACAAGTGCCTTGTAAGTAATGTTACCTGCATGGATGTCCGGGAATAATAAGATATCTGCATCGCCAACAATCTTACGTCCGGTTGCACCTTTATGTCTTGCAGCTTCCGGATCAATAGCAAGGTCGTAGGAAAGAGGACCATCCACAATACATCCGGTAATCTTACCTTCTTCATTCATTTTTGTAAGTTCTTCTGCCTCTACAGTAACAGGCATTTTAGGATTTACCACTTCAACAGCAGCAAGAGGAGCTACCTTAGGACATTCAATACCACAGGCATGGGCAATCTCTACTGTGTTACGAATGATGTTTGCCTTTGTCTCCAAATCCGGATATGGAATGAATGCAACATCACTTAAGAAAAGTAATCCGTCATGTCCTTCAATATCAAACAGACATACATGGGACAATGTCTTATCTGTACGAAGACCAACCTCTTTATCCAACACACTCTTTAAGAATGACTTGGTATCGATCAATCCCTTCATATACATATCAGCTTTGCCGTCATGAACTAATTTAACAGCAGTAAGAGCAGCTTCATAAGGATCCTCTACGTTGATAATTTCATAATCGGTTAAATCCATGTTGATAGAAGCGGCAACTTCTTTGATCTTAGCTTCATCACCAACTAAAATGGCATTGGCAATTCCTCTTTTTTTTGCTTCCTCAACTGCCTCTAAAACAGCATCATCCTGTGCAACAGCCACAGCAACTTTCTTGGTACTGCATGCTGCAACCTTTGCAAGTAAATCGTCAAAATTCTTTGTCATTTTTGTACACCTCGTTTAAATTTTTCTTTGGAGTTGTCCTATTAAGATAAGATTCTTTTAATATATAGCTTAATGGAACAGCCCGATACTATAAATCACTCAGAAACTATAGTAACACCTTGAAAGATTTTGGTCAAGGTGATTCCTGTGAGAATCTTGAAAGGATAACATGTAAAAAATGAAAATGATTCATGTGGTCAGTACGGAAAAAACCCAATATATTGTATTCAAAAAGATAAAAAATAATAGAATTTGTGAAAATCATCAGAAAAAAACTTTTCATTTTGTATAAGATATGCTATACTAACGACAAATAATGTGCAATTATGTTTGAATGCTTTCTTAATGTGGAACAAATTTTATGAAAAGTATTCAGTATAATGCGAAAACAGACGATATTATTAAAATATAGATAGTTTAATGTAGAGGTGATTGGGATGAATACAAAGAACAGATTAATTGAGAAATTATTAAAGATGGCTAAGAAGCATAAGGTGCTTACATATCCGGTGCTGGCACTGGTGGCAGTGATCAGTGTCATCAATTATTTCTTTTCATGGAGTACCGGTGCAGGGAAAAGGGTTGTTGCTGTAGTTATGGTTATGGTCATGTTAGTGTCCCAGTCTTATTTTTTGACCTCCTCTGCAACAGAACTGGTGGATGATGAGAATGCAGCCCTGGTACAGCAGGAACTGCAGGAGGAAGTCATCAATAATGAACCTGTCAAGGATACAAAGCTCACAACAGAGGCTTCCACAACAGTGAAAGAAGACGTCACAGAAGGAGCGGAGACATCCACTGAACTGGAAGAGGAAGTAATAAATGATAATCCGGGAATTACGGATGCAGACGAAGTAACAGGTGGAGACTCTGCAGCCACGGAAATTACAACAGAAGAGGAAGCTGAGGATTCTTCCGAAGATAGTGTTGAGGAAGAGCAGATGGATTC
>JBJEJE010000006.1:15092-25558 GCA_051877755.1 Lachnospiraceae bacterium | reverse complement strand
AATCTTCCACTTCAAACTGATAATCCTCCATTCACAAGCTAATGTAATATTCTAATCAAACATAGAGCTTATTTTACAAACTATATTATAATGTATTCTTTGCATTTCGTCTATACTAAAGACCGAGAAACATTCTTTGCAACTATTTTCAATATATGCCAATAAAAAACGACTATATTCAAATGACATGATCACTACATTTGAATTATAGCCGTTTTTCATAAAGATAAGCAAATTACTGTTCTTTTGCAACCTCAACCACTGATTTTGCAAGTCCTGCCAAACCCTGGATTTCGGAAGGGATGATAATCTTGGTAGCCTTACCATCTGCTGCCTTACCGAATGCCTCTAAGCTCTTTAACTGGATTACCTCACCGGATGGTGCTGACTCATTCAGCAGCTTGATACCATCTGCATTTGCCTGCTGGATTGCAAGGATTGCCTGTGCCTGACCTTCTGCTTCCCGAATGGTTGCTTCTTTCTTTGCCTCTGCACGAAGAATAGCAGACTGTTTTTCAGCCTCAGCCTCTAAGATTACAGATTCCTTATGACCCTCTGCACGAAGGATAGCAGATTTCTTTTCACCTTCTGCAATCAGAATCTGCTCACGTCTCTCACGTTCTGCCTTCATCTGCTTTTCCATGGCATCCTGAATGGCAGCCGGAGGAATAATATTCTTAAGCTCTACACGGTTTACCTTGATTCCCCATGGATCTGTTGCCTCATCCAAAGTAGCCCGCATCTTTGTGTTAATAGTCTCTCTTGAGGTAAGTGTCTGGTCTAACTCCAGGTCACCAATGATGTTACGAAGCGTGGTTGCCGTTAAATTCTCAATGGCCATAATTGGATTCTCCACTCCATAGCAAAACAGCTTTGGATCTGTAATCTGGAAAAATACAACCGTGTCAATCTGCATGGTTACATTATCCTTTGTAATAACCGGCTGTGGAGCAAAATCAACAACCTGTTCCTTCAAGGTTACCCTCTTGGCTACCTTGTCAATAATCGGTGTCTTAATGTGCAGTCCGACAGACCATGTGCCGGCATAAGTACCCAGACGCTCTACCACGTAAGCATGCGCCTGTGGTACAATCCGAATACTGCTTATCACTACAATAACTACAATAAAAATCAAAAAAACTAAAAAGCCAAAACCAAAACCCATAATTCTCTCCTTTTCTCAATCTTACTTCTGTTGTCTCCATTCACTCGCTACAGTTCCTGTGTGCCGGTCTCATCGGCGTATTCTGCCCGTTCGACAATTAACTTGACACCCTGAATCTCTACTATCCGGACAGCAGTCCCAGCCGGAATAATCATGGAATCCTCCTTTGCCCTGGCAGTCCATTCCATTCCATTGATCTTTGCCTGCCCGGTCTCCTTCAGGTTATCAATCTCCTGCAGCACCACTGCACTCTGTCCTACCAAAGCTTCTGCATTTGTCTTTTCTGTCTTGCTATCCAGATGCTTCACTGCAAGTGGTCTCGTCAGCACCAGTAATACGATGGACACCACCAAAAAGAGAACAACCTGAACAATCAGATTCGCTCCACAGGCACCTGCGATTGCGGCAACAAATGCACCTCCTGCAAACCAGATTGTAGTAAGCCCCAATGTGATAATCTCAATCACAATGAAAATAGCTGCCAGCAACAGCCAGCATATTGCCTCCATACTCATATACCTCCCTTAATCCTATACTCTTCCCTTTATTTTACTCTATTTTTATTAAATTCACAACTATTATAAATACAGGTTGTGAACTTTATATAAAATATGCCGTCGTACTCTGAAAAAGACAGCATTTATTTACCATCGTATATGATCAGGGAATCTACATCATATGAATGCAGTTTCTCTCTGCCTTTAAGACCTGCCAGTTCCATGACAAACTGGATCCTGACCACTTCTCCTCCAAGGCTTTCCACCATCTCCGTAATTGCTGCAATGGTTCCACCGGTTGCCACTAAGTCATCTACAATCACAACCTTATCTCCCGGCTTAATGGCATCCTTATGCATCTCAATTACAGCAGTGCCATACTCCAATGTATATTCCTTCTCAATGGTCTCACATGGAAGTTTTCCCTTTTTGCGGACAGGAACAAAACCCTTGCCCAAAGCATATGCAACCGGCATACCGAATATAAAACCTCTTGATTCCGGTCCAAGAACAATATCAAATTCCACGTCCTTTAGACTTTCTATAATTCCATCAATGGATTTCTTAAGTCCCTCCGGGTTCTGAATGATGGAAGTAATATCTCTGAAAATAATTCCCGGCTCCGGAAAATCCGGAATGCTCCTTACGTACTGGTCAATCCCATATCTGTCCTGCATAGTATATCCTCCTGCTTTCTCCTGTTATAACAGTATTATAGCCTTAGCATAGCACACCTTGTTTTTCCTTGCAAGAATTTTAAAATTCCCTGCCATATTGCCACAATACCTAAACAGAATATAAAATATCCCAGACGATACCAGCGTTCCCCTGTCAGATGAAACAGCCACACAAGGGGAGAACCGGCTGGCGGATAATTTAAGAACCAATAGTTTGTGCCAAGCCTGACATTTATCCAGTGTATCACGACAAAACCGACAATACCAAATACAACCGGCATCCAGAACTCTTTCCATTCCGGCACCATCTCTTCCGCCCTTATCAGGCAGAACCCGAATGCCACAATCAAACCATGGGAAATGAAATCATGAATATGCATATAATTAAAAAACGGATAGGCAACCCAATCCGGAAAAAGAAGTGCTCCTGCTGCTCCCGGAACACACAAAAGTACATAGATAACGCCTAAAAAACGGTTTCTTGTCCAGCAGTAGAGCGTGGCAATCCACAGTGCCATTCCACAAAGATGAAGCGGCAAAAAACCATTGTCAAAATGTCCTGTTACACCCAGTACAATATCCCGGTAAAGGGCAATCACAGGAAACAATATCCCGAAAAGGTGGCAAATCTTTTTTCTGGCAGCTTCTTCTTTTCCGGCATACCATCCTGCCGTTGCCACAGTAAAAAGGGCAATACAAAAAAGCCATATCAGATGACATGGACCAAACAAATCAAAACCACTGTCCGCAGTCAGCTCAGTTTCAAACAAAAAGAAATCTTTCATATCTCTTTGCTCCTTGAAAATCGAATCCCCAATTATTGTTTCTTCTCTTCTAAAGTCCGGCTTTCCTCCTGGGGAAAGGATAAAAGCATCCGTATTCTGCTCTTAACCAATGTGTCTGTCCCACTGGCATCATAATCCACACTGATATACTGTGTATCCGGAAGTTTTCTCCGGATTGCCGGATACAATCCCCTGCCGCAGACATGACTGGGAAGACAGCCAA
Source organism: Lachnospiraceae bacterium (assembly GCA_051877755.1). Taxonomy (GTDB): domain Bacteria; phylum Bacillota; class Clostridia; order Lachnospirales; family Lachnospiraceae; genus CAG-590. Next base: position 22,211 of record JBJEJE010000006.1, on the reverse strand, counting down.
ATGGTTGTCCACAGATAATACGGTTGTAGCCATTTAGTGCATGATTGGCAAACTCTGCCCCAAGCAGCCAGCCATCTCCAATGGAGCACTGATAGGTCACATACCCCTCTGCCTTTTCCTTAAACACATCATAGGCATCCATGGAATAAAATCCCTGCTTTCGCATTGCATTTACCATAGATTTCTGTAAATCCAGAAACTGCTCAAAGATTAGGGAAACTCCTTTTGTGGCAGCGCCTTCTTTCCGGACTCCTCCCTCCGAGAGTAAATGCGTATCCATATAATAAAGTGCATACCAGGTAAGCCCGTTAATATAGTATTCACAATTCTGCTGCCTTAAAAAACGCTCCAGGTTCCAGTTTCCCAGATGACAGTATTTGATATAAAGCTCTCCCACCACACCGACCTTTAACAATTTCTTATCCACCCGCAGTACAGTCCTGTAATCTTTTGCAATCTCATCAAACCGCTGTCTGATATCTCGAAAAGACAATCTTTTTCCCTGTCTGATATCTTCTTTAAGTATGGAAATCCATTTATCATGCACCTTCCTGGTATCCCCTGCATTTCTCTCATAAGGCATAGTCTGGTTTGTCAGAATCATCAGCATATCTCCATAATAGGCTGCTGCCACCGCCCGGACCAGTAAAGCCTTTGTAATTGGCAGACTATGCTTTCTTTCAAGTCCGGTTACGTTTAAGGATATTACCGGCACCATGGAAAATCCAGCATTATCTAAAGCCTTTCTGATAACCGGAATATAGTTGGAGCCCCTGCAGGCATCTCCTGCCTGAGGTTCCAAAACAACCGTCCGGTTTACATCATACTTTCCACTCTGCAAGGTTTTTATTATCTGCCCCACAATCAGAATAGCAGGATAACACAGATCATTATGTGTATATTTTAATCCTAGATTCGTAATCCCCTCTGTTTCGTCCATAATCACCGGATGATACTTTCTGGAATAAAAGGCATACTGCAGGAGAGGAAAATGGGCGTCCAGCATTGCAGGAATTAAAAGAGTATATTTTTTATTCTGTTTTTCTTCCCGGATTGGATACATAAGCACACCTTCTTTCCATTACAAGAACTCTATTCGCTCTTTCCAGAAATTATATCCATTTTTATCCGTTTCAAACATTTATCTTATATATCCGATTCACCTGCCATTTTCCATGCAGTCTTCCAGCGGCTACATCAAAAAACGCAGTCCGGTTTTGCATTCCCATGAAGCTTCTGTTATTTTGCAGGGTGTTTCACCATCCATATGAAACCATTGCGGACTTTCGGTCTTTACAGACATACGTTCACAGGTATACTCTGTAATCTCCTGAAACAAGAGATGTTTTTTAACATAAACCAATGCCACTGCCAGTAAAAGTTTCCATTTGGACATTCCCCGAACCAGACAAACCGAAAGTTTACCATCCGTTGCATCTGCATGGGGACAGAACGGCACGCCGCCCCCTTCCCGTTCATGTATCATTCCCACCACAAAAAACAGGTTTGGCACCGAAACCGGTTCTCTATCATCCATATAAAGAATTGCATCTGCCGCTTTTTTTGTAAAAATCTGTTTCACGCCAATTGCCACATATACAAGTTTTCCAAGATGAATCTTATTGAGTGCTTTTTTCAGCCTGCTGCGGCTTACTTCCTCGCATATGTCCGCATCATAGCCCACACCACTGCTGATGATGAATCTTCTGGTCTGGGATAAAGGAGCATTCTTACCGGTATCCTGTTCTATCCGGTAGGTAATCTCCCCATAATCCAGAATCACCTCCTGTCTGTGATGCAGGATTCCATGTAATGCCTGTTCTACGTTCTTGTCAATTCTCATGTTTCTGGCAAAATCATTCCCGGAACCGGTACGGATACAGGATAACACCGTATGTTCAAAATCATCGATTCCATTCAATACTGCATTCAATGTACCGTCTCCGCCAAGAACCACAAGATGACAGTCCTGTTCTTCCTCAGTGGCTGCGGTCTCTTTGATGTTATGCAAACCATCCATCTGCTTCGCCAATATCCTCCTGGCAGTGAGTTTCCTCACTAGTTCCGTAGTCTCTGCCACATTATGCAAAATATGAGCCTCATATGTAATTCCTTCCCGCTTTAACGTTTCTTCCACCTGCTCCCAGATATGGAGTCCCTTTCCGGAAGATGCAGTGGGATTGATAATAAAATGATACATAATCTTTCTCCAATAAAAACGTTTTTATCATTATACTCCATTTTTTCTTTTCCGCATAGAACAAAAATCCCTTATACCGTACCTGTTTTTCTTAAAAATCCCACTCATACCCGGCCTTCTTTTTTCATATACATTAAAGAAACCTTTTCCCGGAGCTGTCAATGAAATTTCCTATTTTCCGCAAAAAAATAATGCCCTTTCTCCTTCCTGCCCTTTTTCTGCTTATCGTTTTTGCACTGTTCGCCGGAAGCAGGCTGCTTACTCCAACCGACACAGAGAGCTATCATACCAGCCTGTTAGAAAAAATGGAAACTGCCAGTTCCTTTTCCGACTTCACGTCCTATCTCTTCCGCTATGAAGTTACCACTGATTCCATTACCACTGCCTATAATTTAAGACAACCATCCTCTTATGATATTCCAGAACTTCCGGCAGTGCTGTCTGATTTTTCCGTTGAAAACTATGAAAAAAGCCAAAAAAATCAAACCGGAAAAAAGACACTTGCCTTTCTTTCCGATTGCCTGAATCATTTTTCTTATTCCGGTCTCTCCTCTTCGGAACAGATTACCTATACTCTGCTTAAGAATCAACTGGAATTGAACACTTCATTAACGGATTATCCATATTATGAGGAATTATTGGGAAGTACCACCGGCGTCCAGGCAAACCTTCCTGTCACTCTGGCTGAATATCCTCTTCCGGACGAAGGGGCTGTGGTAACCTATTTAAACCTGCTGACACAGGTTCCGGATTATTTTGATAATGTAATCTGCTATGAAAAAAACAGAAATAAAACTAAACTGCAGACCCCGGATTTCATACTGACATCCACAAAAAAAGAAATGACTTCCCTGATAAACAGCTTAAAACAGGAAGAAAACTGTCTTACTTCGACTTTCAAACAACGGCTTGCTTCCATAGAGGGGCTTTCCGCCAAAAAAAGAAAGCAGTATGAGGAGCAAAACCAGCGTTATGTAAAAAAGTATGTTCTTTCTGCCTATGAATCACTCTATGAATATGTGGATCACACCCTGGCTGCTGCTAACAAAAAATCTTCTTCCGATGCGTCTTCCAGCGAAAAAACAGCCGTTTCATCCAATGCAGCAGACACCGCCTCTGTATCCGAGAGCCAGTCCAGGAATTCCGATTCTATGCCGCAGGCTGACACTGCCTACGGGCTTTCTTCCGTTTCCGGCGGTGCGGATTATTATTCCCTCCTTGTAAGAAGTTCCACCGGTTCAAACCGCTCTGTTTCCGAACTGATTGCAATGACTGAATCTTCTCTGGAACAGGCACTGGGGAATGTCATGAATGTAGCACTTACGGATCAGGAAGCTTACCTGTATTACTGTGAACATCCCATGGAAACCTATTATGAGACTCCGTCCGCAATTTTGGAAGCACTGTCTCTTATGATTCGGGAAGATTATCCGGTTCTTTCCAAAACCCCTTCCTATCAGGTAAAAACAGTACCGGAAAGTCTCGCTTCCTCTTTAAGCCCTGCATTTTATATGATTCCGGCAATTGATGACTATAATACTAACACCATCTATATCAATCCCTTGTATACCAACGAAGAAAATGGTAATCTGTTCACCACCCTTGCACATGAGGGATTTCCGGGACATCTCTATCAGACTGTCTATTTTAACAGTACAGACCCTGATCCAATCCGGCAAATGCTCGACTATCCAGGCTATGTAGAGGGCTGGGCAACCTATGTGGAAATGGATGCTTTTACCTTTTTGGAATATCCGCTGGAGGGAGATTCCCTATGCCGACTTTATCAAAGTGATACCATCATCAGTCTTGCTCTCTGCTCCCGCATTGATTTAGGTGTAAATTATGAAAACTGGACGTTGAATGACACCTGCAAATTCTTTGAAGATAATGGATTTAACAGTTACTATGCATCTGACGTATATTCCTATGTGGTGGAGGCACCGGCAAATTATCTAAGCTATTTTATCGGCTATCTGGAAATTGAAAATCTGAAGACCGCCTATAAAAATCTGAAAATGGAAGAATACTCTGAAAAAGAATTCCATAAGGCACTTTTAGACATTGGTCCTGCTGATTTTGATACAATCCGTAAGTCCCTGCTGTCTACACCTTAAAGCTGCTTTAAATATTCTTCGATTTCATTTCTGATTGCCATGAAGATATCTACAATTTCAGGATCAAAATGTTTTCCTGACTCCTCCTGTATGATAGCAAAGGCTTCCTCCGGTGGGATTTTATCCTTATATACCCGCTTTGATACCAGGGCGTCAAATACATCTGCCACCGCCATAATCCGGGCACAAAGGGGGATTTCTTCTCCCTTTAATCCTTCCGGATAACCGGAACCATCCCATTTTTCATGATGATATTGTGCCACATCACAGGATATCTGCACCAAATGTTCATCTGCATTTTTCCCTAAAATATTCTCTACAATATCTCCGCCTAACCGGGAATGGGTTTTCATAATCTCATATTCTTCTGCGGTAAATCTGCCCGGCTTATTCAGAATGGTATCCGATATCATGATTTTACCCACATCATGAAGTGCGGCTGCATTCGTCACCTTCTCAACAAATTCTTCATCTACTTCTTCTAAATGGATCTGATGCTCATACATATAATTGACAATCATGGATACATATTTCTTTGTGCTCCGGACATGTTCACCTGTATTGCCATCCCGGCTCTCAATCAAAGTCGCCATTCCTTCAATGACATTTTCCTGCATCTTCAGCATCCGTTTCGTCTGTCCCTTAATTTCTTTTGTTTGCTCTAATACCCTTTCTTCCAAAGTCAGCTGGTAATTCTTAAGTTCATCTGCATAGTGCATCGCTTTCATCCGGTTCTGATAACTTGTGGTACAGAAATACACCACAACTGCAAAGATAAATAAAGAAATTATGATATTGCGGATCAGATTACTCTGTACCCTGTGAAATAAATCCGCAGTGTTAATAATCATGACCACATACCAGTCATTCTGCACAACCTTTGAAAACACCCTGCAGGCTTCTCCATCAAGCTTTGTATGGATTGTCTTGCCTTTCACACTTATAATCTGCTCCACAAGTTCCTGCATCTCTGTTCCCTGCATATCTTCATCGGACAGATAATTCTTTCCCTTCTGCTTTTCATCGGAATGGGCAACTACCAAACCATTGCCATCAATAATAAAACCATATCCGTTTCCATTTAAATTGATGTCCTGGGCAATTCCCTGTATCTCATCCATTACAATATCCAGAGACACAACACTTTCCCCATCGGATAACAACTGGCTTATTGAGATCATAACGCTGTTGGTCTGGGCATCCAGATAGGGCGACACCACTACCGGATCTCCCCCACCTTCCACTGCCGTGGTATACCATGGACGCTCCTGTGGCACATAATCTTCATCCGGCACCCAGCCGATTCCATCAATATAATCACCATTAAAGACACCGTATATTCCTGTAAAACTTTCATCAATCTGTGCTGTATAATCTGCAGACTCTTCTAAGAGATATTGTTCTATCTCTTCCGAAGTACTGCCATTTTGCAGCATATAATCAATGGTAAGACCGGTAACCTGTACCACATCCAGTCCCTTTAACAGAAAATTATTCAGCTTTTCCGATTCCTCAGAAACAGATTTTTCTCCAATTGCAACAGCATCGCCTCTGGCAATGGAATAAAATGAACCAAAGCTATAACAGACTATCACTGTCAATGCCGCCAAAGTGATGATCAGTGTAAATATGTACTGTATATGCTCCCTATTGTTTTCATGATGTTTTTTTCTTTTGTTTTTCATCTTTCCCCCCATTTTTTTAAAATAACTGTTAAATTCCCTCTCCAAAATTAAATATATTTATAATTATAGCAAAAAGACTTAAAAAAAGAAACTACCAATGGATAGTTCCCGATAAAATCTAATAAAAATTATTTCTTTTTTTATCCTGCATTGAATAATTTCCTGTTTTTTCTATCATACTACCATATATCAAAACAAAAAGGAGAATGAAAATGAGTAATTTATCAGAAAAAGAGTTATCTACATTAAATGACTGCTTATCCGAAGAAGAGTTACTGGTTAAGAAATTCAAGATGTTAGCGAGCCATGCAACGGATGCAAATGTCAGAAGTGAAATGGAAGAAATCTCCATGAGACACCAGGCACATTTTAACAAACTTTATAATCACTTGAATTAGGAGGTTACCATGGAAATATATAAAGAAAAAGAAATTTTAGGTGATGCTTTAGCAGCACAGAAATCTGCTACGAATTTATTTAATATGTCTTCCAATGAATGTGTGCATGAAAGTCTCCGCACCACCATGTTAGACATTCTTGCAGACGAACACACCATGCAGCAGGATGTATTTAGTTCCATGCACGAAAGAGGTTTCTATCCTACACCGGATGCTCAGCAGAGCAAGATTGACGAGGCAAAGCAGAAATATTCTGCTTCTTTTAAACAACTGTAAGAAATGTTGTCAGGATTTAGAAAATTCACTTAATCCGATAAACTGAAAGGGTACTCCGAAAGCAATTACAGCCTGCGAAGTACCCTTTCTTATTCCAAGCCATTTTCTATCTCCCTTTCCAGCCTACAAACTCCATTCTTTCCATATTTCTTTTGAAACATCTGATTTTCTCATATCTTTCTTTAAATGAAGCAGGTACGCCCTGCTCTCCGTATAACATGGCTCCTCCATCTTCTCAAGAAACCAATCCACATTCTCCAATGTAATCACACCCTGTTTTTCACATACTACAAGATATCCATATGCCTTTTCCTTTTTACTGCGTACTACAGAACATAATGCTTCTTCCTGTTCAGCCATATATGCTGCATAGAATTCCCTTTGTTTCTGCAAAAGATATTTTTCCTGTCTGAATCTTGCAAATAAAACAGAAATCTTCTCCT
>JBJEJE010000006.1:0-14992 GCA_051877755.1 Lachnospiraceae bacterium | reverse complement strand
TCAAATACGCCCTGCCCTGCTGCTATTTTTCTCTTTGGAAGCCATAGCTCCCTCAAATTCCTGCAATGGGCAAATGCCCAGCTGTCTATATATTGAATCGTATATGGAAGTATCACCTGCTCCGTATTCCGGTCACCTAACCGCCATTTCCTTGGCACGATACCATCCGCAAACTGCTCTTTATTATATATCTGTTCCAGGTATTCCTGCTTTTCACATCTTTTATCTACCATTTTATTCTTATTCGCTTTCAGCTATCTATACATAACTGCCCAAAAAATCTTTCCATTCAGACATTCTTTTTATATGTTAACTCTTCTATCCTCAAACAAATATATTTTCTCATATTTTTATAAAAAGCTCAACCAAAAATGCAAAAATAGAAAAAGACACAAATTTACTCCGCCAATTTTCCGATGACTTCGTATCTCTGTGCCTTTGCTGTCGTTAACCCTTTATCTGTAATATTGTTTTAATGCTACAGTCCTTGGTTTATCAGTCCTATTCCCTTAGTACTTTGAACATCTGAACTGTAACTCTTCCCAGCGTCTGTCCACTTCTTCCTGGAACTGCACCAGAAGGTCTTCATTTCCTTTCTTAAACAGGTGCTTAAACCGTCCCTGTGGTCTTAAGAAATCCTCAATCGGAAGCTTTTTCTTTGGCTCATAGTTGAGAATCCACTTGCCATGGTCTACCTCAAATAACGGCCAGTAACAGGTCTCTACACCAAGTCTGCAGATTTCCATGATATCTTCTGTCGGATATCTCCAGCCTCTTGGACATGGTGCCATTACATTTAAGAAACAGGCACCTTCCGTATAGATAGCTTTCTCTGCCTTCGTATGTAAATCTTTAAAATTGCCAAGCAAGGTGGACTGTCCCACATATGGCACATCATGGGCTGCAATGATAGACGCTAAATCCTTACGGTTTTGCATCTTACCATTGGATTCACTTCCAACCGGTGTGGTTGTGGTATCTGCATACATCGGGGTTGCGGAAGAACGCTGGATACCGGTATTCATATAAGCGCCATTGTCATAGCACACATATACAAAATCATGGTTCCGCTCCATGGCACCGGATAAAGACTGTAATCCGATATCATAGGTACCTCCGTCACCACCAAAGGTAATGAACTTGTATGTATCATCAATCTTGCCTTTTTTCTTTAAAACATGATATGCGGTTTCTACACCACTCATGGTTGCTCCTGCATTTTCAAATGCATTATGGATGTAACTGTCCTCATATGCCGTATACGGATACATAAAGGTAGATACCTCTAAGCATCCCGTTGCATTACCGATTACCGCCTTGTCTCCTTCGTGAAGGGCACGGAGTACTGCACGAACCGCAATGGTTCCACCGCATCCGGCACACATTCTGTGTCCTGGAGCCAGACGTTCCGGTTTGTTCATCTCTGCTTTAAAATTATAACTCATCTCATCTGCCTCCTTTTAATTCTTCTCTGGGTTCATACGTGCTTCGGTATGACCTTCTCCACGTAATCCCACATAACGGTATTCTTCAAATGATTTTCCATTCTTATCGTAGTCTTCCAACTCTCTGTAAATGCGCTCAGCCTCTTCCACAGTGAAATCTCTTCCACCCAGACCGTAAATAAGGTTAAATGCCTGTACGTTCTTTGCATAGTCATAAAGGGCAGCTTTCACCTCTGCTCCAAGGGGACCTCCCTTGCCGCGGAAGCACTCGCTTCTGTCCATGATTGCAACTGCCTTGCAGTTCTTAAGTGCACTGGCAATCTCTTCATCCGGGAACGGACGGAATACTCTAAGCTTTAATAATCCTGCTTTCATTCCCTGTTCCCTTAAGGCATCCACTGCATCTTTTGCAGTTCCCGCTGCCGAACCGATAATCACAAAAGCATAATCTGCATCCTCCAAGCGGTATTCCTCAAAGAAACCGTAGCTTCTGCCTGACATTTCGCCAAACTCTTTTCCCACCTCTAAGATGACCTGCTTTGCATTGCGCATTGCGGTATTCTGTGCCATTTTTGTCTCCATGTAATAATTGGAAACCGCATAAGGACCTACCGCCATTGGCTGGTCTGCATTTAACAGGTAATTTTCCGGCTCATATTCGCCAACAAAGTTCTTAACCTTATCATCTTCTAATAATTCAATATTCTCCACCGCATGGCTGGTGATAAAACCATCCTGACAAATCATAATCGGAAGTCTTACATCCTTATGCTCGGAAATGCGGTAAGCCTGTACAAAATTATCATATACTTCCTGATTGTTCTCTGCATAGATCTGGATAAATCCGGTATCTCTTGCACCCATGGAATCGGAATGGTCACAGTTAATATTGATTGGACCGGATAATGCCCGGTTTACCAGACATAGTGCCAGAGGTAAACGGTTGGAAGCCGCTACATAAAGCTCCTCCCACATCAAAGCCAGACCACAGGAGGAGGTTGCCGTTAACGCTCTTGCTCCCGCTGCGGAGGCACCTACCGTGGCACTCATGGAGCTGTGCTCACTTTCCACCGGAATAAATTCCGTGTCCATCTCTCCATTTGCAATGTAATTTGCCACATACTGTGGAATTTCGGTGGATGGTGTAATCGGAAATGCAGGCATAACGTCAGGATTTACCTGCTTAATTGCATAGGAAATAGCCTCATTTCCTGATAAACGTTCTCGAATTGCCATTTTACTGTCCCTCCTTCATTGAAATTGCGTCGAAAGGACATACCTTTGCACAAATACCACAACCTTTGCAGTGGTCATAATCAAAATCTTCTCTCTTGCTGTCGCATACTGGAATGGAACTGTCCGGACATACCGGCACACATAACAGACACTGTTTGCATTTCTCACTATGGAATACCGGAGTCTGTGTTCTCCACTCACCGGTCTTGAATAGTTTGGAGGTTCCGGCACCATAAATCTGATTACCCTCTGTCAAATCCTGCCAGTCACTCTTTTCTGTAATCTTTGTAATATCCGTTACTGCCATTTACTCCACCTCCTCATATGCCATATGTAATGCCTTTAAGTTACCTTCGATAACCTCCGGCTTCTTTGCGAATTTATGTTTGTAAGAGCCTTCCATCTCGCGGAAGAACTCTTCCTTTGTCATAACTTTGCTGATTGCAACAATGGCTGCCAGCATTGGAGAATTCGGGAAATACCGTCCCAGACATTCCTCTGAGATTTTTCTTGCATCTAAGGTATATACCTTTCCCGTATATCCGTTTAATAATGGTTTTACCTCTTCCGCACTTCTGGTTGTATTAATTACAATAGCTCCCTCCGGGTTAAGTCCCGCTGTTACATCCACACTCTCTAACAATGTCTCATCCACTACAACCACATAGTCCGGATCATAGATATTGGAATGTACCCGGATTGGATTCTCACTAATCCGGTTATATGCCGTAATCGGTGCTCCCATTCGTTCCGGCCCATACTCCGGAAAGCCCTGTACATGTTTTCCTGTCATAAATGCGGCATCCGCCAACATCAGTGCCGCTGATTTGGCCCCCTGACCGCCACGGCCATGCCATCTGATTTCTACTGTGTTCTTCACTTCTTACACTCCTTGTTATTCCTTATTATCAGTTACAAACTGATATATCTCATACGAAATGATGATGCCAGGTGAATTCTTAATATTATTATGTATTCTTTGTTAATTAATTAACTTTATCAAGAAAGCCCATAGCACACTATCCGATATTATAGGTGCTATGGGCGAAAATGTAAAGTGAAAATATGAAATCTTTTCATTGTGAAGATGAAAGAATTTTAATTTTTTTATTTTATGCTGTCTTTCCGGTATACAACTGATAATATTTACCCTTTTGCTCAATCAGTTCCTCATGGGTGCCTTTCTCAATAATCTTTCCATGCTCTAACACCACGATACAGTCACTGTTTCTTACGGTAGATAGACGATGGGCAATCACAAAGGTGGTCCTTCCCTTCATCAGCCGGTCCATGCCGTCCTGTACCAGACGCTCTGTACGGGTATCAATGGAAGATGTAGCCTCATCCAAAATCAGTGCCGGCGGATTGGCAATGGCAGCCCTGGCAATGGCCAATAACTGTCTCTGTCCCTGGCTTAAGTTTGCACCATCCCCGGTAAGCACCGTATCATACCCTTTTGGTAAATGCATGATAAAATTATGGGCATTGGCAAGCTTTGCTGCCTTTACCACTTCTTCATCCGTTGCATCCAGATTTCCATAACGGATATTCTCCCTTACCGTATTGGTAAATAAATGGGTATCCTGCAATACAATTCCAAGGGAATGTCTCAAATCTGCTTTCTTGATCTTATTGACATTAATTCCATCATACCGGATTTTACCATCCTGTATGTCATAAAAACGGTTGATCAGATTGGTGATGGTTGTTTTTCCTGCACCAGTGGAACCGACGAAGGCAATCTTCTGTCCCGGCTTTGCATATAGCTTTATATCATGTAACACCATTTTGCTGTCATCATATCCAAAATCCACACCATCAAATACAACACCACCCTGAAGCGGCTCATAGGTTACACTTCCATCTGCCTGATGCTCGTGTTTCCATGCCCAGCGGCCGGTATAACGTTTGTCACATTCCGTCAGTTCTCCATTCTTTTCCTCTGCCACCACCAGCTTCACATAACCGTCATCCACCTCCGGTTCTTCATCCAGCAGACGGAACACTCTTTCTGCGCCTGCGAGAGCCATGACAATGGCATTTAACTGCATACTGATCTGATTGATTGGCATATTGAAATTCTTGTTAAAGGAAAGGAAGCTGGCAAGTGTTCCCAGTGTCAGACCGGTAAATCCGGAAAGCGCCATTAATCCACCCACAATGGTACAGACTACATAGCTCATATTTCCAAGCTGAGCATTAATCGGACCTACGATATTGGAAAATTTATTTGCCTGGTATGCACTCTCAAACAACTGGTCATTCAATTCATTAAAATCCTTCAGGCTTTCCTCCTCATGACAGAATACCTTGACTACCTTCTGCCCGGACATCATTTCTTCAATATAGCCATTTACGGCACCAATGTCTCCTTGCTGCTTCATAAAATAGCTGCCGGACTTTCCAGCCACCTTCTTTGTTACCACCAACATGATCGACACCATGATGAGGGTGACAAAGGTTAACGGGATACTTAAGCGTATCATACAGACCAAAACCGTCACAATCGTAATCATACTATTCAAAAACTGCGGCATACTCTGGGAGATCATCTGTCTTAATGTATCAATATCATTGGTATAAACAGACATGATGTCACCATGGGCATGGGTATCAAAGTATTTAATCGGAAGTCCCTCCATGTGAACGAACATCTCATTCCGCAGATTCCGCAATGTTCCCTGTGTTACATTTACCATCAAACGGTTATAAATCCAGGTAGCAAGGACGCCAATGGCATAGAATCCACTGACCTTAAAAATTGCTCCCAGCAGACCGGAATAATCCGGATTCTCACTGCCAAGCAGCGGTGTGATATAATCATCAATCAGGCTCTGCATAAACATGGTTCCCTGTGCATTACAAAGAACGGCTGCAAAAATACAGATTACAACCACGATAATGTGGAATTTATAATATTTCATAATATATCCGAATAAACGCATTAATATCTTACCCGGATTTTCTACTGAGACTTTCATTCCTCTTGGAGGTCTGCTCCCCGGCATTCCCTGTACCGGTTTTGCCTTCGGCTGTTTCATTCCGTCATTTGAAAAATTCTTTTCTTCCATTAGTTTGCACCTCCTGCCTCGTCAAAATCACCGTTACCGCTGGTCTGGGACTCATAGATATCCCGGTAAATCTCATTTTTCTTCATCAGCTGCTCATGGGTTCCGAATCCATTCACTTCCCCATTTTCCATCACAATAATCCGGTCCGCACTTTCCACACTTGATATTCTCTGTGCAATGATAATCTTCGTGGTTCCCGGAATCTCCTCTTTAAATGCCTTTCGGATTCTGGCATCCGTTGCGGTATCCACCGCACTGGTGGAATCATCCAAAATCAATATCTTCGGTTTCTTAAGCAGTGCCCTGGCAATACAGATTCTCTGTTTCTGTCCACCGGACACATTGGTTCCCCCCTGTTCAATATACGTATCATATCCATCCGGAAAACTTTCAATAAAGTCATCTGCACAGGCAAGCTTACATGCATGAATACATTCTTCCCGGCTTGCATTCATATCTCCCCATCTTAAGTTTTCCAAAATGGTACCGGAAAACAGCACATTCTTTTGAAGCACAACTGCCACTTCATTTCGCAGGGTTTCTAAATCATAGGAACGGACATCTTTGCCTCCAACTTTGACAGCGCCCTCCGACACATCATAAATCCGGCTGATCAGGTTTGCCAGAGAAGACTTGGCACTACCGGTACCTCCTATAATACCAATGGTTTCTCCGGAATGAATATCCAGATTAATATCCTTTAACACCCATTCCGATGCATCCTCTTTATAGCGGAAATTCACGTGTTCAAAGGCAATGCTGCCATCCATAACTTCCATATCCGGCTGCTCCGGATTGGTCAGAGTACTTTCCTCCTCCAACACTTCTGCAATACGCTTTGCACTGGCAATACTCATGGAAATCATGACAAATACCATGGATAACATCATCAGACTCATCATGATATTCATACAGTAGGTGAACAGACTCATCAGCTCTCCTGTTGCAAGGGAGGAATTTACCACCATTTTAGCCCCCATCCAGGAAATCAACATAATTGACGTATATACCGTTGCCTGCATAACCGGTGCATTAAAGGAAAGGATGCTTTCCGCTTTTACAAACATTTTATAAATATTATTGCTGGCTGTGGTAAAGCGTTCCCGCTCATAATCTTCCCTTACAAATGCCTTTACTACACGAATGGCAGATACATTTTCCTGTACACTCTCATTTAAATCATCATATTTCGGAAATACCTTATTAAAATGCTTTGTTGCAAAATAAATGATGGTGCCGAGAATCGTCCCAAGCACAATCACAGCTGCCAGATAAATACTTGCCAGTCTTGGACTGATAAAAAAAGACATACACATTGCACAAATTAAGCTGAACAATGCACGGATGCACATACGAAGCATCATCTGATATGCATTCTGGATATTGGTAACATCTGTGGTCATACGGGTTACCAGTCCTGCTGTGGAGAATTTATCAATATTCGCAAACGAAAATGTCTGGATATTCTCATACATACCCTTTCGCAAATTTCTTGCAAGGCCTGCAGATGCCCTTGCACCATATTTTCCACCCATAATGCCCGCAAACAGTCCGACAGCTGCAGCAATGATCATAAAAAATCCCATTTTGTAAATGTGGTTTAAGTCTCCTACTTCCACACCGTTATCAATAATGGATGCCATCATTAACGGAATAATCATCTCCATGATTACCTCTAAAATCATAAAGCACGGAGTAAGAATGGAATCTTTTACAAATCCTTTTAGTTGTTTCTTTAATGTGTTTAACATTCTGTCATCTCCTTTTTCTGCTTTTTATTCAGCAAGATTATCCTGCATTTTCTTTATCACCCGGAAAAACAGGGTTAATTCCTCCTCCGTCAGGCCTTTGCAGACCTTTTGTTCCATATTGTCTCTTCCCTGTTCCATTTTTCTTGCACATTCCCTGCCTTTGTCCGTAAGACACACTCTTTTTAATCTTGCATCTCCCTTTACAGACATCCGTACAATAAACTCTTTTTCTTCCATCATTTTAAGCGTTCCCGCCATGGAAGATTTCCCAATTTTAAAGTTTCGTTCAATGTCTTTTTGGTAAATCGCCTTATCCTCATTCCTTGCCAGATAATCGATAATCCACGCATTAATGGCTGACATACCTTCAAATCCATTTTTTCGGATGCTTGCCTCCATATCCCGGCGAAACATATGGTCCAATGCCTTTAACTGGTATCCTACCCGTCCCGCCTCCTCCGGTGTCTCACATTCTTTTGGGAATTTACACGCATCATTTTCTATCAATTCATCATCTCCTACTAATTGTATTGTCCACCGTATACCTCGATTCCGCTTCGCTTCATCTCGGCTAAAGCAAAAATGTTCGTTACCGAACAGTTAACCAACCAAACTGTTCGGCAACGAACATTATATCTTTATCCATCTGAAATTGCAAGTATGTTTTTCTTAATTCACACTATCTTCACATTTAGGATGCTGCCCTTATGCATTCTACTCTAAATTCAAATGCCGTTTGAAGATAAAGTTCGTAATTGCAAAAAACAGTGCAAATACACCAATGCCTACAAGGAACATAACTCCAAACAGACCATTTGCAAAACTATAGCCACTCATCCTGCCAAAAAATGTATAATCGATATTTGCTCCTACAATAGAAAATGCAACCATGCCAATAATCATCAAAACATATAATATGATTACAATAACAAAATAGCATCCAATGGAAGCCAGAATCCTCCACTTACCAAACAATTGTCCTATGGCAATACACATATATATCATCATAAGCGGCACAAAGGACCACATAAATGCAGCCAGTAAAGCAAGGATGATTGTAATAATATATTTGGGTTCAAATGCCATTCCTATTTCATAAAAAAGTCCTTCAAACTCTTCTACAATATCCTGTATGCCACTCCAATAATCACCTGCCAAAAATAATCCAAAGAGTAATATCGTCACTATATTGGCGATAATTCCCCAGATTCCTCCACCAATCAGTTTTGCCCAGATGTGGGTGGAAGTCTTAACTGGCAAAGTGAATGTCAGATATCCTCTGTCACCTACCATGGTGCTGTAAAAGCGAATAACAATCAGCACCTGGACTGCCACACTGATCATCATAATCAGATAGTAATATCCATAAAATCCCAAAACCTGTACAACCTCTCTTACATCATCCCGATATGGAAGCATACAGATTATCTTCATAAAAATAGTAAATACCAGTCCGGTCAGAAAGGTGATACCAACAGAAAACCGATACGATTTTAATTCATTTTTTACTAATTTACCTAACATCGAAACACCTCCCTGAAAACCTGATCTAAGGACTTGTCATAGTTCATACGGATATTATCCACCGAATCATAACATACAATATTACCCTGTTTGATCATAATCACATCATCCAGAATATTCTCCACATCAGATATCAGGTGTGTGGAGATTAATATACTTCCCTCCGGATTATAATTGGTTATGATAGTGTTTAAAATATAATCTCTTGCAGCCGGGTCAACACCACCCATAGGCTCATCTAACAGATACAGATCCGCCTTTCTGCTCATCACAAGAATCAGCTGTACTTTTTCCCTTGTACCCTTGGACATTGTCTTTAACTTGTCATCCGGATTAATATTCAAATCCTCTAACATCTGATAAGCCACATCTTTTTGAAAGTTTCCATACATCTCTTCAAAAAAATCTATGATTTCGCTTACCTTTGTCCACTTGCTGAGGTATGTACGTTCCGGCAGATAGGCAACCAAAGCTTTTGTCTCTGGTCCAATTGGCATATCCTTAATCCGGACTTCTCCAGATGTCGGGGTAAGTAACCCGGCACAGATTTTAATAAATGTAGTCTTTCCACTTCCATTCGGACCAAGAAGTCCAATAATCCTTCCCGGTTCTAACTTTAAATTCACCTGATTCAATGCCACCTTACTGCTGTAGCATTTCATAAGAGCATTACATTCCAATAAACTCATACTCTGTCCTCCTCATATTCTGATATCAGCTTAATCATGCCTTCCTTTTCATAACCAAGCGTTTTCATCTCTTTATAGTAGTTTTCCACATGCAACGCAGCAAACTCTTTCTTAGCCGAATCAATTAAGGATGCATCTTCTGTAATATATCTTCCTGTTGTCCTGACCGCAAAGACAAGTCCCTGCCGTTCTAATTCTGATAGGGCTTTCTGCATTGTATTTGGATTAACCTTAGCCTCCTGGGCAAGTTCCCTTACCGGCAAAAGCTTCTCACCCGGCTGATAATAACCGGAAATAATCCGTCGTTTCAGTTCTTCCAAAAGCTGTGTATAAATTGGCCGATCTGATGTCAATTCCCAGTTCATGCAATTCCTCCTTCTTTGTGTTATCTACTTAATACAATAATACATCTATACAGCTTTGTCAATACAATTTTATAAAAAAATGCAGCTATCTGACTGTAGTCCCCTACACCAAATAACTGCACAAATCCACTCTATATATTCATCTGTATGTCTCTAAGAAGCCGCCTCTGTTATCTTTCGGATGCGCACCTTCTGAATCATTTTATCTTCCCACTCCAATGCAACGAAAGAAAATCCCTGATAGGTTATATTGATTGCTTCATCCTTTTCCGGAAGACGACCTAATTCATAAAGCAAAAATCCATTGACGGTATCAATATCCTCATCCGGAAATGTAATACCAAATAAATCTTCCAATTCCTCTAGTTCTGTGCTTCCATTTACGATATAGCCATCCCCTGCAGCCAATTTCATAATGTCTACTTCTTCCTCATCGTATTCATCCAGAATATCTCCTACGATGACTTCCAGAATATCTTCCATGGCAACAATACCTTCCGTCTGACCGTATTCATCCACCACAATTGCCATGTGCTGCTTATTTGCCTGCATCTCATTAAATAATTTGCTGATTTTCTGTGTCGGGTGAATATAAAAAGGCTCACTGCCTAAGGTTCTTACCATCTGTTTCTCATCAGCAAGATAGGCAGCCACCGCTTCCTTTATATGTAGTACCCCGATAATATTATCCAGATCTTCTTCATAAACCGGATATCTTGAATAACTGTTTTCCAGCATAATATTCAATGCTTCTTTCACATCCGTATCTGCTTCTATTCCCACAATCTTTTGTCTTGGACTCATTACATCGCGTGCTTCTTTGTCGCCAAACTCAAACACATTTGAAATCATCTCTGCTTCGTCCGACAGAATTGCCCCCTGCTCGTGACCTTCCTCTATTATGGAAAGAATCTCCTCCTCTACTGCTTCTGCCTGATTTTCACTGTTTTTCTTACTAAATAATGATTTAAAGCTACTGGGTCCGCCAATTGCCATCTATCTGAATACCTCTTTTCTTTTTTCACTTTCGTTGTCTGCTGCTTTTTTCTATGAAATATATCATTATTTCCGATATTGGTCAACTTATTTAACAATCTTTTTACAATTATGGCTGTTTTTCCCATCACAATGACAAACTGATCTTCAATGCCTGGTTTACCGTTCCCATAATATCATCATCCAGATGACAGACTTTTTCTCTCAAACGCTGTTTATCAATGGTTCGTACCTGCTCCAGTAATATTACAGAATCCTTTGATATGTTACAACGGCTTGCTGCCAACTCAACATGCGTCGGAATCTTCGCCTTATTCTGTCTGCTGGTGATTGCTGCACATATCACTGTGGAACTGTGACGATTTCCAGCCTCATTCTGTATAATCAGTACCGGTCTGACTCCTCCCTGTTCGGAACCGATAACCGGTCTTAAATCTGCATAATAAATATCCCCTCTGGTCACTAACAATGGTATCACTCTCCATTTACAAATTCCTGATATTCCAAAAGTACATATTTTCTATGTAATGTACACTTTTGTTTTTATAAATGTTTTATCAGGTATTCTAAGTATTACCATTGTATTCGCCAGTTATTCGATTTGTTCCCGGATTTTTTGAATAATCTTTTCTTTTTCCATTATCTCTTTTATCAATCCGCCAATAAATAATTCTTCTCTCCCTGGATTACACCATCCAGATAAAATATTCTAGGCACACGACGGTTAACATCACATACAAATTCATAGTTAAAGCTGGCTGACATTCCCGCAAGTTCCTCTACACTGATTACATTGTCTCCCTGCCTTCCAGCCAGTACAACCTCATCCCCAGTCTGTACCTCTGGTATATCACTAACATCGATCATCGTCTGATCCATACAGACACGTCCCACAATCGGTGCATATTTCCCATGTACCAGCATCCTTCCCTGATTGGACAATGCTCTCGGATAACCGTCCGCATAACCGACACCCACTGTCGCAATCCGCTTATCCTCCTGCAATGTATATGTTCCTCCATATCCTATCGTCTCTCCAGCCTTTACGGTCTTGACATAAGTGATATGACTCTTAAGGGTCATTGCCGGATACAGGATACATGCCTCCTTATTCATCTCCTCGGAAGGATACAGTCCATAGGTAGAAATACCGGAGCGCACCATATCATACGTATCATTTGGCATCTCCATAATCCCTGCACTGTTAGAGATATGACGGATTGCAAATGTTATCCCCTCTTCCTCCAGCCATTTAATCATCTGTGTGTAGCATGCAAGCTGTCCCATGGCACAGGATTTATCTTCTGCATCTGCCTTAAAATAATGGGTAAAAATACCCTCTGCATTCAGATTCGGAAGTTTTGTAATTGCCACAATATCCGAAACACTTTCCTTCCTGCAGGCAAAACCAATCCGGTTCATTCCGGTATCGATCTTAATATGCAGCTTTCCCGTTTTTCCAAGCCTGCCGGAAGTTTCTGACAGTGCCTTTGCCTGCTCATATGTAAAAATCGTCTGCGTAATATCATAGTTTACAATATCTTCAAACAAACTTTCGTCTGTTACTCCCAATATCAGTATCGGCTTTACAACACCTGCATTCCGAAGCTCTATGGCTTCATCAATACAGGCAACACCATAATAATCTGCAAGATCATCTAACGCCTCTGCCACTTCAATTGCGCCATGACCATAGGCATTTGCCTTGATTACCGCCAGCAGTTTCTTTCCTGCCGGAATGCATTCCTTCATTGTTATGATATTCTTCCGTATGGCACTTAAGTCAATATCCGCTTCAACCCGGTAATACTTACTCATTTTTCATAACCTCCCCTAAACAGGAAATGATATCCGAAGCCAGCATTGCGTATTTCCCTTTTTTCTCTGCTGCACGGTCTCCTGCCAGACAATGAATGTAAGTACCCATCTTGGCTGCTTCTACAAGCGGCAGTCCTCCCGCAAGCATACCGGCAATAATACCGGAAAGGACATCACCGGAGCCACCGGTTGACATACCGTTATTACCAGCCAGGCTCATATAGGTCTGTTCTCCGCCATTGGTCACAATGGACTTGGCATCTTTAAGCACCAATGTAATCTGCATTTTTTTTGCAAACATTCTTGCAACGCGAAAACGGTCTTCCACAATTTCCGATACCGTTTTCTGAATCAGGCGGCTCATTTCTTTCATATGTGGTGTCATGATAATTGGCACCGAAGTGGTATCTAACAATTCAATATTATTTGATAAGATATTGAGTGCATCTGCATCCACCACCAGCGGAGTCTCTGCATTCATCAGCAGTTCATATAACATACGCTCAGACGTTGTATCTACACCAAGCCCCGGTCCCACCACGATAACCGTTGCCCATTTCATAGCATCTTCAATACAGGAAAGTGCTCCTTCATAATCATTGTAGGTCATCATCACTGCTTCCGGCAGCTGGGACTGCAGTATGGTACGATTACTTTCATGGGTATAGATTTTTACCAGTCCGGCTCCAGTGGAATAGGCAGCCTTGCTACAAAGATACGCAGCACCGGACATATTTTTACTACCTGCAATCACTGCAACCCGGCCATAAGTACCCTTGTTGGAATTATCAATTCTCTTTGGCAATTTATCCTTATCCGATTCATCATAGGCATATATCTGAGGTTTTACCTGTCGGATTGCATTTTCCGGAAAGCCGATATCCTTACAGATAATCTTTCCACAATAGTCGATTCCATCCGAAAAAAACATTCCAAGCTTTTTCAATCCAAAGGTTATTGTATAATCTGCACGAAAAGCTGTTCCAAGAATTGCACCTGTTGTGGCATCAATTCCGGAAGGAATATCAATGGCAATCTTGATTCCTGGCATCTGGTTCAGCGCATCAATTGCCTTTTTCTGAAGTCCCTCCACATTCCGGGAAAGCCCAACGCCAAAAATTCCATCTACGATAACACTATACTCTTTGTTTGGAATTGCCTTTCTAAGTCTTACTCCCATATGGTAAAGGATATCCTTCTGAAGCTTAAATTGTTCCGAGGTATTTGCAAAACCACCAACATAATAAATATCTACCTGATATCCTCTCTCTAACAAAATTCTGGCAGCAGCAAGTCCGTCT
Organism: Lachnospiraceae bacterium; assembly: GCA_051877755.1. Taxonomy (GTDB): domain Bacteria; phylum Bacillota; class Clostridia; order Lachnospirales; family Lachnospiraceae; genus CAG-590. Next base: position 796 of record JBJEJE010000006.1, on the reverse strand, counting down.
CCGCCATTATTTCCGCCTTCTGCCACAATCAGGATTCTTCCTTTTATGGAATTAAGTCTTTCCACTTCCTCTGCGATACAAAGTGCAGCCCGCTCCATTAAAACAGCAGCAGGAATCCCAATTTTTTCAATTGTATAGGCATCTATTGCCTGCATTTCTTTTTTTGTAACAATATATTGCATCCTACCATACGCCCCATCTGCAAATTCTTATTATTTGAAATATTCCACACCAGACTCAAAGATTAACTGGTTCTGGTCACCATAAATGTTAACAGCCACAGAATCATCCCTACGTTCAGAATGTGCCATCTTGCCAAGAACACGTCCATCCGGGCTGGTAATACCCTCAATAGCTGCATAGGAACCATTGATATTATAATCCTCGTTCATGGTTGGATTTCCTTCAATGTCCACATATTGTGTCGCAACCTGACCATTGGCAAACAGTTTATCAATCCATTCCTTACTTGCAACAAACCGGCCTTCTCCATGGGAAATCGGCACAGTATATACGCCTCCTAATTCAGCCTTCTGTAACCAAGGACTCTTATTGGTAACAACCTTCGTATATACCATCTTGGACTGATGCCGTCCAATACTATTCATGGTAAGTGTTGGTGAATCTTCTTTCTGTGAAGTAATCTTACCATATGGAACAAGACCAAGCTTGATCAGCGCCTGGAAACCATTACAGATTCCCAATGCAAGACCATCTCTTTCCTCCAGAAGCTTCATGATCTCATCCTTTAACTTTGCATTACGGAACGCCGTTGCAAAGAATTTAGCAGAACCCT
>JBJEJE010000005.1:0-25676 GCA_051877755.1 Lachnospiraceae bacterium | reverse complement strand
AACCAGAACTGTGCAGCAATCCTTGGTATGAAGTACTTTGGTGAGCACAAGAAGGGAACTCTTACAATGGCTTGGGCACTTGCAAACCGTAACGGTTATGCATCATGCCACGGTGGTCAGAAAGAGTACTCTCTTGATGGTGGTAAGAAGTTCGTTGCTTCTGTATATGGTTTGTCAGGATCAGGTAAATCAACTCTTACACATGCTAAGCATGGTGGCAAATATGATGCATTTGGAGGCATCAAGGTATTACATGATGATGCATTTATCATCAACACAGATACCTGTTCTTCTATCGCATTAGAGCCAACTTATTTTGATAAGACAGCAGATTATCCTACAGGCTGTCCGGACAACCAGTATCTGTTAACAGTTCAGAACTGTTCCGCAACCATGGATGAGGAAGGCAAGATTCAGTTAGTAACTGAGGATATCCGTAATGGTAACGGACGTGCAATTAAGTCTAAGTTATGGTCACCAAACCGTGTAGATAAGATTGACGCTCCTGTTAATGCAATTTTCTGGATCATGAAGGATCCTACCATTCCTCCAGTAGTTAAGTTAAAGGGTGCTGCTCTTGCTTCTGTAATGGGTGCTACTCTTGCAACAAAGACTTCTACTGCAGAGCGTGTTGCTGCAGGTACCGATATGAATGCACTTCGTATCGTTCCTTATGCTAACCCATTCAGAACTTACCCATTGGTAAATGACTATGAGAAGTTCAAGAAGTTAGTAGAAGAGAAGAATGTAGACTGTTACATCGTTAACACTGGTGACTTCATGGGAACAAAATGTAAGCCGGCTGATACATTAGGTATCCTTGAGACGATCGTTGAGGGTAAGGCTAAGTTTGAGAAGTGGGGACCATTTGATGATATCGAGATCATGTATGACTGGTCTGGTAAGACATCCGATGCATTTAAGCCAAACTTAGATGATCCTGAGTACAAGGCAGCTCTTAAGAACGCTATGCAGAACCGTGTAGATGCGGTTGAAGGCTTCGCTACCAAGAAGGAAGGCTACGACAAGCTTCCAGATGAGGCTCTTGCAGCTCTTAAGAAGTTAGTAGATGCACTGTAAGATTGTTATTGAATCTAATATTAAGGGAGATGCGAATTTCGCATCTCCCTTTTTGCATATACACCTATACGACATGCTGATTAATAGATTTACAGATTATTCGTTATTATTGATTTTAAAAAATAGGATTGTTATATATTGTGAACCGAAGGTGATAGAAATTAGAAAAAAGTTTTTTTATAATGCTGTTCATAAATGAATCTGAAACGAGGAGGTATTATACTATGAGTTTTTCAAATGATTTTATATGGGGAGCAGCTTCCGCTGCTTATCAGATTGAAGGTGCATATAATGAGGATGGCAAAGGGTTAAGTATCTGGGATGTCTATGCAGGCAATCACGGAAATACCCGGTATAATGAGAATGGCAGGACTGCCTGTGACCACTATCATAGAGTGGATGAAGACATTGCAATCATGAAGGAGATGGGAATTCCATATTACCGTTTTTCCATCAGCTGGCCAAGAGTGATTCCGCAGGGAACCGGAAAGGTAAATGAAAAAGGGATTCAGTTTTATTCTGACCTGGTGGACAAGTTGATTGCCAATGGTATTGAACCTATGATAACTCTGTACCATTGGGATTATCCATATGCACTGCACCAGAAGGGAGCATGGCTAAATGAAGAAAGTTCTGAATGGTTTTTGGAATATACAAAGGTTGTTGTAGATGCCCTTTCGGACCGGGTGCAGTATTGGATTACGATTAATGAGCCACAGTGTATTCTGGGGTGTGGACATTTTATCGGCATTCATGCACCATTTGCCAAATTGCCTGCAGGGGATCAGTTAAAAATGGGGCACAATATTTTACTGTCCCATGGCAAGGCTGCAAGATATATCCGGCAAAATGCAAAGAGAAAGCCGGTAATTGGATTTAGTCCTATTGGGCCGTCCTTTATACCGGCAGATGACAGTGAGGAAGCTGTTGAAGCGGCAAGGGTTAAGACCTTTAGTATCGGAGGGGAAAGGTTTTCCTTTAGTCTGAGTTACTGGTCTGATCCGGTATTTTTAGGTCGTTATCCAGAGGAGCTTTATGAGACATTTGGAGATATGGTACCGGAATTTACGAAAGAGGAATGGGAGCTTGTTACGGAACCTCTCGATTTTTATGGAACCAATATATATTATTCCCAGGCAGAAGAAACCACAATGGAATATCCAGAGAACCGTTATCAGGGAAGTCCTGAGACACATGTTGGCTGGGTAGTGTCTCCGGAAGTAATGTACTGGTCCTCCAGATTTTTATATGAAAGATATAAAAAGCCAATTCTGATCACAGAAAATGGTATGGCTGAGCATGACTGGATCTGTCTTGATGGAAAGGTACATGACAGCTACCGGATTGATTATACACATCGGTATTTAAAAGAATATAAACGTGCTGCGGAGGAGGGAATTCCGCTTATGGGTTATATACACTGGAGTCTAATGGACAACTATGAGTGGGCAGAAGGGTATACCCAGCGGTTTGGTCTGGTATATGTGGATTACACTACTCAGAAGAGAACAATCAAAGATTCCGGGTACTGGTATCGGGATGTAATTGCCGGTAATGGAGAAAATTTATAGAAGGTACTTTCTGACGATTTTCTTAAGAATTTAAAAATCTATAGATTCTTAGGTTTGGGATATGCTATACTCCACCTATCAAGCAGAGTATTATATGCAGGTTATGTAATTTCATTATTTGCATAGAAGGAAAGAATAGGGGGTATACATACCATGAAAAAAGGAATACTGAAGAAGTCCATAGCGGTTACCATGGCAGCTGTGATGATGCTTTCCATGACAGCCTGTGGCAAAAAGGATAGCAGTAAGAAAGAAGAAAAGACAGATACCAAGAATATGACATTTGAGGGAACAGATTTAGCTTTGGAAGGAATAGAGGGAGATATCAATACCTTTACAGTATCCGGAGAGCGGATTTATTTTAGTACATATGATTGGATAGAAGCAGAAGGTACCGGAGAAGAAGATGCTGCGGAAGAGGTTACAGAAGAGGAAGATACCGGAGAAGATGCTTCAGAAGAAGTTACAGAGGCAGAAGATGCCGGGGAAGATGCTTCAGAAGAGGTTACAGAGGCAGAAGATGCCGGAGAAGATGCTTCAGAAGAAGTTACAGAAACTGACGATTCCGAAGAAGATACTTCAGAAGAGGATACAGAAGAGGAAGATACCGGAGAAGAGGATGCCTCAGAAAACGATATGGAAGCCGAAGACATTGACACGCAGGATGAGTTTTATGGAACCAGTATTACCAGAATGTATTCCATGAATCTCGAAGGAACTGATATGAAAGAGATTCCAATTCCTGAACTGGAACAGGGGGAATATCTTTATAATATGCTGGTGACAAAAGAGGAAAATCTGATCTTGTTGTTGAATTCCTGGGATCAGAAAACGGAGAAATCATCTTATTATGTTGTGAAGCTGGATGCAGGTGGAAAAGAGATTTCCAGAGAGGATATTACCAGCACCCTGAAGCTGACTGAGGAGGATTATATCAGCAAAATCCTGTTAGATGATAAGGACAGACTGGTGGTTGCAACTGACAAAGAGATTAAGGTGCTGGATGACAATTGTAAGGAAATCTGTAAAATGAAAGCAGAGAATGACTATATAGAAGGTGTTGCAAAGACAAAGGATGGAAAAATTATCTGTGCAGCTTCCGGCGAAGAAGGAGCCAAGGTACAGGTTCTGGATATTGATAATCAGAAATGGGGAGAAAGCTATAAGCTGGATTTGAGCTATTTTATGGGCTCTGATTCCCTGGTGGATGGTATTGATTACGATTTCTATTACAAAGATGATTCCGGAATTTATGGATATGACATGGCACAGAAGAAAGGGACAAAAATCATTGATTATGTGGCATCGAATATAAGCTCTGAATATTCCTATAACATTGTTCCGATTGCAAAGGATAAGTTGTTAGGAACTGTCTGGGAAGAGAGCGGAAGCCGGTTCGTTGTGTATAATAAAGTTGACCCGTCAACTATTTCGGATAAGATTACCATTACCTATGGTGCAATGTGGGTGGATGACAGTATTAAAAGAGCAGCCATAGAATTTAATAAAAAGAGCAAGGATTATAAGATTGAGTTAAAAGATTATTCCAACGAAGAAGATCCGGAAACAAAGATGAATGCGGATATTATTGCTGGTAATGTGCCGGATATCATTGGTCTTAGCAGTATGCCGGTTGAGCAGTATGCGGCAAAAGGAATATTGGAGGATTTAACACCGTATTATGAGAAGGATTCTGAGGTGAAGGCAGAGGATCTGATTCCATCTGTGGCAGAGGCAATGAAGATTGATGGAAAGCTCTATTATGTTTCTCCAAGCTTTGGAATCTCAACGCTGATTGCCAGTAGCAAGGATGTGGGAAAAGAAAGCGGCTGGACTTTTGATGATATGAAGGCATTGTTAGAAGAGAAGGGAGACGATGTACGACCATTTTACTCTGAGAACAAGGTGGATATGCTGAATTCCTTTATATACACCGGAATTGATGATTTTGTGGACTGGAGTACCGGTGAATGTAGTTTTGACAGCCAGGATTTCAAAGATATTCTGGAAATCTGTAATACCGGGAAAGATGAGGAAATGGAATATAATGAGGATGCTCCAAGCCAGCCGACTTTGATTCAGGAAGGGAAGGTTCTCTTTACTGAGGGATGGCTGGATATGGAAAGCGTGGAGATGTATAAGGAAATGTACAATGGTGATATTACATTTATTGGCTATCCAAATAAAGATAAAGAAGGCTCTTACTTTACCTTTGATTCTGCAATCGGAATCTACTCGAAGTCTGAGGTAAAGGAAGGTGCATGGGAATTCCTGAAAACATTTATGACCAAGGAGTATCAGGGAAATAATTCCAATGTATATTCTAATCCGACCCGCCAGGATGCATTTGATATGATGGTAAAAGCAAAGACAACAACCAAGAGTTATACGGATGAATTGGGACAGGAAGTTATGCCGTTGGATTCCAGCTGGGGCTGGGATGATTTAGAGGTTCAGATTGGACCACTTAGTGATGAAGAAGCACAGATGTATATTGATCTGGTTAACAGTATCAAGAAGGCCGGAAGCTATAACACGGCCATAAGTGATATTATTCTGGAAGAGGCAAAAGTATATTTTGCAGGTCAAAAGAATTTGGATGAAACCGTGGACATTATCCAAAACCGTGTTAAAACCTATGTAAATGAAAATAAATAATAATTTAGGTTGGTATTACGGAAATAATATGCTATAATACAGAGGAAGATGAAATACTAGAACATAGGGGTTGACAGATGCGAGGAGAGAAGCTGCTCTATTGGATTAATTGAATTAATCAGTAGAGCAGCTTTGTTCCAGACACATCAACAGGATTCAGAAGACTTCCTCCTGATATGGAATAGCGTTGAACTGGAACTTAGGAGGCAGGGTTATGCTGAAAAAACAGGTAGCAGATACGGGAATTACATATAAAAAGCATAAAATGAGTAAAAAGGATAAGAAGAATGCAGTACTGTTTTTATTACCAAGTATTTTGGGAGTACTGCTGTTTTTTGTGTTGCCTTTTTTTGTGGTCATCTATTATGCATTTGTAGATAATCCCATTAATCATGAATTTGTCTGGTTTGATAATTTTATCAATATTTTGCAGAATTCTTCTTTTCAGCAGGCGGCAAAGAACACAGCAACCTTTTCCCTTGCAGCGGTGCCTTTGGCAGTTATTTTGTCATTGGGACTGGCATTGCTTTTGGAAGGAAATATTCCGATGAAGAGCCAGTTTCGGACGTTTTTCTTAAGTCCAATGATGGTTCCGGTGGCATCCATTGTGTTAATATGGCAGGTTTTATTTGATTATAATGGAGTTATCAATGAATTTATTACAAACCTGAATATGCAGCCAATAGACTGGTTCAAGTCCTCCTATAGCCAGATTGTAATAGTGATTCTGTTTTTGTGGAAGAATCTTGGCTATAATATGATTTTGTTTATGGCGGCACTAAATGCGATTCCCAAGGATGTATTGGAGGTAGCAACACTGGAAAGTGCTTCGGAATTTCAGAAATTCTGGTATATTAAATTACGATATTTGTCCCCCACTATATTGTTTGTGGCGATATTGTCCCTGATCAATTCCTTTAAAGTGTTTAGAGAAGTATATCTGCTAACCGGAGACTATCCGTATGACACGTTGTATATGCTCCAGCATTTTATGAATAATACATTCCGGTCATTGGATTATCAGAAGCTGTCAGCTGCAGCAATTTTAATGGCACTGGTCATGTGTATTGTGATTGGACTGTTGTTTTATGCAGAGGATAGATATGGAAAGGATGTGGAGGGCTAATGAAAAGGAAGAAATGCAAACGTATATTGAAAAAAACACTTCTTACATTAGTGGCATTGATTTTTGCAACATCTTTCCTGCTGCCGACCATATTAACGGTGGCTAATTCCTTTATGTCTTCTGCAGAAATCAATACAAATTATGGAGTGATTTTTAATCAATACAAGGAAACGGAATATGGTGAGCGGAATACCGATTATGTGGCAGAAAAGGTAAATCTAAAATTTATTCCAGATATGGTAGATTTTTCACAGTATTCAACGGTATTGTTGAAAAGCCCGGAGTATCTGTTGAAATTCTGGAATTCAGTTATTTTAGTAGTCCCTATTGTGATTTTTCAGATTGTAATTGCATTGGGTGCTGCTTATAGTTTTACCAGGTTTCGAGGGAGGGTCAGGGAAATCCTGTTTTTCCTGTATGTGGTATTGATGTTAATGCCATTTCAGGTAACGCTTGTGCCCAATTATTTAGTGGCGGACTGGCTGCATATCTTAGACACGCGCTGGTCGATTATTTTTCCGGGAATATTTGCCCCATTTAGTGTGTATCTGCTGACCAAGTTTATGCGGAGGATTCCCAATTCACTGATTGAGGCTGCGAAATTAGACGGAGCCAACGAGTGGCAGATATTCACAAGGGTTTGCATACCACTTTGTAAGGGACCGATTGCATCGGTTGCCATTCTGGTATTTATAGATTATTGGAATATGGTGGAACAGCCGCTTATTATGTTGTCTGATTCAGACAAGCATCCATTGTCGGTATTTTTATCACAGATTAATACCGGTGAAGTGGGGCTGGCATTTGCAGTGGCAACCATTTACATGGTGCCTACGATATTGATTTTCCTGTATGGAGAAGAATATCTGGTGGATGGTATTTCTTATTCAGGAAGCGTAAAGGGTTAGGAGGAAGATGATGGAAAAAGAAACAAGCCGAAAACAACTCATTAAAAAAATAGCAGTAGTCTTTTTGATTGTTCTGTTGATTTTAACATTTTTTTCGAATACGATCATGAATTATTCGCTGCCGGAGGTGGCAACGGAGCCGGTAACCTCTGGAACGGTGTCCAATAAAGTAAGAGGACAGGGCGTGGTGGAAACCAACTCTGACTGCGATGTTGTGGTAAGTGGCCCAAGGGTTATCAAAGAGGTAAAGGTAGAAGTTGGGGATGAAGTAAAAAAAGGCCAGGTATTGTTTACCTTTGAAGAAGGAGAGAATACGGAGTTAGAAGAAGCAGAGAATACATTGGATGATATGGAGCTTTCTTATGCAAAATCCCTGTTAAAGACGGCACCGGATTATACCGACGATAATATTAATATCAAGGATGCAAAGACAGAATTAAAGGATGCGATTGATGCCCAGGAAACAGCATCTAAGAATGATAAGAAATTAAAAACTGCAAAGAAAGAGGCAGCACAGGCGAAGAAGGATGTGGAGGCTGCCCAGAAAAAGGTGGATGAACTGCAGGGCAAGGTAGATGCCTATGCAGAGATTGGAGATTACGATACGGTAAATGCTCAGGTAAAAGAGGATACCAGAATATTAGAAACTCTGAAAACAGAATTGTCGGATTTGAATGAAGATTTGAAAAATGCGGAAGCGTCCGGTGATGCAGATGCTATTACAGAGAAGAAACGTGCAATCCGGGATAAGGAAAAGGAGATTTCCACAAAGGAAACGGATCTTGCAAATGAAAAAGCATTGGCAGAGTCCTTAAAATCCAGCAAACAGTTAAAAACAGATTTAGCGGAAGCAAACAAAAATCTGGCTGCATTACAGAAAATTCAGGAAGAGAAGGACGCAGAGGTGACAGAGCTTAGCAGTAAACTTTCTTTAGCAGATGCTAAGGCTGCGGTAAAGGAGAAGAGAAAGGCACTGGCACAGCTTATCCGGGCTTTGGAAAAGCGAAAAGAGGAAGATTCCCTGGCTCAGCAATCGGATGCCCTGGATACCGAGGCTGCACAAAAGGATATTGAAGAACAACAGGCAAAAGTGGATAAGCTGAAAAAAAGCGATGACTTAAAAGAAGTAAAGGCAGAGGAAGATGGTGTAATATCCCAGATTGATTTTAAGGAAGGGGATAGTGTAGCAGCAGATACGCCTCTTGCCAAAATCCAGCTTGCAGAGAGTGGGTATATTGTAAAAGTAACGATTACAAATGCACAGAGCAAATTAATCAAGACCGGAGATGAGGCAACCATTGAAAATATATGGAATGATGATGTAACAGCATCCGTTAAGAACATTAAGGTAGATACGGAGAATCCAAACCAGAATAAGATTGTTACTTTTGAGGTAAAGGGTGATGTGGATGTTGGACAGACATTGGCATTTGCGGTTGGCGAACGGAGCAACCGGTATGATACAGTGGTTCCGAATAATGCAATCCGGGAGGACAGCAAAGGTAAATTTGTCCTGATTCTTAAGGTGAAGGGAACACCGCTTGGAAACCGCTATACGGTAAAACGTGCAGATGTTGAGGTGATGGCATCGGATGATACCGCATCAGGTGTGACAGGCGGCGTATATGAGTATGATAATGTAATAACGAATTCTTCAAAACCGTTGGAGGAAGGAATGCAGGTAAGACTGGTAGAGTAGTGGGCGATACTTCAAAAAGTGTAAACAGCTGGACTTAATGAAGAATATAGTATAAAACGGAGAGCAGTATGAGAAAAATAGAAATCCAATTCAATAAAAAACAGAAAATACTTCTATCCATAAACGGAGTATTGATTCTCATATATATTTTGCTGACAATTTTTGCTCATAGGGCCATTGCAGATTTATATTCCCAGCAGGAAGCTGAGAGGTGGGAGAACAAGGATATGTCATATGCACAGGTGAGTGCTTTTGTTTCGCCACAGCGGGGGATGCAGCAGGAGGAATTGTCTGCAGTCAGGAGTTCTCTTGTGGAAAAGCTTTCAAAGGATTCCTATGGAGAGACAAAGGGAAATGCAAGAGTCTGGATTGATGCCTATAGTGGCGAAGCTTCCATAAATATCAGAAAAGACAGCAATACATTAACGGTTACAGCGGTAGGCGTGGGAGGAGACTTTTTTCAGTTTCATCCGATTCCGTTGCTGGCCGGTGGGTATATATCGGATGAAGATCTGAACAACGACCGGATTGTGGTAGACGAGAATTTTGCCTGGGCAATGTTTGGTTCCAATGATATTGCGGGTATGCAGGTGTGGATTGATAATACGGTTTATGTGATTGCTGGTGTTGTGAAGGTGGAGGAGGATTCTCTCTATAAGACTGCCTATGGCAATGGCAACCGGATTTATATGTCCTATGACCAGTTAAAACGGCATCAGGAGAATTTGAAGATTACCTGTTATGAGGCAGTGCTCCCGAATCCGATATCCAATTATGCTTATTATGCGCTGCGGACCGCATTTGGAATGGAGGAGGAAAGCGAAGAATCCTTAAGCCAGGAAGAAAATCCGCTTTGCTTTGATGATGTGGAAATAATTGAAAACAGCAACCGCTATGAAACGATACCATTGTTTACGAAGGTAAAACAGTGGAAGTTCCGGAGTATGCGGACAAACAGTGTGGGGTATCCTTATTGGGAAAACATTGCAAGGGTGGCAGAAGATGAGCAGATTATTTTCCTGGTTTTCCGTATACTGGTGCTGATTTTTCCGTGTCTCTGTCTGATCTGGTGGCTTTATGATGTGTGGCGCAAACGGACATGGACGGTAAAGAGTCTGTTCTTGCAGCTGTTAGATAAAATCAGGGAAAAACAGGAGGAAAAAGCAGAACAGGAACGGTTAGAGGCAGAGGAAGCTGCTGAGGAAGAGGAGGATGGTTTAAAAGAATCAGAGGAGTTTGATTTGGAGGAAGAGGAACCAACAGAATCGGATTTGGAATTACGGTCAGTGACAGGGGAAGATTTGTTTCAATAAATTTATGTTATTTTTTTACCTTTACTTTTTTGATTTTTGACCATTTGGTAGAGGCTAAACCCATATCACATTTTGCCTGGATATAGTATGTTTCCCCTTTTTCCAAGCCATGCAGAACTACTTTATTCCCATCTTCCGGAGAGCCGTATTCATATGCGGCATCTTTCATAGCCTCATTTGTTGCATACCGAACCACGTACAAATATACATTCGATTGTTTAGAGGGAGAATCATATTTTATCTTTATTTTAATATTGTTTCCTCTTTTATTCTTTGCATAAGATATTTCCGGTCTGGATTGTTCAATTGCATTGTTCTCATTTTGCTGATTTTGAAGAGGAATATCTGGGCAATAGGGCAGAACTCTCCCTGTTCCAGGCTCAGTTACATATCCTGCGTTGTAATATTCTTCGCTTGTGTCATCATGTATATGATTGTAAAAATATATGTAAACGATACTGCTGCAAAATAATAGTAAGATAATAATAGTGATTATGATAACTTTTAACTTTCTTTTCATAGTATATTATCCTTTGATTTTTTTGGTATTAGACCACTTTGTATAATTATACCTTTAGTTTAATGTAAATACAACTAGTATTTAATTTTTATGAAACAAAGAATAAAATAGCTGGCTTGACAGAAATTAAATAACTGCCTATAATAGTACATAGCTAAAAACGAATGAGCGATGAAAAGAAGAGTACATTTGGGAAACTTTTAACAGAGAACCTGACAAGCTGAGAACAGGGAAAAGTAGAACAGATGGAAGATGGTCTTGGAGCTTCTTGTGTGAGGGGAATTGCCGGGAACCACGGTCATATGTGTGGTCAGGCATAAGCTTAAGCATGGGACGGGTGCACCCGTTATAGTGCAGGCTGGTAATTGCCAGCTAGTGAGGTCAGCATAGTAATATGCAGATGAATTAAAGTGGTACCGTGAGAGAAAGCTCGCCTTTAAGTGTTTTTAAGGGCGGGCTGTTTTTTACTCTACAATCTTTCATTCGGATTATAAGGAGGGAAATTTAAAAATGGCAAAGAAACCGTATTACATTACCACAGCGATTGCCTACACATCAGGCAAACCACACATTGGTAATACCTATGAGATTGTACTTGCAGACAGTATTGCAAGATACAAGAGATTCGTAGGCTATGATGTTCGTTTCCAGACAGGAACAGACGAGCATGGACAAAAGATTGAGGAAAAGGCGAAAGAAGCCGGGGTTACACCAAAGGAATTTGTGGACCAGACAGCAGGAGAGATTAAGCGTATCTGGGATTTGATGAACACATCCTATGATAAGTTCATCCGTACCACAGATGAAGATCATGAGAGACAGGTCCAGAAGATTTTCAAGAAATTATATGACAAGGGTGATATCTATAAGGGTGAGTACGAAGGATTATACTGTACACCATGTGAATCATTTTTCACGGAATCACAGCTTGTAGATGGGAAATGCCCGGACTGTGGAAGAGAGGTTCAGCCTGCAAAGGAGGAAGCTTACTTCTTTAAAATGAGCAAATATCAGGGAAAACTGATTGATTATATTAATACCCATCCGGATTTCATTCAGCCGGAATCCCGTAAGAATGAGATGATGAATAACTTCCTGCTGCCGGGACTTCAGGATCTGTGCGTATCCCGTACTTCCTTTAAATGGGGTATTCCGGTGGATTTCGATCCAAAGCATGTAGTTTATGTATGGATTGATGCACTGACCAACTATATCACCGGACTGGGATTCGATTTAGACGGCAGAAGCGATAAAATGTTTGAGAAATACTGGCCATGTGATTTGCACTTGATTGGTAAGGATATTTTAAGATTCCATACCATTTACTGGCCGATTATGCTGATGGCACTGGATTTACCGCTTCCAAAACAGGTATTTGGACATCCTTGGTTAATCCAGAGCGATGGCAAGATGAGTAAGTCCAAAGGAAATGTAATCTATGCAGATGACTTGGTTGAATTGTTTGGTGTGGATGCAGTCCGTTATTTTGTACTTCATGAGATGCCTTTTGAAAATGATGGTGTCATCTCCTGGGAGTTAATGGTAGAGCGTTTGAATTCTGATCTTGCCAATACTCTGGGTAATCTTGTAAACCGTACCATTTCTATGTCAAATAAGTACTTTGATGGTGAGGTAAACAACAAGAAGGTAAATGAAGATGTGGATAAGGAGTTAATCGATTATGCATTAGATACCAGAATCCGTGTATCCAATGCCATGGATAAGCTTCGTGTGGCAGATGCCATAACAGAGATTTTCAATCTGTTTAAGCGCTGCAATAAGTATATTGATGAGACAATGCCTTGGGCACTGGCAAAGGAAGAGGACAAGCAGGACAGACTGGCTACCGTACTTTACAACTTAGTAGAGAGTATTATTATTGGTGCTACTTTGCTTGAGCCATATATGCCGGAAACTTCCGAAAGGATTCTTACACAGTTAAATGCACCAAAACGTAAGGTAAATGACCTGGTAAGATTTGGCGGATATAAGTCTGGTACAAAGGTGACAGACCAGCCGGAAATCTTATTTGCAAGACTGGATTTGGAAGAGGTAATGAAGAAGGTTGAAAAAATGCAGCCGGAACCGGAACCAGAACCGGAGGTGGATGATAATCCGGGAATTGACCTTGCAGAGAAGAAGCCGGAGATTACAATTGAGGACTTTGACAAGGTTCAGCTCCAGGTAGGAGAGGTCATAGCCTGCGAAGAGGTTCCAAAGTCTAAGAAGCTGCTTTGCTCTAAGGTTAAGATTGGAAGCGAAGTAAGACAGATTGTATCCGGAATAAAGAGCCAGTTCTCTCCAGAGGATATGGTGGGTAAGAAGGTTGTGGTTGTAAACAACTTAAAGCCTGCCAAGTTAGCCGGTGTGGAATCACAGGGAATGATTCTTTGTGCAGAGGATGCCGAGGGTAAGTTAGCACTTGTGACGGCAGGAGAAGATATGCCGCATGGTGCAGAGATTCGGTAAAAGAAAGAGATAATAAAATAGGGATTGCCGCTTAATGTGGCAGTCCCTGTTTTTGTATCTAATACAAATAAACCACCTGCTATGCAGGTGTGTCCACAGATGCTTTAGCTTACAGTGAAAAACCTCCAGTGATTGAAAAACAAATCACTAAAATATTATTACGTACAATTGCGAAATCCTTTAGGGAATGCTATACTTAAAAAAACGTAAATAGGCAGGTGAGACAATGGGAATCTATTTAAATCCTGGAAATGGAAGATTTCAGCAGGCAATTAATTCAAAAATCTATGTGGATAAGACGGAATTGATCCGGTATACCAATTCCATTTTACAGACAGAGGATAAATATATATGTGTCAGCCGTCCAAGGCGGTTTGGAAAGTCCATTGCTGCAAGTATGCTGATGGCCTATTACAGCAGGGGATGCGACTCGAGAGAACAGTTTGCAGGTTACAAAATTGCAAAGGATGAAAGTTTTGAAAAACATTTAAATCAATATGATGTTATTTTTCTGAATATGCAGGAGTTTCTAAGCCGCAGCAAAGACATGACGGAAATGCTGGCACGGATTAAAAATATTGTTACTCGTGATTTGTTGAAAGAATATCCAGATGTAGATTATTTTGATTCAACAGATTTGGTACAGAGTATGCAGGATGTGTATGTGGAAACTAACCGCCCATTTGTGGTAATTGTGGATGAATGGGACTGCATTTTCCGTGAACACAAGAGAAATAAAGAGGCGCAGGAACAGTATCTGGATTTTCTGAGAGATTTTTTCAAGGATAAGGATTATATTTATCTTGCCTATATGACGGGTATTTTACCGATAAAAAAATATGGTACACATTCTGCCCTTAATATGTTTCAGGAATATTCCATGTTGAATGCCAGAAATCTGGCGGAGTTTGTAGGTTTTACAGAGACAGAGGTTTCGGCACTTTGTGAAGAGTATGGAATGAACATGGAGGATATGAAGAGCTGGTACGATGGCTATCATTTTGAGGAAGCGGGATCCATTTACAGCCCAAGATCCGTTGTAAGCAGCCTGTTATCGAAAAAATATGATAACTACTGGAACCAGACAGAGACCTTTGAGGCACTCCGTGTATATATTGATATGAATTTTGAAGGAATCCGGGATGATGTGCTGGCAATGATGGCGGGGGAACGTGTTCCTGTTAACACCTCCAAATTTACCAATGATATGACCACCTTTGAAACAAAGGATGATGTGTTCACATTGCTGATTCATTTGGGCTATCTGGCATATGATTTTGAGAATAAATGTGTGTATATACCGAATAATGAGATTCGCAACGAATACGTCAATGCGGTTTCGGTTTCTGAATGGGGAGAGGTGTCCCGGGCACTCCGGAATTCTGCCCAGACGCTGGAGGGAATTTGGAAGAACCGTCCTAGTCAGGTTGTAGAGGGAATTGAGCAGGCACATTTTGAAACTGCCCATATCCAGTACAATGATGAGAATGCTTTAAGTTATACTATTTCATTAGCTTTGTATGCTGCAAGGAACTTCTATACTGTGTATCGGGAGTTTCCTACTGGAAAGGGATTTGCAGATATGGTATATATTCCGCGTAAGAAATTTCCGGATAAGCCTGCACTTGTTATTGAGTTAAAATGGGATAAGAGTGCGGAAGGTGCAATTGCCCAGATTAAAAAGAAACAGTATTGCAGGAGTTTAGAGGATTATAAAGGAAATCTCATACTGGTCGGAATTAATTATGATAAAGTAACCAGAGAACATGAATGTTTGATGGAAGAGTGGACAATGGAATGATATGAAAAATGAGGGAGGTAAAAGTGAAATATCAGGAATAGCAGCGGGAGATAAGGGGAATGAAGAAAGAACAAAAGAGTTTTCAAAATTATTACAGATTTTGTATTAGTGTTGTTTGTGTGATTGGGCTTCTTTGGAATTGCCTTATATCTGCCTGTGCAGCAGAATCCATTGAGACAGAAATATTATATGTGACGATGAAGGATGATAATACTTATATGGTTTCCAGATATGAAGATATTCAGGCAGGTGCTATTACCGATGCAAAGGTTCAAAATGGTGCCATAGTGATATCAGGGGATGTCAAAAAGGTAGGCACATCTGCTTTTGCAGGATGCACCAGGGTCAAGAGCATCAGTTTTGGAACTTCTGTCAAGACCATTGGAGAAAAGACATTTGCCAGGGATACGAAGTTGAAAAAGATAACGATAAAAGGGAAAAAATTGAAATCCATTGGTAAAAACTCATTTTTAGGCGTTCCGAAAACAATAGAAATACGTGCTCCAAAATCTAAGGTAAAAGCATATACAAAAATGATAAATAAGGCATGAGAGATAAGAAAGACAGGCGGAGGTGTTCATGATTATATATTCATCATGAACACCTCCGCCTGTCAGGTGAAAATCAATTGTGATATCTTATGACCTGACAGTTTCTAACTGCTGTTGAAGCTTTCGGATTAGCTGGTCCTTTTCTGCTAAGTCTTGTTTTTGTTTTCCAATGGTTCCCTTCTGGCTATCAATGGTCTCCTGCATCTCATCCATCATATATTGTACCGTATTCTCATCTAATATCTGCAATTCCTTTGAAAACATACCCATCACCCTTTCCGTGTTCCGGCAAAGCTCATAAATGTCATCATACATGGGCTTAAACTCCGGGCAATTAAGAAAACAACTTGATAAACAGATGGAAAATCTATATACTGTACTCAATTCTTTAAGGACATCCATTGAGAGTGGGAAAGATATATAGGAAAGGGACAGTCAATGTATAAAAAATATTTTCAAATAATCATATTATTTATCTGTCTGTGCCTGTGGGGCTGCGGTACTTCGACAGAGGAACCGGCAACGGAAGCATTTACTACGGAAACCGGAACCAGTCAGCAGGAATATGTTACAGAGAGTCCGGTGGGGGATATTGAACTGGATGAGTCCAGACTGGTGAGACGGGGAGAAGAAGAGAATACGGATGAAAATGAGAGCAATCATATAGAATCCGGTGATACCTTAGAGGTTCACTATATGGATATTGGGCAGGGTGACGCCATTCTAATCAGGCAGGGAGATTCTGCCATGCTGATTGATGCAGGCAATAACGACAAGGGAACCACTGTCTGGTCCTATTTGCTCAGCCAGAAGGTAGAGGATCTGGACTATGCCATTGGAACGCATCCCGATGCAGACCATGTGGGCGGATTGGATGTGGTGCTTTACAAGCTGGATTGTGAGACGATATTTCTTCCTGCCTGTGAAAATGATACTGAGACATACAGGGAATTGATACAGACCATCGGTCAGAAAAATCAGAAGGTGACTGTGCCGGAACAGGGGGCAGTCTACTCTCTGGGAAAAGCAAAGTTTCAGATATTAACGGATACAGATAAAGATTATGGGGAAAATACCAATAATTTTTCCATTGCAATCCGGCTGACCTATGGAGATACCTCCTTTTTATTTACCGGAGATGCGGAGGAAGAAGCAGAAAGGGATATGCTGGCAAGCGGGCTTGTTCTTGCCTCTGATGTGTATAAGGCGGCACACCATGGAGCAGATACGGCAAATACAGAAGACTTTTTGACCGCAGTTAATCCTGTCTATTGTGTCATTAGCTGTGGGGAAGATAATGCCTACGGACATCCCCGGGCAGGTTTTTTGAATACGATACGTACCATGGGTGTGAAGGTGTTTCGAACCGATGAACAGGGTACCATTGTGGCGGTATCCGATGGTGAGAATATCACCTTTAATACCAGTCCTTCGGATTCATGGAAAGCAGGAGAGCCGCGGGGGAGTTATGTTTCCATAGCAAATGAGAATGAAACAGGAACCACCACAAAAGATGATTATATACTGAATACAAATACGAAGAAATTCCACCGGCCAGATTGCAGCAGTGTGAAAAAAATGGCAGATAAAAATAAGCAGACGTCTCATAAATCAAGAGAGGAATTGATTGCCGACGGATATGAACCATGCAAAAACTGCAATCCCTGAGAAGCCGATGGCTATACGCTGGCACGTTCAGATGAGAATGTTGCAACCTACGGTTGCCAAACCGCTAGCTAAAGGTGGTTGATTTTCCCTGTTTTATAAAATATAATTTGTGTCGGAGGTGTGGCGAGATGAACTTTGCAGATAAATTATTGAATTTGAGAATACAGTATGGTTATTCCCAGGAGGCGCTTGCGGAGAAGTTGAATGTAAGCAGACAGGCCATCTCGAAATGGGAGCTGGGAACAACCTTGCCGGAGACGGATAAGGTGGTTGCAATCAGTGATTTTTTTGAGGTGTCAACGGATTACCTGTTAAAAGATAATATTCAATTGAATAATAATGAAAGTTTAGATAGAATTGTGCTGAGATTTTTAGGCTCGGCTCAGGATATGGACAATATATCCAAGGAACTTGTAGATATTATGAAAGACGGGATTATAGATGATGAAGAGAAGATCCGGATGGATGCCATAGTGGATACTCTGGATACAATATCTTCCATTATTGAAGAGATTAAACAGAAAATGAATATAGGCAGGTAGGACTGAAGATTGGAGCCGTGTGATGTGCACGGTTCTTTTTTTGTTCATTTAAGCCGGTTCCTTTTTTTTATATGGTTTTGAAACTGTGAAAATTCAAAGAATTTGGCAAGTTTATAATTGTTTTAAGTGGTAAAATCCTCCATTCAGTGATATACTTACATAAGTTTGATTATGAAAAGGATAAAGGTGAACAAGATGCATAAAGAATTTGTCATGGGAAATGAAGCCATTGCCTTAGGTGCGATGGCAGCAGGAGTCAATGTAGTTTCCGGCTATCCGGGAACCCCTTCCACGGAGGTGTTGGAGAGTATTGCAAAGCGCAATGACGGCAGTATCTATGTGGAGTGGTCTGTCAATGAGAAGGCAGGCTTGGAAGTGGCGGCAGCCGCAGCTTACAGTGGTGCCCGTTCTATGGTCACCATGAAACAGGTGGGCTTAAATGTTGCCAGTGACCCGCTGATGAGTCTTGCTTATATTGGAGTAAAGGGCGGTATGGTGGTAATGGTTGCGGATGATCCGGGTCCCATCTCTTCCCAGACGGAGCAGGATACCAGAACCTTTGGACAGTTTTCCAAGCTGCCGGTATTTGACCCGTCAGATGCAAAGGAAGCTTATGAGATGATCCAGACCGCATTTCAGGTGTCGGAGGAATACCGCACACCGGTAATCCTGCGCTCCACCACCAGAGTGTGCCATGCCTATGCATCCCTTGATATAAAAGATAAAGAAGAATATTACCAAAACCAGCCGGAGGGATTTGTAAAGGATTCCAGCCGCTGGGTGATTTTCCCGAAGCTGTCCTATCGAAGACATGGCGAGATTGAGGAGAGTTTACCGGTAATTGGGAAAGCTCTTGGCGAGCTTTCCTATAACAAGATAGAAGGAAGCCGGAAGGGTACGGTTGGCATTGCCTGTGGTGGAATCAGCTATGCCTATGTAAAGGAAGCCATAGAGATGATAAAAGAAGAGACCGGTTTTGACCTGTTAGGGGAAGCGGAACATGACAGACTCCCCAATGTCCGGCTGCTGAAGGTGGGAACGCCACATCCATTTCCGGAGAAACAGGCACTGGAATTTATGGAAGATCTTACAAAAGTGCTGGTGGTAGAGGAGTTAGATCCGGTGATTGAGCGGATGCTGTTGCAGACCGCCGGGGAGCATCAGTTATCTATATACATAGACGGAAAGAAAAATGGCGTTGTTAAAAATGCAGGAGAGAACAGTGTAGAATCGGTGAAAGAGAATATCATCCGGTTTTTGCAGATACAGGATGTTATGGGAATCACAGGAGGAAATACTACGGAAACTGTGAAAGCGACAAAAACAGCAGGAGATACGCTGGATGCTAAGCCGGTTCCGGATTTGCCAATCCGTCCGCCGGTGCTTTGTGCCGGCTGTCCGCACAGAGCTTCCTTCTATGCGGTTAAGAAAGCCATGGAAGGAAAGAAAGCAGTTTTTTGCGGGGATATCGGATGTTATACGTTGGGAAATGCAAAACCTCTTGACATGGTGGACACCTGTCTTTGTATGGGTGCCGGAATTACCATGGCACAGGGTATTGGAACCGTGGAAAAGGGTACCACCTGTTTTGCCTTTGTGGGAGATTCCACATTTTTTGCATCGGGAATGACCGGGGTAGTTAATGCGGTTTACAACCAGCATGATATGGTATTGGTGGTACTTGATAACTCCACTACAGCCATGACGGGACATCAGCCACATCCGGGAACCGGAAAGACCATGATGGGTGATATTGTCAATCAGGTAAGCATTGTAAAAATATTAGAAGCCATTGGTTTAACAGAAGTGCGTACAGTAAATCCGTTGGAGCTTGACAAGGCGGTGGAGGCAGTAAAGGAAGTGGCTGCCAAACCGGGAGTAAAAGCGATTATTTTCAAATCCCCTTGTATTGCCATAACCAAGCCGGAGAAACAGTGTGCCATTGACTCCCCAAAATGTATTAATTGCAAGAAATGTATCCGGGAGCTGGGCTGTCCTGCCATTACGGTAAATGAGGGTAAAGTCGTCATAGAACCGTCATTATGTACTGGCTGCGGAATCTGTAAAAGAGTATGTCCTGTAGGGGCAATCTGGGAGGAATAAAAATGAGTAAGAGTGTGATATTATGTGGTGTCGGCGGACAGGGAACCGTGCTGGCATCCAAACTGATTTCCTATGCCGCCATGGCAAAGGGTGAGGAAGTGAAGTCGGCAGAGACCATTGGAATGGCGCAGCGTGGCGGCAGTGTCACAAGTCATATCCGTATCGGCGAGGGTGCATTTTCACCGTTGATTCCGGAAGGAAAAGCAGATGTGATGATTGCATTTGAACCGGCAGAGGCGGTGCGGAATCTGGCTTATCTAAAGGAAGGCGGCGTGGTGGTCGTGTCGAAAAAGGCAGTAAAACCGGTGTCGGCTTCTTTAGCAGCCAAACCATATGAAGGTCAGGAGATGTTAGACTACCTGCAAAAAAGAGTGGAGCATTTGATTATTGTAGATGGAGAACAGGCAACGGAAAGACTTGGTTCTGCCAAAGTGCTGAATGTGGTGCTTCTCGGTGCTGCCATTGCCTGTAATGAAATTGATATTTCCATGGAGGAAATCCGGGATGCCGTTGCAAAGAAAGTGCCGGAGAAGTTTTTGGAGCTGAACTGCCGGGCACTGGAAGCGGGGGCAGACTGTGTTGTGTAAAAAATAATTTGTACTATGTAAATTCATTGTTAATTTATTGACAGGCGGAATAATATTATGATATAAGTGTCAAAAGTCCAAAAAGTTTTCTGCTTGCAGAAAACCCTTTTTGACTTTTGATACTTACATCTTAAAGGCTTAAAAAGCAGAATGGAGTATGATATGATAAAGAATATAATTAAAGGTATTATCATTGGAATTGCAAACATTATTCCCGGTGTATCCGGTGGAACCATGGCGGTGTCCATGGGTATCTATGATAAGCTGATTCATTGTGTGACGCATTTGTTCAGTGAATTCAAGAAAAGTATTAAATTTTTGATTCCAATCTTTATTGGAGCGGCAATTGGTCTGGTGGGATTGTCATTTATTATTGAATATATGTTTGAACATATTCCGCTTCCAACGAATCTGCTTTTTATCGGTTTGATTGTAGGCGGTCTGCCGGCAATCTGGAAAAAGGTAAAAGGCAATAAAGTGAAAGCAGGACATATTCTTTCGTTTATTCTGTTCTTTGCACTGGTGGCAGGGCTTGCAGCCTTTGGAAACGGTGAGGGAGCAGATGTTGTACTAAATCCGGGACCGGGAATGATGGTGATTTTGTTTTTCATTGGAATAATTGCTTCTGCAACCATGATTATTCCGGGGGTATCCGGGTCCATGATACTTCTGCTGCTTGGTTTTTACAATCCGATAGTGAGCGAGATTAATGCATTTATCCGGGCACTGGTGGCACTGGATGGTGCCGGACTGCGGAGAGGCTTTGCATTATTTATTCCGCTTGGATTAGGTATCGTTGTGGGCATTTTTGCCATTGCCAAGCTGATTGAGATTGTATTTGAAAAATTCCCGCTATATGCCTATTGGGCGATTATCGGATTGATTGCGGCTTCGCCGGTGGCAATCCTTTTGGTAGGAGAAATCGGAACCATTACTGTGGGAAATGTGCTTGCAGGTATTGTCTGCCTTGTGGCAGGATGCTTCGTGGCTTATCACCTTGGAGATTAAAGATGCATAATTTGTAATAGATAGGAAATATGCTAAGTTAAAATACGGGAGAGAACAGATTATGAAGATGAAAGAGATTCAATTTGAGCAGATTAAGAAGCAGTTGAAACGGTTAGCCGGAACGGAAACATTTTACGGAAAGAAGCTTGCAGGGATTGACATTGATGAGATACAGTCCCAGGAGGATTTTGAGAAGCTTCCGTTTTCCGAAAAAAGCGATTTGCGGGATGCCTATCCGCTGGGCCTGATGGCAGTACCGGAGGAGGAGATTGTGAGAATCCATTCTTCATCTGGAACAACAGGCACTCCGGTTATCATTCCTTATACAGCAAAGGATGTGGATGACTGGGCAGTCCAGTTCGCCAGATGCTACGAGATGGCAGGTATTACAAAAAAAGACCGTATCCAGATTACGCCAGGCTATGGTCTGTGGACAGCGGGAATCGGTTTCCAGAACGGATGTGAGAAGTTAGGTGCCATGGCAATTCCTATGGGACCGGGTAATACGGAAAAGCAGATTCAGATGATGATAGATATGGAATCCACCGTTATCTGTGCCACTTCTTCCTATGCACTGCTTTTGGCAGAGGAGATTGAGAAGCGTGGCATCAAAGACAAGATTCATTTAACCAAGGGAGTCATCGGTTCGGAACGCTGGGGCGAGAAAATGCGGAACCGTATCAAAAATGAGCTTGGAATTGAATTATATGATATTTATGGCCTGACGGAGGTGTATGGTCCAGGTATCGGTGTGAACTGCAGCAAGCAGTCCGGTATTCATTACTGGGATGATTACATTTATATTGAGATTGTGGATCCGGTTACCGGCAAGGTGCTCCCGGACGGGGAAATGGGCGAGATTGTTATTACCACTCTTGTAAAAGAAGGTGCCCCTTTAATCCGTTTCCGTACCCATGATTTATCCCGTATTATTCCGGGTGAATGTCCGTGCGGCTCGCCATATCCGAGAATCGATATTATTGCAGGACGTACCGATGATATGTTAAAGGTAAAGGGTGTCAATATGTTCCCAAGCCAGATTGAGGAAGTCATTTCCATGGTAGAAGGTGCATCCAGCGAGTATCAGGTAGTAATCAAGCATGAGAATGGCAAGGATGTTATGAACCTTTATGTAGAGGTAAATGACGGTGAGGATAAGCAGTCCTTGGAGAAAAAGATTGCACAGACTTTCAAGAGCAAGATTGGCATGACACCGAGAGTTAATGCAGTGGATATCGGGGTTCTTCCGAGAAGTGAGAAAAAGACAAAACGTGTGATTGACGAGCGGTATCAGTAATATTTTCATTGTTGTATATTTTTGATATGGATATCAAAAAACAGGAGTTTCACAAATGTAAATGGGATACGATGGAAGAAGGGAGGAAAAAATATGTTTCAGTTTACTGAAGATTGTATTTTGGGGGTAGAGCAGATAGATGAGGAACACAGGCATTTATTTGATCTGATCAATGAGGGAATCGATATGCTGCATGGGGAGCATATTGGCGACCAGTATGAAGATATAAAGGATCTGCTGGCGGAGTTGGAAGATTATGCAGATGAACATTTTACCCATGAAGAGGCATATATGGAACGAATCTGTGATCCGGAGCTGATTCTCCAGAGAACACAGCATATGTTTTTCCGGGAAAAGATCCGGGAATGTACATTCCAGAATATTGATGAAGAGGAAAATCAGAAACAGGTGTTAGAGGATTTAATGATGTTTCTGGCGAAATGGTTATATCATCATATTTTAGGCAGTGATATTATGATTGGGAAACTGCCGCCTTTGGAGGAGTGGATGATCCGTGAGAACCCCTGTGAATTTACGGAGGAGTATCTAACGGGAATTGAAATGATTGACAAGGAGCACCAGGAGCTGTTCCGGATTATTGAAAAGGCTAATATGCTGGTAAAATCATGGACAACCGGGGATAAATATGATGATATTATGGAGATTCTTGGAGAACTTAAAGAATATACCAAATATCATTTTTCGGACGAGGAAGAATATATGGCAGCTATTCATTATGAAGGTTTGGAAGCACAGAAGCGGGCGCATGAAGCCTTTGTGGATAAGATAGAAAATATCCTTGTGGAGGAGATTGATGAAAATCCACAGGAATACCTGGAGAGGCTTATGGAATTTCTGCTGGGCTGGCTGATTAATCACATTTTGCACACGGATAAAAAGATTCCTTTGGCTTAAAGGGAAAGAAAATATTTCCTGTTGGGTACAGGGAAGATAATAATTGACAGGATATTACAAAAAGTTTACACTTAGAATGGCGATTGGATTGAGGGCCGGAAAAGAATGGAAGAAATGGAGGCATGAGAGATGATTAAAATTTATCGAACGGAAAACAGTAAAATTGGAGAAGTGCATGCCTTTGAACCCGGTTCCTGGATTCAGCTTACAGACCCAAGTTTGGATGAGCTGGAATTGATTTCAAAACGATTTGAGATTGACATTGCCGATGTTCGCGCCGCTATGGATGCGGATGAGAGTTCCCGTGTGGAATTAGAGGATGATTATACCCTGATATTGGTGGACATACCGATTATTGAGATTCGTAATGACCAGAAGGCATATACGGCAATTCCGTTAGGTATTCTTCTGTTAGATGATTTTCTGATCACCATTTGTGCAGAGGAAACACCGGTATTGCAGTATTTTATAAATTCTACGGTAAGAGAATTCAGCACCAAGAAGCAGATGCGTTTTGTGTACCAGATTCTTTACCGTACCTGTATGGTGTATCAGTTATATCTGAGAACCATTGACAACAACCGGACAGAGATTGAAGAACGTGCCCAGGAAGATGTGCGGGAAGAGGATTTGATTACCCTGCATGAGTTAGAGTCCAACCTGGTATATTTTGCCACTTCCCTGCGGGCAAACGGGGCGGTGATTGACCGTCTTTCCCGTTACAGCCGGGTGCGGCAGTTTCCGGAGGATAAAGATTTGTTAGATGATGTCCGGGTGGAGAATGGACAGGCTATTGAAATGACAATCATATATCGTGATATTATTCATGGTACAAGAGAACTGCTTTCCAACATGATTGACATCCGTCTGAATAACGTCATGAAATATCTGGCTGCCATTACCATTGTCATGGCGATTCCGAATATTATTTCCGGATTTTATGGAATGAATGTGGCGGCAGAGTGGGTGCCGCTTCAGAGTACACCATTTGGATTCGGAATTATCTGTGTTGCCACGGTTGTGGTATGCGTAATTGTATTGAAGGTATTGAGAAAGAAGAAGATGCTTTGATGGCAGGGAGGATAATGTATGAGGAACGGGCAGGTTATTTATAAGAAAATCATGGCAGCGTTTCTGGTTGTTGCTATGGTTCTTGGACTGGTTTCACAGCCGCTAGGAAAGAACGGCAAGGTGGAGGCAGAGGATGATACAACACTTCTTAATCCACGGGTGACAGACAGCGATACGACATGGGACTGTGTGGAACTGGGAGTATATCCGCAGACAGAGGTTGTATTGGAGACAGATACGGCACATATTGCGAAGCTGAATGAACTGGGCGTGCAGTATGAGAAAGTGAATGCCCAAGAGTGGGAACAGGTGAAGGCATCAGCAAGGTTGCCTTTGTGTGAGATGGAAACAGAGGAAGAGAAGATACAGCCCTATACAGCCGGTGAATATGTAGCAGTAACCCAGCAGGACGCTGTGGTTGTAAAGACGGATGCAGGTTCTTACGGCTGGGGAGATTCTTCTGAAGTTCGGTATTTTAAATGTGAGCCTATTAAGTGGAGAGTTACAGGAGTATCTACATCTACTGCGGAGTTAGTGACGGATCAGGTTCTTGATACGAAATACTATAGCTGGTATGAAGAGTATGCAAAATGGGATAGTGCAGGTGTCCGGGTCTGGTTAAATGGTACGGCTGGTGATGTGACAAGTGGATTTGCAGATAATAATACGTATCGACAGTATTGTAAGAACTATTATTTCTATGATACTGCATTTTCTGCAGAAGAGCAGGCTGCGATAAGAAATAATGCGCAGGGAGGTAAAATCAGGGTTCTATATAAGCGATTCCTG
>JBJEJE010000004.1:0-26056 GCA_051877755.1 Lachnospiraceae bacterium | reverse complement strand
G
Organism: Lachnospiraceae bacterium; assembly: GCA_051877755.1. Lineage (GTDB taxonomy): Bacteria > Bacillota > Clostridia > Lachnospirales > Lachnospiraceae > CAG-590. Next base: position 26,055 of record JBJEJE010000004.1, on the reverse strand, counting down.
TGTTACAAAGATTGGTAAGGAGGCATTTTCAGGCTGTAAGAATCTGTCAAGTATCACGATTAAATCCACAAAACTGACATCAGTTGGTTCCAATGCATTCAAAGGAATTAATAAGAAAGCAATGATTAAGGTTCCAAAGAAACAGTTAGGTAAGTATAAGAAATTGTTTAACAGCAAGAGTGGGTATAAGAAGAGCATGACGATAAAAAAATAGCATGAAGGAGGAAAAGTTCTATGATGAAGAGATACAAAATTTATTTATGGATGATTACGATAGTATTAGTTTGTATCACAGTAGTAATGCCTAAGAACGATGTTTGGGCAGAGAATACATTAGCTTTGGATATTGAACAATGCAGTGTATCTCCAAAGAACGCGGGTCCGGGAGAGATGGTTACATGGAAACTGAAATTTAAAGAAGAATGTCAGATTGATGATTTAACATTAAGACTGGAAAATCCTAATGGATTTGTGTTTAAGGCAGATGTTGCTGGTGCTTTGGAACAAGATGAAAATGGTTGTTATCTTGTTACATGCAAGCTTCCTCAGACAGGATTTGATGGACAATATCTAATTCATGAGATTTCATATTGGTGTGAAGATTATGAGAAATATATAACAGTAAGTTCTGAGGCAACAAGTGAATATTATCAGGATTTAAGCAGCCTTTTCGTTCAGATTGAGGGTATGGAAGAGGATACCACTGCACCGGTAATTGAACAGGATAAGATAGCGATTGCAGTTAATAACAAGGATCCTTATGTTGTTATTCCGGTAAAAGAAGAGCAAAGTGAAATTGTGTCTATATCTCTTGGATTTGCTTTTTTTGATACAGTATCCCAACAATGGGAGCAGTGGGATGATTATGATGAATTTCTTGTGGATTCATCTTGGCCAGGCTGGAAAAAATTTGAAAATAAGATAATGTTAAATTTAGGTATATCGGAAGGGGAAGAAGACTCTGTTGTATATGGAATAAGTAGTATCGAAGTTACAGACATGGCAGGGAATGTAGGTTCTGTCTATATTATCCCGGTAGGCAGCGAAAGTCTGGCAGACTTGGAGTCTATTCCAGAGAATTTAAGATTTACGACTGCCGATACAGATGAGGTACCAGAAAATCTGCTATATGCAACATTAGACTTAGAGCAATGCAGTGTATCTCCTAAGACTGCAGGACCGGGTGAGATGGTTACATGGAAATTAAAATTTAGAGACAATTATCAGCCATCCAGCTTAAGTCTTGCGTTAGTCTATCCTAATAGCTCAGATGGAATGTATGAAAAAGAGATTAGTGAATGGACTGTAGATGAAGAGGGATATTGCGTGGGTTCCTTTAAAGTGCCAACGGCTGGTTATAATGGAAGATATCAGGTAAGTGCTGTTTATTATGATTGCGATTTAGGAACTGTAATTGATATCGGTGCAGATGGAAAAGTCAGTCAGGATTTAAATACTCTTGATTTTCAAGTGGAAGGATTACCAGAGGATAGTGAAGCACCAGTGGTGGATATTGACCGGACAACATTAACCTCTGATGGGGATAATATGCGTATATGTGTTCCTGCAAGTGATGATTTGAGCGGAATAGAGGATATATATGTCCAATGGACTTATTATAACGAGATGGATAACATATGGGAACCATTGGAGTTTGGTGTTTCGATGAATGAAGATAATTGGATAGAAACAAAAGACGGATATGTGGTAGAAGAAAGTTTGGCTCATATTTTTAACAAAAGTGAGAGGATGGGAGTATCTTCCACAATGGATGCATTGGGAATAGGTCGCCTCTATGTGACAGATAAAGCAGGAAATAGTGAATGGACTTGTATTTTGCCGGGGAATTATGAAATACTGCCTGATTATTCTGGTTGGGCATATGCAGAGGAAAGAACTGGCTTTGATGTGATTCCGGAACATTTGCGTTGTAATGTGGAAGAAGTAGGGGCTATGGAGCTGGAGATAGAAATGCAACCACAGGGAGAGGTCTCAATCGGAAAAGAAGCTTTCTTTGATATTACAATATACAATCCATCAAAAAAAGATATAAAAACAAATGTATATAATTGGTACTATCGTGATACGGATAACTCCGAAACATATCCAGGAGTAGAATTTGGTTTGATAAAAGATGAAGCAGGAGAAGTAGAGTCGATAACGATTCCTGCAGGGGAGAAGGTAAAATTAAAACTATCAGGTGTTATTCCTGAAACTTGGGAGGAAAATAGTGAAATTCTTGTTGTTTTAGCTGATGAAGAGTGGAGAGGACAAGCTGGTTATCAAAACGCTCAATTGGTTAAATCTGAAAGTAATCACCATTTCAGCACCGACTGGACAATAGACAAAGCGGAAACCTGTGCCGCACCAGGAAGCAAATCACATCACTGCACAGAGGAAGGCTGTACTGAGGTGGCTGATGTGACAGAAATTCCGGCAACCGGAAATCATACATATGATAATGGTGTTATAACGGTTTTGCCGACTTGCGTGGAAAAAGGCACAAAAATATATACATGTACTGTTTGTAAACATGCAAAATCAGAAGAGATTCCAGCAACTGGAGTACATGTGTACGGGAAATGGGAAGAAACTGTGGCTCCTACATGCAATACAAAGGGGAAAAAGGAAAGACATTGTACCACTTGTTCTGCGGTTGAAACAGAGGAAATTCCGGCAACCGGGTTTGTAAAGGGCGGAGAATTTACAAAGGGAAGCAGTACTTATACAATAAAAACGGTGAAGGGTAAAAAAGGAACGGTTGTTTATGAAGGTTCTGATGGGAAGGCAAAGAAAGTGACTGTACCTAAAACCGTTAAAATCAGCGGGAAAACATATACGGTTACAGAGATTGGTGAAGGAGCATTCAAAGGGGATACAAAACTTGAGAGTGTAACAATTCCGGAAGGGATTACAAAGATTGGCAAAGAAGCATTTTCCGGATGTAAAAATTTGAAAACCATTACAATTAAGAGTACAAGCCTTAAAAGTGTGGAAAAGAACGCCATCAAAAACATTAATGAGAATGCAACCATCAAAGTTCCAAAGAAACAGTTAAGCAAGTACAAAAAACTCTTTAAGGATAGCACGGGCTACAAGAAGAGTATGAAAATTAAACAATCGTGAAGGGATAAAAAGAGCTGGTAGAATGAGAATAGGAATATGTGCTGAGGAAAAGGAAGAGTGTATTAAAGTTGAGAATATTTTAAGAGAGGGAATGCTTCTAAATTCGGAATATGATACGATTCAGTTCTATTCTTTAAATGATGTGAAGATTAATTTGGAGGAAAATCTGTTTCAATGTGATGTGATGGTTATGGATATTGACTTCAAACAGGAAAATTTAAATGGAATCCGGCTTAGTAAGTTAATTAATGAAAAGGCACCGGATTGTCAGATTGTGTACTTGGCACATAAATTTATAGCAGATGTGTATGAAACAGAACATTGTTATCTTGTGATAAAAGATAATATGCAGGTAATGTTGCCACGGGCTGTAAAAAAAGCAAAATATTTGTATGGTAAGGCAGTTGGGAAAAAGATGGTAGAGCTAATTAGTGGAGGACATATAGTCTATATTGCCCAAAAAGATATTGTATATATTAAAAAGGAAAATAGGGTTATTCATGTTTGTACCCGGAATAGAGTCTATGATTCCTATCAGTCTTTAGCAGAAATCGGACGACAGTTAGATGAGGAGCTGGTAAGGTGCCACGGAAGCTATGTCATTAATCTAAAATATGTCACGGAATTAGGAAAAAGCTCTTTTATCATGGAAGATGAAAAAGAAATACCGATTGGAAAAACCTATCTAAATCAAATGAAAAAGGAATATTTTCGATATAGAGCAGAAAAGAAAAAATAGAAATTGAAATAATCCGCTAAGCAGGCTGTCAAATACAAATTGGCAGCCTGTCTTTTGCTATCTATATTTCCCTTTCACAAATAATTCACAACAAATTTCTATAAAAGAATTCCGTTTTAATTTATTTTGTGATATTCTTTAAATATCTTATTTATTTCTTTTGTAATGGGTACATTACATATTTTAAAATTTTCCATAGAATACATCATTTATTGGTTATGTAATATTTTATAACCAATATTGATGGGTTGCATTCCATTTTAGAACTATCCCTAAATGAACAAATAGAAGAACGCAAAGGAGCAAAATGATGAATACAAAAACTCAGGAGATATATAGTGACAAATTCATTCTTCGTGTGTTAAACTTAAATGTATTAGATGATGATGCCGTTTTTAAAGAACATGATAGTTTATATGAATGGGCACGGTTATTTAAAGCCACGACATGGGAGGAAATGAAGATGTTAGCAAAGCACAATTCTTACATTGCAGATGCAGTGTATACCTATCATGAGATGTCGGAAGAAGAAAAGGTTCAGCAGCAGTGCTGGGCAAGAGAGCGCTACAACAAAGATATGGCTTCTGCAATAGCAAAGGGCAGATCCGAGGGACATGCCGAAGGGCTTACAGAAGGCGAAAACAGAAAATTGATTTCCCAGATCTGTCGTAAACTTGCGAAAGGGAAGACCCTGGAAGACATTGCCGAGGATTTGGAAGAAGATTTGGTTGTTGCAGAGAAGATCTATAATATAGCAAAGGACTTTGCACCAGATTATGATGAGGAGCAAATTTATAATGCACTGAAAGGGAAATAAAAGAAGAAAGTGTTAGTTGGATGAGGAATTATGAACCATAGATATTTTAAGAAGCAAAAACATTTTTTAATAATGATATTAGTCGGTATAATGGTAATTTCTATTCCATTTCCTTCCTGTGCAAAAACAGCTTCTTCAAAGATATCCTTGTCCTTAAGTGGTAAATATGCGGTGATCATGGATATGGATACCGGTAAGGTGATATATAGCAAGAATGCTAAGACAAAATGCCATAATGCCAGTACCACAAAGCTGATGACAGCGGTTGTGGCAGTTGAGAAGAATAAATCCTTAAAAAAGAAGGTCAGAATTTCTGCCAATGCCAGCAGTACCATTGCGGTTAAGCTTGGCATGAGTACCGGCGACAGCTATTATCTTAAGGATTTATTATATGCAATGCTGCTTCCGTCATCCAATGACTGTGCAGTAGCGGTGGCAGAGGGAACCAGCGGTAGTGTTGATAAGTTTATGAAGGAAGTGAATAAGAAAGTCAAAAAGATTGGATGTAAAAACACGAAGTTTGGGACACCTAACGGACTGCGTTCCAGCAAAACACATTATACCACGGCATATGATCTGGCGTTAATTATGAAATATGCCTATGAAAATGAGACAATAAGAAAGATTTTGCAAACGAAACAATATTCCTTCAAAAGCATGAATGGCAGAAAACATACTGTTACCAGCACCAATCGGCTGTTGGACAGTAAAGAGTATTATTGTGTTGGCAAGACCGGTAATGGCTGGACTGCAAAATATTGTTTCACCGGGGTTTATACGTATAAGGGACATTCCTATGTGATTGTAACTTTAGGAAGCTCATGGGAAGGTGGACGCTTTAGTGATGCCAAGAAGATGATAGCAGTTTGTAAGAGCCATGCAAAGAAATCGGAAAATAGAAAAATACCCAAATTTACGACAACATTAGGAATGTTAGCCGAGTAGATTTGGGTATTTCTACTATCTGTTTAACAGACTTTATACAATCTCTAAAATAGTATTAACTACATTATCATTCTGTTCCGGTTTCATAAAACAGAAACGGATATACTTATCACCCAGACCTTCGTAGTCGGTACAATCCCGTATCATGAATCCCCGTTTGATACAATAGTCAAACACTTCGGAAGCAGTCTGTTCTTCTTTCAAAAGTTTGATCAGCACAAAATTTGCTTCCGGTTTGAATACTTTAATGGTCTTCCGGCTGGAAAGAGCAGAAAAGATCAGATTCCGTTCCGTCTGAATCAGACTCTTGGTCAGGTTGATATAATGCTCATCCTCGAACATGACACCGGCAACGGAAGCATAGGTGTTGATATTCCAAGGAATCTTGCCATTAGAGGTGGCATCCAAAAAGTCTTCGTTGCTGGTGATGGCATAGCCAAGACGGATGCCCGGTGCAGCAAAGAATTTGGAAACACCGCGAAGGACGATTAAGTTGTCATATTTCTTAGTCAGTATAATAGAGGAAATGAGATTCACATCTTTTACAAATTCCACATACGTCTCATCCACCATAACAAAAATATTAAGCGCTAAGCAGCGTGCTAAAATGGTATCCATCTGTTCTTTTGTCAGCACTTTGCTGGTTGGATTGTTTGGATTGCATAGAATCAAAAGTTCAATGGAATCATTTAATGTCTTAAGGAACATATCCACATCCATTTCAAAATCATCTAAGTTTTTCAGCATATACATCTCGACTTCGCTTTCCACGAGTTTTGCTGCTCTGGCGTACTCAGAATAGGTCGGTCCCACAATCATGGTTTTCTTTGGTTTTAAAGTCTCAAGAGTGAGGCGGATCAGATCGGAGGTGCCATTGCCAAGAATTAACTGGTCAGGGGAGGCACCACAATAATTGGAAATGGAGGTTTTAAGGGACACGTAATCTCTGTCCGGATAAGCTTTAATGGCATCAATGTTATCTATAAGTGCCTGCCGTGCCATGGGAGAAATGCCAAGTGGATTCACGTTGGAGGCGTATGGAATAATTGAATTCTGTTCCATTTGATATCGTTTTGCAATTACTTCTAAGTCACTTCCGTGGAAGGATTCCTGTACAATAGCCATAAAATTAACCTTCTTTCCATTTTTTCTTTCAATCTGTTGTGAAATTTGCTATAATTACATTAATTGTAATGTAACACATATCTATATTATTCACATTATAGCATTTAATGGTGTGAAACATCAAGGAAAATACAATAATATTATGGATTACATAATTATTTATACAGCCACAGACAGGTAATTCTTATTATAGACGTTATGACGGCATGAGCCTGAGTATGGCAATATGATTCTAAGTAAGACCTTTTGCACACGTCGGTACTTGAATGTTTCTGGCTGGAATCCAGCCGGAACATTCTTAGTACCGCTACGTGAGCAATGTAGCGAGAGCGTGTCTTACGTGAATATATTGCCATACTTAGGCGTATCTGCCCATAATAAGAATTACCGTCCGGCATGAAAAGGAATACCTATGAAAAGCAAAGTTGAACAATATGCAAAGGGAGATTTCTATGTAGAATATCCCCAGATTAAGTTATCCAAAAGCTATTTACAATTGAAGATAGAAGCCGGCAGTGTTTATACCGGAACTATTACCGTCACTTCGGAAAATGATATTCCTATGAAGATGATGGTGTATGATGATGCTTATCTTTTGACTCTTTCTGACCACAGTCTGATTGGAAGAAAGGGTGAGATTGTATTTTCCTTTGACGGAACCAGTAAAAAGCGTGGCAGTGTTTTTGAGGGGACAATCCATATCATCGGGAACGGAATGGAACGGGAGATTCCATATAATATTGAGATTGTGGCACCATTTATTGATGTGAATGGTGTGGCATTAGAGGATTTGATGAAGTTTTCTGCACTGGCAGAGAATGACTGGAACCGGGCATTGAAGATTTTCTATTCAGAAGAATTTGCCCGTACACTGCTTAATGGACATGAGGATTATTTGGAAGCATATAGAAGCCTTAAGGATTCTCTGAATAAGAACCAGGCATTGGAGGAGTTTCTTGTCTATATTCACAAGAAACGTGCCCTTACCCTGCAGGTGGAACATGACCGTTTCCAGTTTAATTTCCCGAAAATGCGGGAAGAGCATCAGCTTGTGCTTCGTAAGAATACCTGGGGTTATTGCCGTATGCGGGTCTATACAGATGTGAAATTCATTACACTGCATCAGACAGAAGTCTGCAGCATGGATTTTAATGGGGACAGCTGCGTTGTAAACTATACCCTTGACCCGGAGCAGCTGGACGAAGATAAGGCCGTTATCGGGCATATCATTCTGGAAAACACCTATCAGAAAATCGTTGTCAATATATTGATCAAGCAGCCGGAGGAAAGCTCCAGGGTTTTGATTCATAAGAACCACGACCGACGCCTTAGAAAACTGGAAATAGCGGCACTGATTCATAACTATTTAGATTACCGGATTGGTCTGCTGCCCCTTTCTACTTTTATTGAGAAGACAAGGGAGGCACTGCATAATCTGGTGACCTTTGAACCGGAAACGGGCATTTACAAATTAGGTCTTCTCCATATGAATATTCTTGCCGGTCAGGAGGAAAATGCAAAACAGGAGATCCGCCGTATGGAAGCCGATATGGATAAAACCATGGAGGGACCGAGAGAGCATTGTTATTATCTATATTTAAAGGCACTTCTTTCCAAGGATACAAGGCAGATTGTAAAAGCGTGTGAAGCAATCGAACAGGCACTGGCACAGGAGAAGGATAAGCTGTTTTATTTCTGGCTGTTGATTTATCTGGATGAAAGGTATCAGAAGGATAAACAGTGGCTGTTTTCCCAGATTGAGGGATTATATATGGGAGGATATGAGAGTCCGGTTCTTGCCCTGGAAGTCTGTGACCTTCTGAATCAGGAGCCTTTACTGCTCAAGAAACTGTCCTCTCTGGAACTGGCGGCAATCCGGTTTGGACTGAAGAATCATTATCTCAGCAAAGAGGCACAGGCAGAATTTTTACAGCTGGCGGCACGGGAAAAGGATTTTTCTCCACAGGTATTTTCCCTGCTTGCCATGATTTATGAGGTAGAACAGAAACCGGAAATTATACGGATTATATGCAGTATGCTGATACGAGGTGGCAAACTGGAACACCGATACCATCCATATTATCTGGAAGGTATAAAATGTGGTTATAAGCTGGTGGGAATCCAGGAGAATTATTTAAGAAGTATGGATAAGAGCCGGTACGACCTGATTCCGGATGCGGTACTTCGGTATTTTAACTACAAAAGTTGCCTGACGGACAGTGAGTATGCATATCTGTACGCCAATGTGATTGTGAACAAACGCCAGTATTTAGGACAGTATGAAGAGTATCTCCCGAATATGATGGCGTTTATGGAAGGACAGATTGTAAAGGGGAATATGAGCGATGATCTCTGTGTCCTTTATAGTGAATTTTTGAGACCGCAGGCAGTGACTCCGCATTTTGCGGCAAGTCTTGTCAATGTAATCTTCAAGAGAAAATTAACCGTGGTCAATGACAGTATTGCAGCGGTGGTGGTGTCCCATAAAGAATTAGAGGAGGAGACGGTGATTCCTGTGGTAAATCATATTGCCTATGTGGATATGATTACGGAATCCGCTGTCATTTCTTTAGTGGATAAAGATAAAAACCGGTTTATCAGTACCATTCCTTATAAACTGCAAAAACTGGTGGATGAGTCGGAATATATGGATATATTAGGACAATATGCGGGAGACGATTACCGTTATGTACTTTATCGTTATGATGATCTGGGAGCTTATGATGCAACAGATGCAAAGGAAGTAAATATTGCCAGGGATATACTGGCATTCCGGGAAATCAGTACAGAAACCAGACAGCAGGCAATATACGGTATTGTGCGTTATTACCGGGAACATCTGGATATGGATATTCTGCGAAGCTATCTGGACCGGGTGGATATGGATTATGTTTCTCCGGAAAATGGAGCAGAATTTATCGATTATCTGATTTTGTGTGGACTTTTTGATAAGGCATATACAGCGGTAAAACGGTTTGGATATCAGGGTGTGTCTGCAGAGAGCCTTGTGAAACTGGTGGAGGCAGTAAAAGAATTTTCCCAGTATGCCAAAGAAGAAACGCTGATTGCAGTGGCAGTTTATTTATATCGTATGGGACAGGATACACCGGAGATTTTAAGCTATCTGGTGGATTATTACCAGAGCGGGCTTAAGGATATGTTAAAGCTCTGGAAACGTGCCAACGGAAGACTGGCAAGACTGGATTTATTTGAAGAGAACATTATCTGCGAGACGTTATATACAGAGCAGTGGCATGAAGACATTTTTAAGGTGTTTGAGTCCTATGTGAGAAAGAAACGCAGGGGAATGGTAATAAAGGCATTTTTAAAGCGGGCATCTTTTGCTTATCTGATTGAAGAAAAGGACATTCCGGACAGCTTTTTTGATGAGCTTTACCAGCAGATGGTAACAGAGGAATTTAAGGATGATATGTGCTTAGGTGCCATGCTTCTTTACCTGAGCCGGAAGACAAAGTTAGAGGAGCAGGAGATCACATGGCTGAAAAACCAGGTGGAATATCTTGTAAAACGCGGGATTATGTTTCCATTTTTCCGGAGCTTTAAGAAGTATCTGAAGCTTCCAAAGGATTTATTCCTGATGACCTATGTGGTGACAAAGGATAAGGCCGGGAAACAGATTACATTTCAGTATGGCATCCAGTCAGGAGTGGAGAAGCCGGAATGTAATAAGAAGGCACGGATGATGGAAGTGGTGCCGGGATATTACATGAAGGAATTTGTACTGTTCCACGGTGAGAATTTACTGTATAAGATGCCGGAGGAGAATGTAAAGCATACCCGTGTGTATGAAAGCGAGGGTATGAAGGCAAAGGGCGAGACGGAGGAATACGAGAACCGTTTTGAAATGCTCAATTCCATGCTGCTGAATCAGGAAATCGGTGAGAATCAGATGCTGATCAATAAGATTGACAAATATCTGAAGTTGTCTGCTATTATGGAAGAGAATTTAGAGTTGATGGAGTAAGGTTGGAAGGGATAAAACATGAAAGAGATATACTTAGGACTGGACCTGTGCAGGAAAAATATTCAATTAAGTTATTTTCGGGAAGATAAACAGGAACCGGAATCTATTTACCAACTGAATAATACGGAGACCTATCAGCTTCCGAATGTCATGTTTTATTCAAAGGAAGAGAAGAAATGGTATGTGGGAAACAGTGTCAGCACGGTGCGGTTTCAGGCAGAGGGCGTTATCATTGAAGATATTGTAGGAAATATTGACTCCGGGCAGCATGTCGTGGTGGAAGGTGCTTCTTATACTTATGAGGCACTGCTGTTGATTCTGTTAAAGACCCATGTGGAGGAATTCCTGGCACGTTCCGAAGAATATCAGTTAAAGGGACTGACGGTGACGTTAGAGGAATATCACGAAAAAGTATATCATGTACTGGAACGGCTGAGAGAGGAACTGGGACTTTCAAAGGATGCATTTTATATCATGAGCCATGAAAATGCATTTTTCCAGTATGTGATGAACCAGGATGAAAAGCTTCGTACCAACAGTGTGGCAATGTTTGAATATGGAACAGAGGGAATGGAATATTACCGGATTGATAAGAAACATCAGGGAAATACAAGAATATTTTACATAAACCGGCAGAATATGAAAGAAGAGATGACGTATGCCATGCTCTTTGAAGATGTGGAGGAACTGGATAAGCGGTTTGCCGTACTGGCAAAGGAAAAGATGCGGGAAACATATATTTCTACGGTATATCTGACAGGACTGGGATTTAATGATAAATGGATTGAGGAATCTACAAAGGTGCTCTGTGACGGAAGAAGGGTTTTCATGGGGCAGAATATATATACCAAGGGTGCCTGCTATCATGCGAAACTGGGTGCCTACGAAGCGGACAGGGATTGTATTCTTTGTACAGAGGGGAGTATTCCGTTTGATATCGGTGTCAGCATCGGAGATATGGAGGGAAGAAACCAGTTTTATCCGATTGCCATTGGGGGCAGGGAATGGTACAACATGAAGGGAAAGGTTACCTTGTTTTTAGATGACACCAACCGGATTGACATGGTTTACCGTGACAAGGTCACAAAGGAAATGCAGCGGGAGATCATTGAGATACATGGATTGCCAAAACGGCCTCCAAAGACAACAAAGCTGTCTCTTGAAATTGAACTTTATGATGAAAAACAGGGAGCTATTGTTATCCGGGATGTAGGATTTGGAAAGATTTATCCCACCACAAATAAGATATACCGAAAGGAATTTTCAGTCAGCCGGTGACCGGGCAGCAAAGCTGCTGGGTGCGGCAGATAGAAAGGTAGTAATATGGGTAGAGTAATATTATGTGAAACAACGCCAGCTACAACTTCATATATATTTCCCAATACGAAGATAGAGGTATTTTCCTATGAAGAACTCTGTTTTTATATTTATAACAACATTGCTCTGATATCTGAGGAGTATATCGGTGTTTTAATGTTTAACTGGATTGAGGATGAATTAAAACTTCCAGAACTTGCGGATACGCTTCGTGCAGTGAAGGAAAAAGATACGACGGATTTGACGGATCTGCTGACCACGATTCTGACTTACAAGGAGTATTATACAATTCCGGAAATCAAAGAATTTATTTTGCAAATGGAAAGAATGAAAGGACTGACTCCGCCACAGTTCCGGAAACTGCAGGGGGATGGTTTTTTGCGGTATCATAAATATCTGAAAGCAGCTGCCATTTATGATGAGATATTAGACCAGTATCCGGATATCCAGAACGAAAAGCTGTTAGGCGGGATTTATCATAACCGTGCCATTGCTCTGGCAAATAATTTTGAACTGAAGGAGGCAATGGACTCCTATCTGAAAGCATATGAATTGACAGGAAACACCGGTTCCATTTATGAATATTTGCTGCTTATGGCAACTGTAAAGGAGCGGGCGGACATTGAGGTGCTGGCAAAGTATTATGATGTGGAGTATATGGTGGATAAAATATATAATGCCATTGAAGATGCAGAGGCAGACGTAACGGGTTCGCCGATTTACCACCGCATGGAAAAGGCAATGTATCATTATGAGAAAAATAATCTGACAGATTTTAACCAGAGAATGGATACGGTGATTGAACGGTTAAAGGCGGAATTCCGGGAGCAGACTGTGTGATGTATGGGTATAGGAATGTTGTCTGCGGACAGATTATGGGAGGAATTGTTACAGATCGGAAGATAGGAGTATAGAGATGGGATTATTAAATGCAGTAAAAGATATCTTCACGAAAACAGAAATTACCGAAGAGACATTTGAATATGAAAGTATAGACAGTTTTCTGGCGAAGCAGGAAAAGGCTGAAAACAGGGGACCGGAGGAGGATGTTGCATTTAAGTGTGACCAGATCGTAGATGCCACTTATCAGATGGAAGATCTGAGGGTGGAATATGAGCTGGTGACTTCTTATTTTATGGACATCCAGACCATTGAAGAACTGCCACAGAATGTGCGGAAGGAAATTACGGATATTGCAAAGAAGATTGCTTTTTTGGAAAATGAAACTTCTGAATTTCTCCATTCGGATGACCGCATCAGTGATGAAAATTTCCGTATGATACAGGGAATGGAAAAGGAACTGACAGAGGTGTTTGGAAAACTCAAGGATCTGGAAGATATGGATATGAAAATCAAACGGGATATGAAACATTTAGAGGCTGAGAAGAATTCCCAGGAGTATCTTCAGGAATCCATTGAAGTGAGACAGAGCAAGCTGAGGACATTTATGATTGGATTTGGAACTGTGTCGGTTTTACTGGTGCTCACTCTTGCCATTGTGGGTATCTTGACGGATACGAATCTGGTAATATCCATTCTTTTGATACTGCTGGTGGTGGCGGGAATGGCAGCACTTTCCGTTGTGACGTACCGGAAACTTTCGTATGAATTTAAGATGTCTGAACTGCGGGAAAACCGTGCTATTAATCTGATGAATAAGGTTAAGATCAAATATATTAACAATACATCTACTCTGGAATATCTTTATGACAAATATCATGTTAAGAGTTTAAGAGAGTTAGAATATTTATATGACCAGTATTTGATTATGGTGGATGAGGTGCGGAAATACCAGAAGACCACGGGTAATCTGAGGGAATACACCGAAGCACTTTCCAAGCTGCTGTTTGCACATGGGGTAAAGGATCCGGATATTTGGATGAAGCAGTCAGCTGCGTTAATCGATAACCGGGAGATGGTGGAAGTGAAACATTCCCTGAATGTGAGAAGACAGAAGTTAAGAGAGCAGATTGCTTATAATGAGGAACTCAGGCTTTCCGGTCTTAAGGATATCCGGGAAATGTTAAAGAGCAATCCGGAATTGCGGGATCAGGTTAAAAAGGAATTGGAAGTTTATCATATAAATGTCCAGTAAACGGAAATGTATGGGGGAGCATACAGGTGAAAAACGAAAATAAAATGAAAAATGAAAAAAGGATCATGAATATATCGCTGGTGGGAAGTATCCTGTTTATGCTGGCAGAGGGTATTATGGCATATGTGACACATTCCCATTCTCTTTTAATGGATTGTATCTTTGATGTGACAGACCTTATTATGATTGGTCCTTTTTTAGTGCTGGTGCCTTTGCTTTATAAGCCGGTTACCGAGAAAAGGCCTTATGGGTTTTCCCAGGTGGAGTCTTTGTTTATTGTCATTAAATACAGTGTTTTGCTGGCGGTCACCATACAGTTGATCTGGGATAATATCCGTGTTATGTTTCACGGAGGCCGTAAAGTAGATGCCGGAATAATAGCGGTCTTTGAATTACTGGTCTGTGGGGGCTGTCTGGCGATTTATCTGCTGCTGCATTATTTCAGCAGGCGCTATTCTTCTCTTACAATCAAGGCCGAAATCTACATATGGAAATTGGATGTGATTTCCAGTCTGGGTGTTGCCATTGCATTCTTTGTTCAGATGCTGTTACAGCGGACAAAATGGGAACATTTAGCGGCTTATATTGACCCGGTTGTGGCGATTGTTATGGCATGTCTGCTTTTAATTGAACCGGTTAAAATGATTTTTGCCAATCTAAAGAATCTGGTGTTGTTTGCACCAAGCCAGGAAATCCTGGATGAAATCCGGCGGGTGGCAGAGAAACACATGGATAAAGTATATTATGATATCGAGTTTTTAGATGTCATCCAGACCGGCAGAAAGACATGGGTGGAGATCTATCTAAGCAGTCACAATGACATCATTAACAGCCGTATTCTGCTGCAGCTTCGCAATGAAATCCGGGACGAGCTTCGGAAGTCCTTTGACCAGGTGTATGTGGAGCTGATACCAGATCTGCCGGATTGATTATTCTATTTTCACGCATACAGCAGAAAGGTATTCTTCCGGAAAGCTGGTATCATAAAAATCAAAAATACGGAATTCAAAAAAATCTCCGATTGTGGTAATCTTTTGTTCTTCGGCATAAGCCATAAGTTTATCCACCTGTATACCGGAAAGAAAGTCGGTGCCGTGGTAAGTAATGTTTAAGTAACGACCGCCGGTAAGAATGATATCCGGTTTTACCTTCATGGCATTGTTGGTTACTAATACTTCTTTGATTTCATACTGGTTCTCATTGATACGTTTTGCAGTGTCCAAACGGTATACATCATAGCGTCCGATGATATTGGTCAGATCCAGATTTGTCCGGAGTGTATAAGCATTAATATAATAATCAATCTCGTCTATTTTCATGGGACCATTTGTGATGTGCAGGCATTTCATGTCCGGAAGTGTGATGATACCGGGGGTGTTCGGTTTCATCTGACAGAAAACACTGTTCATGTTATTCAGACGCTGCAGAATGGTCTTTTTGGTCTGTCGCAATCGTGCAATCTCATTATCCACCAGTTCCAGTTCCTGCTGTAATAGTTCCTCTGTCGCCTTTAGGGAACGGCCTTCTAGCATTTCCTTGATTTGTCCAAAAGAAAAGTTCAAACTGCGGAATTCCCGGATGATATTTAATAAAACCAGATCATCTAAAGAGTAGTAGCGGTATCTGTTGCCGCCGCGGGATGGCTTTAATAATCCGATTTTTTCGTAGTAGCGCAGTGAATCGATACTGATATTATTTAGTTTTGCAACTTCATGAATTGTAAATTTATCCTTTGCATTTGCAGACATAATAGCCCTCCCATAAAAAAGCACAAAGAAATGCGGATACACTTCTTTGTGCTTTGTTTTCTTATTGTTTGTTTTAATAAGTTTATAACATGGCGGGGAGAATGTCAATTGTTTCAAACTTAAAAAAATTAACTTGACTCTGGTACATTACCAGGGTTTATAGTGGATATAAACAAAGTGAAATAAGGATTTTCATGATTATGAAAGAACTTGCAAAGGGGCATACCTGAATGGTGTGCCCCTTTATTGCGTTGGAAAGGAGAAGATTGTATGGCAGGACAAAAAGTGGGATTTTTATATTTAAGTGAGGAAGATATGATAAAAGCCGGTGTTTTGGATATGAAAGGCTGCGTGGAAACCGTGGGCGAAGTGGTGGCACTGTTAAGTGAAGGAGATTACCTCATGGGCGGTAAGGATCACAATGATCATGGAATCCAGCTGATTTTTCCGAAGGAGTCCAAGATTGAGGGATTTCCGTTATACGATTCCAGAGACAGACGTTTTATGGCAATGCCGGCATATTTAGGAGGAAAGTATAAAATGGTTGGAGAGAAATGGTATGGCTCCAATGGAAGAAATGAGTCAAATGGTCTCCCTCGTTCCATTCTTATGGTTACCTTAAATGATTTGGAGACCGGACAGCCAATTGCATATATGTCCGCGAATATTTTAAGTGCCATGCGTACCGGTGCCATGCCGGGGATGGCAGCAAAATATCTTGCAAGAAAGGATTCCAAAGTGCTTTCCCTGATTGGTGCAGGAACGATGAATAATTTCTGTCTCCGGGCAATCATGGAGGTTATGGAACATATAGATACCATAAAGATTAAGGGCGGTTCTCCGGCTTCTGCATCGGCAAACCGGTTAAAAGAATTTGCTCTTAATGAGTATCCGCAGCTAAAGGAGGTAACCGTGTGTGCCACTTTAGAGGAGGCAGTGCGGGATGCAGATATTATCAGTGAAGCAGTGTCCGTTCCGGGAAGGGCATGGCCATATGTAGAATCAGAGTGGCTGAAACCGGGATGTACTGTGATTTCATCGGGAACGATGGATATAGATGAAGGTTTCATGAAGGATCATATGACCAAGGTGGTTGAAAATCTTGGTATGTATGAGGAGTATATCAATGTCTATCAGGAATATGGCGCAGACGGAAAACGTCTATCTCATGGCGTTCCGGGAATGAATTTTGTGCATATGATCCGGGAAGGCAGCATTGAAGAAAAGGATGTGAAAATATTAGGAGATATTGTAAGGGGAAGAACACCTGCAAGAACCTCCGAGGAAGAAATGATGATAATTTGTGTTAATGGTATGCCGGTACTGGATGTGGCATGGGGCTATGAGTGCTATAAAAAGGCCATTGAAAAGGGAATCGGGACACCGCTTACATTATGGAATGAACCGTATTTGTTAAATATGTAACAGGAAATGCCCGGAAACGGGCAGTTAGGAGGATTTATGGCTGATGAAACAAAAACGACGATGAGTAAAAAGGAAGTAGAATGGAATGAAGGTACAGAACTTGATTTTCTGTATTTAAATGAGCAGGAAATGATAGAAGCCGGAGTTATGGATGCAGGAAAATGTGTGGATGTTATGGAGGAGGCCATGGGGCTGTTCAGTGACGGGGATTACATTATGGGCGGACCGAATCACAATGCCCATGGGCTGGTATTGGAATTTCCAAAACAGTCCCATATTACGAATTTCCCGGTAAACGACTCGAAAGACAGGAGATTTACTGCTATGCCGGCGTATTTGGGAGGCCGTTTCCATATGGCGGGCGAAAAATGGTATGGTTCCAATGGAAGAAATGTTTCCAGAGGAATACCAAGGTCTATCCTTATGGTCATGTTAAATGATGTGGAAACAGGAGCGCCTCTGGCATTTATGTCCGGGAATCTGTTAAGTGCCATGCGTACTGGTTCCATGCCGGGGCTTGCGGCAAAACTGCTTTCTAAGAAGAATCCAAAGATTCTGACTTTAGTAGGAGCCGGAGTAATTGCCCGCACAAGCTGTATGGCAATCTTATCCAAGCATGAAACCATTGACACAATCCGTATCAAGGGTGGTTCGCCAAATTCCAAGACGGCACAGGCATTGAAAGAGTATATTGAAGCCCATTATCCGCAGATTAAAGAGATTACGGTGTGTGCAACTTTGGAGGAAGCAGTAAGAGGAGCAGATATTATCAGTGAGGCGGCATCGGTAAAACAGGGACAGTGGCCGGTGTTCGAGAAAGAATGGCTCTCACCTGGAACTCTTGTGATTTCTGCCAGTGTGTTTGGAATGGATCACAAGGATATGTTAGACGTTAAAAAGGTTGTAGATGACTATTCCATGTTTGAAAACTATACGGTGGAGGATGAGCCGAAGATTCCGAAAAATGAAGATGGAACTCATAAGAACACAGGATGTCTTGGTGAAGACTTTGCCTATATGGTAAAGGATGGATTGATTGAACGGAGTTCCGTGGTAAATATTGGTGACATTGTCCGTGGAAGAAGTAAAGGAAGAGAGTCCGAAGATGAGATTATATTTGTGGCAATTGAAGGTATGTCCATTGAAGATGTGGCATGGGGATATGAGTGTTACCACAGAGCAAAACAGGAAGGGATTGGCACAAAGCTTTTGTTGTGGGATAAGCCACATTTGTGCTGATAGAAATGAGGTGAATTATGAATAAACGAATGAAGCAGCATCCGATTTTCGGAGAAATACCGGAAGGACATGAGGTGACATTTACCTTTGACGGAAAGACCCTTACCGGAATAGAAGGAGAGCCCATTGCCATGGCATTAAAAAATGCAGGAGTGATGGTTCACAGATATACGGCAAAACGGCATGAACCAAGAGGAATTTATTGCGCCATTGGCAGATGTACAGACTGTGTCATGATCGTAGACGGGAAACCTAATATCCGTACCTGTATCACACCGTTAAAAGAGGGCATGGAGATACAGACACAATATGGTGTTGAGGCAAAAGTACAGTAACGAAAAATCGGAAATGAGGTAGCGTATGGAAAGATATGATGTAATTGTAATAGGAGCCGGTCCGGCAGGACTTTCGGCAGCCATTGAAACTGCAAAATGCGGAATGCGGACGGTGGTATTTGATGAAAATGCAAAACCCGGCGGACAGTTATTTAAGCAGATACATAAATTTTTTGGCTCGAAAGAAAATAAGGCGAGAATACGGGGCTTCCGCATCGGAGAAGAACTTTTGCAGGAAGCGGAAAAATGTGGTGTGGAGGTTGTGTTAAATGCCACAGTATTGGGACTGTATCAGGAAAAAGAAATTACAGTGAAAATAGGGGATGTCATTCAGCATTATAAAGGAGACAGTGTGCTGGTTGCAACGGGAGCCGCTGAAAGTGTTGTGAGGTTTCCGGGCTGGACGCTTCCGGGTGTCATTGGTGCCGGAGCAGCACAGACCATGATGAATCTACATCATATTAAGCCGGGAGAAAAGATTTTAATGCTGGGTTCCGGAAATGTGGGATTAGTAGTAAGTTATCAGCTTTTGCAGGCAGGATGTGAGGTGGTGGCATTGGTGGATGCTGCACCGAGGATTGGTGGATATGGTGTGCATGCGGCAAAGCTTTCCCGGTGTGGAGTACCATTTTATCTGTCCCATACCATTGTAAAGGCAGAGGGAGATGAAAAGGTAGAAGGGGTAACCATCGGAGAGGTGGGACCGGATTGGAAAATCGTACCCGGAACAGAGAAGCAGTTTGATGTGGATACCATCTGTCTGGCAGTGGGATTATCGCCCATGTCCCAGCTGTTAAAACAGGCAGGTTGTACAATGCTGGACACCCGTGGCGGTTATGTGCCGGAATGCGATGAATATGGAAGAACCTCCGTGGAGGGTGTTTATGTGGCAGGAGATGTGGCAGGGATTGAGGAGGCAAGTTCTGCTATGCTTGGCGGAGGAATTGCAGGGATTACCATTGCCTGTGATGCCGGCTATCTGGAAGATGGAGGCGAGAAGATTGAAGCGTATAAGATGGCACTTTCCAATCTTCGGAAAGGTATGTTTGCACCGGAAAACCGGGGTAAGCTGATTACAAAGACAGAAGAGGGACTGGATGTTTCCATGACGTTATTGGAAAAAGGATATGTAGAGGACAGCGAGATTGAACAATATCCGGGAGTCACCCATATGAATGGAGTCCATCCGGTTATTGAGTGTACACAGAATATTCCCTGTAATCCATGTCAGGATGTCTGCCCAAAGAAATGTATCACCATTGGTGAAAATATTACTTCACTTCCGGTGGTGGATACCGATTCCCAGTGTATCGGCTGTGGAATGTGTGTGGCAGCCTGTTCCGGTCAGGCAATCTTCCTGGTACAGGAGGATATCGGAGATGGAATGGGAACGGTGACCATTCCTTATGAATTTCTCCCGCTGCCAAAAAAAGGTGATGTGGGAACGGCACTGGGAAGAAATGGAAAGCCGGTATGCAGTGCGGAAGTTGTGGAAGTCAGAACATCCAAGGCATTTGACTGTACCAATCTGCTGACCATGAAGGTGCCAAAGGATATGGTAATGAAAGCAAGATTCTTTAAGATGTAGGGAATTACAAAGGAGGAATTACATGGAATGTGTCAATGATATTTTAGAAAAGATAGGACCATTTATTCCGCAGGAAGATGATGATGTGTTGGTGTGCCGTTGTGAAGAGGTGACGAAGGGAGAAATCCGGCAGGCAGTTCACGCAGGCATGACCACAATTGAGGAAATACGCCGTTTCTTAAGAAGCGGTATGGGACTTTGCCAGGGACAGACCTGTGGCAGGCTGGTAAAGGGAATTGTGGCAGCAGAGCTTTCTGTCAGTCCGTTAGATGTGGAACCGGCAGTTTCCAGAGCACCGATGCGGCCGGTGGAAATGGAAATCATGGGTAACGATGGCGGATATACAGAGTGATTTTAAGTGGATGTTAGGAGGTCTTTTATGAAGAAGACAGCAGAAGTAATTATTATAGGCGGTGGTGTCAACGGCTGTGCTGCAGCTTATTATCTGGCAAAACGAGGGCTTACCGATGTAATTGTTTTAGAAGGTTCTGACAGTATCGGACATGGTGGTTCCAGCAGAAATGGCGGCGGTGTCCGGCAGTCAGGACGGGATGTCCGGGAATTAAATTATTGTATGTGGGGCATTCAGAATTTGTGGCCAACCCTTTCAGAAGAACTCGGCGTGGATGTGGAATATTGCCAGACCGGTAATTTAAGGCTTGGAAAGACAGAAGCACATATGAAGAAACTGAAACAATTAGCTGACAATGCAAAAGCCTGTGGCCTGGATGTCCGGATGATTGATGGAAAAGAAGTAAAGGCGTTAAATCCGCATTTGTCAGATGATGTTATTGGAGCCAGCTGGTGTCCGACGGATGGACATGCCAATCCCATGCTTACCACACTGGCATTTTATAAAAGAGCATTGGAGCTTGGGGTGGAATTTGTCAAGGGAGCAAAGGTAAGTAAGATTCAGAAACATCATGGAAAAGCCCGCAAAGTGGTGACAGAAGACGGGGCTGTTTTTGAGGGAAATACCATTATCCTTGCAGCAGGGTATGAAAGCCGTGCCATTGCAAGAACCGTGGGGATTGATGTACCGATGACAACTTATTTTGAAGAAGCACTGGTGACGGAAATGCAGCCCCATATGTTTGATATGATGTTAGGAACGGCGGATGCGGATTTCTACGGACATCAGTGTAAACATGGTTCCTTTGTATTTGGCTCCGAATGTGGTCTGGAGGAAGCTACAGATCAGCCCCTTACGGATTTAAAGACTTCTTCCCTTACCATTTCAGCAGGCTCCCGGGCAATCATGCGATACATACCTGCATTAAAGGATGCCAAGATTGTAAGAAGCTGGGGCGGCTGGCTGGATATGTGCATTGATAAAGTTCCTGTTATGGGACCGGTCAGTGAAGTGCCGGGACTGATTCTTGCCTGTGGATTTACAGGGCATGGATTCGGAACAGCACCGGCAGTTGGATATATGCTGGCACAGATGGCAGTAGGAGAGGATACCGTGGTGGATATTTCAGCACTGCGATATGATAGATTTAAAAGTGATAGATAGGCGTTTGCATAACGTTCAATCTTGCATTGTAAGTATTGCAATTGCCTGTTGGTGACAAAACAAAGGAGGTAGCTGGTATGAATGATTTTCAGTTTTATATGCCCACCCAGGTAGTCTATGAAAAAGGGGCATTGAGTAAGGTTGGTGAATATGCAGCAGGGCTTGGAAAAAAAGCTTTGGTGCTGACGGATGAACCCATGATGAAGACCGGTCTTCCAAAGATTGTGCTGGATTCCCTGGACAAAGCCGGACTATCCTATCTGGTATGGACAGACATTGTTCCCAATCCGCGGGATGTGGACATTGAAAAAGGGGCAGCATATGCGGAGGAAAATGGAATTGATTATCTGATAGCCATAGGCGGTGGATCTTCCATTGACACGGCAAAAGCAGTGGGAGCCATTTTAACAAATGGTGGGAAATGTGCAGACCTGATCAATGATAATCTCACAAAACCCATTGCTCCATTGGTTGCGATTCCAACTACTTGTGGAACCGGAAGTGAAGTGACCCATGAATCCATTGTGAATAATACCACCACTCTGGAAAAGGATTGTATCTATGGAAAGTATAACAGCGTTTCTGTAGCCATACTGGATCCGGTGGTGTTGGAGAAATTACCGTCCTCCATTATGGCATCTACCGGTCTGGATGCACTTACCCATGCGGTGGAGGCATATGTCTGCAAAGCGGCGAATCCTTTGACGGATGCTCTGGCCATCCGTGCCATTGAAATGATTGGAAACAGTCTGGTGGAGGCAGTGGAAACCCATAAGCCGGAAGCTCTGGAAGATATGTTGGTTGCAAGCTGTATGGCAGGTGCTGCATTTGGCAATTCGGATGTGGCAAGCGTGCATTCCATTGCAGAGGCGTTAGGAGGATATTATGATATTGCACATGGTGTAGCAAATGCCATGATGCTGCCGGAGGTAAGCCGGTTAAGTGTTCCAGGGGCACCTAAGCGTTATGCAGATGTGGCAAAGGCATTAGGTGTTGTTGTGACAGGGATGACTGTAGAGGAAGCTGCCTATGCGGGAGTGGATTATATAGAGGCTTTATGTGACCGGTTAAAGATTCCAAAGTTTTATGAACTGGATGTGGTAGATCCAAAGGATTTTGACCGGCTGGCAAAAACAGCAGCCAATGCTTCGGAAACATTTGATAATCCAGTGTTAATGGATGAACAGGCATTTAAGGATTTGTTTATCCGCCTGTATAATGCGAAATAGGAGGTGTGCCATGCAGAATTTTGTTTATAATGTTCCTACGATTGTATATTTTGGAAAGGGACAGATTGAAAATGTAGGAAAGCTTGCAAAGGAAACCGGAAAAAAGGCACTGCTTGTATATGGAGGAGGCAGTGTAAAACGGAACGGTATCTATGATGCAGTAATAGAGAAATTAAAGGAATGCGGCGTAGAGTATGCGGAGCTGTCCGGCGTGGAACCGAATCCGAGAATTACCAGTGTCCGTAAAGGCGTGGAAATCTGCCGGAAGGAAGGCTGTGATATGCTGATTCCCATGGGTGGAGGCAGTGTGATTGACTGTGCCAAAGTAATTGCCGCCAGTGTAAGCTATGACGGGGATCCATGGGAGGTGGTTTTAGATCCCTCAAAGGTAACAGATGCCCTTCCTATTATTACAGTGCTTACCATTGCTGCCACCGGTTCCGAGATGGATTACTGTGCAGTCATTTCGAATCTGGAGACCAGTGATAAAGCGGAGTTTGATCATGTAAAGGTTATTCCAAAGTATTCGATTCTGGATCCTACCTATACACAGACGGTATCGGCATACCAGACAGCGGCAGGTGTGGCAGACATTATGTCCCATGTAATCGAAGTCTATTTCAAAAAATGCGGGGATACTTATATTCAGGATCAGTTTATGGAAGGACTTCTCCGGACCTGTGTCCGCTATGGAAAACGTGCGGTGGAACATCCGGATGATTATGATGCCAGGGCAAATCTCATGTGGGCGTCAAGCTGGGCAATCAATGGTATGGTTGCATGTGGAAAATCCGGAGCCTGGGTGTGTCATCCAATCGAACATGAGCTTTCTGCATACTATGATGTAACCCATGGTGTAGGTCTTGCTATTATCACACCTCACTGGATGCGCCATATATTGGACGATACCATTGTAGATGTATTTGTCACCTATGGTGTAAATGTCTGGGGAATTGATGCATCCCTTGACAAGTATGAAATTGCAAATAAGGCCATTGATATGACAGAAGAATATTTTCATGAGATGAATATTCCAAAAACTCTGCGGGAGATAGGGATTACCGATAAGAGTAAGTTTGACATCATGGCGGAAAAGGCAGTTCGGGGTGGACTGGAAAAAGCCTATAATCCGCTTCATAAAGAAGATGTCATTGCAATTTTGGAGGCATCCTTTTAACCTGATTAATTGCGAAACTATAAGAGACTAAGGCAGTCTACTCGTAAGGGGTGGGCTGCCTTTTTGCAATAATAGGCAATTGCACAACGTTTATAGAAGAAACAGGCGTTTCGCAAACGCCTATTTTACAATAAGAATGAAAGGAAGGATTGCGTATGAAAGATTTACAATTATTTATTGGTGGAAAATGGGTAGATGGACACAGCGGGGAAAAGATTTATGTGGAAAATCCCGCTACAAAGGAGATCTTTGCAACGGTTCCTAAAGGGGATGAGGCAGATGTAAATGCTGCAGTGGAGGCAGCAAAGGAAGGGTTTAAGGAATGGAAACAATATACCGGAGAGAAGCGTGCAAAATGTCTGTATAAGTTAGCTGATTTTTTTGAGGCACATAGTGCTGAGATTGCAGATACCATTACAAAGGAGTTAGGTGCCCCGGTCAGTATGTCGGAGGACTGGCATGTATCCGGAGCAGCAGGAGAAACCAGATTTTTTGCGGAAGCGGCAGAAAATTTTGCTTATGAGGAGCGGTTTGAAGGATATATTCTGAGGAGGGAGCCTTTCGGTATTATTGCTGGTGTTACTCCCTGGAACTATCCGTTAGATCAGGTTACCCTTAAGATTCTGCCGGCATTGGCAGCCGGTAACTGTGTCATTTTAAAGCCGAGCCAGATGGCACCGATTTCTGCCTACTGGTTTACAAAGGGAATCGAAGAGTCCGGTTTTCCGGCAGGAGTATT
Organism: Lachnospiraceae bacterium; assembly: GCA_051877755.1. Taxonomy (GTDB): domain Bacteria; phylum Bacillota; class Clostridia; order Lachnospirales; family Lachnospiraceae; genus CAG-590. Next base: position 910 of record JBJEJE010000004.1, on the reverse strand, counting down.
TAATCTGGTAACCGGATGTGGTGGAGAAGTGGGAAATGTGCTTGCCTCTCATCCGGATATCCGTATGATTTCCTTTACCGGTTCCACCTCGGCAGGTCGGGAAGTTGGCCGTCTGGCCCTTAGCAATATCAAGAAATGTACCCTGGAATTAGGTGGTAAATCTGCTGCCATTGTCCTGCCGGATGCGGATTATGAAGCTGCTGTGGATGCCGTATTGACAGACTGCTTTATGAATACAGGACAGACCTGTAATGCAATAACCAGAATGCTGATTCCGGCAAGCGCCAAAGAAGAGATTGAAGCCTTGGCAGTGAAGAGAACCAGGGAATTTGTTGTGGGAGATCCTACCGATCCTTCTGTGGATATTGGACCGTTGATTAATGAGAAGGCATTTTTCAAGGTAAAGCAGTACATTGAAAAAGGAATTGCGGAAGGGGCCAGAATGTTAGTTGGCGAGGTGCCGGATAACTGTGATAATGGTTATTATGTCAAGCCGGTAATTTTTGCAGATGTGGATAATCATATGACCATTGCAGTAGAGGAAATTTTTGGACCGGTGCTTTGTATGATTACCTATGACACAGTGGATGAAGCCATAGCCATATCCAACGATACGGTGTACGGACTTTGTGGCGGTGTTTTTGGACCGGAAGAAAAGGCAATCCAGGTGGCACGTCAGATGGAAACCGGTGTGGTATGTATCAACGGTTCTGCCATCAACAGTGGTGCACCATTTGGTGGATACAAGGAATCCGGAATCGGACGGGAAAGCTGTATCCAGAGTGTGGACGAATATTTAGAAATCAAATCCATCTGCCTTCCGCTGGAGGATTGAGGTTACCTGTAAAGTTATGATAGGCAATTGCGAAACTCTTGAAAATGTATATTGAGTTGTGCAGATTTGACAAGT
>JBJEJE010000003.1:0-87257 GCA_051877755.1 Lachnospiraceae bacterium | reverse complement strand
CTATTGATTGCAAAACTAACTCCTGTTTTTGATATTTAAGCAACAATGAAAAAAACGGCGGTTATAATAACCGCCGACTATTTCCATAGCTATTTGATTTTTCCCTTATTACTCTTTATCTTTGTCTTTGTGGATGTACCATTCCAGATTCCATGTTTTTTGCAATTCTTAATGGTATTCTTCTCAATCCAGTAAACCTTTGCTTTTTCTGTCAGGGAAATTCCATTATTCTTTATCCCGGAAATCTTATTCTTTTCTATGGAAGATACTTTACCCTTCCCGGAAACTGTAATACCGTTCTGCTTACAATTTGTTATGGTATTACTCTGGATTCCTTTACTGCGGCTCTTTCCTGTTCCTACAGTTCCACCTGTAACAGAAATACCATGCTTGGCTGCTGTTTTAACTGTATTTTCCTGAATATTGGTTATCTTTCCTGCAGTTACGCAGATTCCATTCTGCTTTACATTGCTAATGGTATTCTTAGTGATTTCCTTAACTGTACCTTCGCTTACAGAAATCCCATGTTTTCCTATATTTTTCAAGGAATTTTCCCGAATAGCTGTTATCTCTCCGGTATTTATCATGATTCCATTCATGGAAATGTCCTCCATCTGATTCTTCTGAATCACCACATCACTGGATGCTATCACATGGATAGAAAAACGATAAGGTCCTTTAATCGTATTATTTTCAACAATCAGATTATTGGTCCCGCAACAGGTAATGGCCGTTTTACAATACTTCATTGTATCGGAACAGGTAAATACATTATTACTGATTGTAATATCCTGATTTCTGTATTTTCCGCTCTTGGTATAATGATGCTGTCCAACGCCACAAGGCAGATCAATAAATGTGTTATCCGTTACGGTTACCTGCTGACAGGAAGTACCATCCACAACAGAACCACTAGCCCAAGCAGACTTGGAATCCGCTTTATTGGATTCATTATTGGTCCACGCCGATTCTAACTGTATCGCTTCCCTTGCATAGGTATAATCCTTTTCGTGTCCTTTCTGATAACGGAAACCGGACAATGTACAACCGGTGACAAGTCCATTTTTCACACCTACCAGTTCAATAATATGACAATCATATACATTTTTTATGACACAATTCTTAATGGTAATATTCTTAGCATGGTCAAACCGGATTACATCCGCTGCATCCGTTGCCAGTTCCGTATTACCGCCATCCCATGTTCCACCTTCTAAAATGATGTTTTCCGACATATCATAGCCGCCTACAACATCCATTTTACCATCTTGGTCTACATTGTGCAGAATACTCCGGTCAACCATACTGTCCATCCGGTGTATTGTTGCATTTTCATCCAAAATGATATGTGTATTGGAATACACACGCATTGGCTTATCAATGTAATAATCTCCTGCCGGAAAATAAATGGTTACCATCGCAGCAGAACCAACTGTCTTATCCAACGTTTTCTGAATTCCTTTAGTATCCGATTCCTTATCCGTTGGATCCACTTTATCCTCGGCATCTGTCACTACATAATCATATGCTGTCTGCTGTGTTGCGTTTACCTGTTTTTTACCTGTCCATATACCGGCACAAAAGAGAACTGCCATACATACCCAGCAAACTCTCTTTCCATTCTTCTTTACAAAAATCTGCATATAATCCCCTCTCTTTTCCTATGCATCTGTTTATTCTGGCAGATGCAAACGAATTATCCAATTCCACATTTACCAGACCCAGATTCCTTATAGATTATTCTTCACCTGCTTATAAATTCCCTCTGCATCCAGCTCATATTTATGAAGCAGCTCCACTGCGGGACCAGACTCGCCAAACCGATCCCGCATACCAATCTTATAAACCGGTGCCGGTGCATTCTCACAAAGGACATCACAAACTGCAGAACCCAGTCCACCGATAATGGAATGCTCTTCTACGGTAAAAATTTTCTTTGTCTCCTTTGCCGCCTTGATTAAAATATCCTTATCAATCGGTTTAATGGTATGGATATTGATTACTCTCGCATCAATTCCATCTGCTGCCAATTTCTCAGCTGCCTCTAAAGCAAATCCCACCTCTAAACCAGTGGCAGCAATGGTAATATCCTTGCCATCTTTTACTGTCACACCTTTTCCTAATTCAAACTTATAATCCGGTCTGTCATTGATCACCGGCGCTGCCAGACGTCCAAAACGTAGATAAACCGGACCCACATGCTCATAAGCCGCCTTAACTGCTGCTCTGGCTTCCACATCATCCGATGGATTGATGATTACCATGTTTGGAATGGTACGCATCAACGCAATATCCTCATTACACTGATGGGTTGCTCCATCCTCACCTACGGAAATACCTGCATGGGTTGCACCAATCTTAACATTTAACTTCGGATAACCAATGGTGTTACGAACCTGCTCATATGCACGTCCTGCCGCAAACATGGCAAAACTGGAAGCAAATGGAACCTTTCCTGTCAGGGAAAGTCCTGCCGCAATACCCATCATGTTACATTCTGCAATACCACAGTCAATATGTCTTTCCGGAAATGCTTTCTTGAAAATTCCAGTCTTGGTAGCTGCTGCCAAATCTGCATCCAATACCACCAGATTCTCATGCTCTTTTCCCAATTCCACCAACGCATTCCCGTAGCTTTCACGGGTAGCAATCTTCTTTACTTCTGACATAATGCTTCACCTACTTTCTCTAAGTCTGCCATTGCAATCGCATACTGCTCATCATTTGGCGCTGCACCATGCCATGATGCCTGATTCTCCATGAAAGAAACATCTTTTCCTTTAATGGTTTTTGCAATAATAGCCGTTGGCATCCCCTTTGTATCCTTTGCCTCCTTAAATGCTGCATCAATGGCATCAAAATCATGTCCATCAATCTCAATAACATGGAAATTAAATGCCTTAAATTTGTCAGCAATTGGATATGGCGAACATACATCTGCCACACTGCCGTCAATCTGTAAATCATTATTATCTACAATCACTACTAAGTTATCTAACTTTCTATGGCCCGCAAACATCGCTGCCTCCCAGACCTGTCCTTCCTGGATTTCACCATCACCAAGCAGGGTATACACACGGTAATCTTCCTTTGACATTTTTGCGGAAAGCGCCATACCAACTGCTACTGAAATGCCCTGTCCCAAAGAACCTGCCGACATATCCACACCTGGAGTTCCCTTCATATCCGGATGCCCCTGTAACATCTCTCCGGTCTTGCGAAGTTTTAATAATTCCGCCTCCGGAAAATATCCTTTCATTGCCAATGCACCATATAAAGCCGGTGCCACATGACCCTTGGACAAAACAAAACGGTCTCTGTCCGCCTTCTTCGGATTCTTCGGATCTACATTCATTTCCTCAAAATACAAATAGGTTACAATATCTGCTGCAGAAAGAGAGCCACCTGGATGACCACATTTGGCAGCATGTAAGGAAGTCACAATGTGCTTTCTTAACTGATTTGCTTTTTGCTGAAGCTCTAACTTGTTCATGATTAATCTCCTAACTGTTACTGGTGCAAGCTGCACCGCTTCATTGTGTTCTTTGCCAAAGCATATGCATAGACATGCACCATCCTCTTTGACAGCTTAATCCATATACTATTTTATAGGCAAACCAAAAAAAAGCAAGCCTTTTTTTATAGAAAACTCAAGGTTTTCTTTGTTTAACCAAAGATGCAGGATATCATAAAGCCATTTTTTGTATGCATACTCATATTTTTACCTTTAATTGGATTCCCCCCGATTTGCAATTCATCTACTCTATTGAACCCTCAATTGTACCTTCATTCTCAATCCTCAATTATATCTCCATGGAGTGTCTTTTTAAGAACTTTTTATTGACAATTACGCTTCTATAGTGTATTATTAAGACACTATAGGCATACTTTAACTATAATTACATTGTTGTGAATTTAATTAACAGGAGGAACTGCCATGTCACAAACAATATACCAGATATACGATAAATTAATCAAAAAAATATTAACCCTGTCTTCTACTGCCATCATACATCTGATTAATGGCCTGTTTGATACGGATTACCCGCTTGACAGCAATATTACATATAACTGGACGGAATTTGAAGACAACAATCTCAAAAAGATTCTTGCTGACACCATCATCACCATTAATGAGCAATACAGCTATCATATTGAAGCTCAAGTAACCAAAGATGACAGTATCGTTTTAAGAGTTTTTGAATATGGCTTTAATCATGCACTCCGTACAGCAGCAGAAATAGACGGAATCTATCATATTACATTTCCTACCCCTATTGTAATTTATCTATACTATGAAGGTACGGTTCCTGATGAATATCAACTCCGGTTGCATTTTGGAAAACAACAGGTAGACTACAATGTTCCTACCCTGCGTCTTCCGGAGACACCTACTGCAGAATTGAACCGGCGGAAAATGGTTGTTTTAATACCTTTTTATCTATTGAAACTAAAAAAAATCATGGAAAAAGAACGCTCAGAGAAAAACCTTGCCGCATTGAAAAACCTTTTGGAACATGATATACTTGATAGCATAAATGATAATCTGCGAGTAGGGAATATAACGGTAGCAGATGCACAACAGCTTAAGAGTTACACCCACCTGTTATATAATCATCTTTACTCCCATTATGAAGAAATGGAGCTGTTTAATGATATGATGGATGAATCTATAATGACAGATGCTGATATTATTGTGAAAGAATGCGAAGAGAGATTGAACAAGGCTCTTAACGACAAAGATGGTATCATTGCAAAAAAGGAACAAATCATCACCGAAAAAGACATTGAAATCGCAAAAAGGAACAGTGAGATTGCCGAAAAGGACAATGAGATTGCCGAAAAGGACAACGAGATTGCCGAAAAGGACAACGAGATTGCCGAAAAGGACAACAAGATTGCCGAAAAGGACAACGAGATTGCCGAAAAGGACAATGAAATTTTACGGTTAAAAGAAAAAATTGCCAAGCTGGAAGGTATAAGTCAATGAGTATGGGATCTAACATTAGACAAAAACGCAAACAGGAAGGTTTAACCCAACAGGAATTAGCTGATATGCTTGGTCTGCAAAAATCAGCGATTGCCAAATACGAAAACGGCCGGGTACAAAATATCAAACGATCCACCCTTGAAAAAATGGCAGCCATTCTACATTGTACCCCATCCTTTTTAATGGGATTTGAAGATAATCCTTCCCTCATAGAAGAGGATAAAGAAGCTGTCACGGAACGTACCATACGTCTTTCTAAATACTATGAATTATGTCATCAGCTTAATAATGATAACTTAGAACGCTTGAATAAATATGCCGAAACGCTTTTATCATTACAGCAACAAGAAGAGAATTTTTCTTCATAAAAAGTCCGGGAAACCATTCCATGATCTCCCGGACTCCTGTATACTTTTTCTTATAATGTCTCGTTTTTAGTAATTCTCAGCTCTCAATTTGAAATAGCTCTGTGGATGAGCACATACAGGACAAACCTCAGGTGCTTCTTTTCCAATATGGATATGTCCACAGTTTGCACATTCCCATATCATATCGCCATCTCTTGAAAATACAAGACCACCCTCAACATTTGCTAAGAGCTTGCGATATCTCTCTTCATGAGTTTTCTCAATGGCGCCTACCATCTCAAAAGACTTGGCAATATCCTCAAAGCCTTCCTCTCTTGCCACCTTTGCAAACTCAGCATACATATCTGTCCATTCATAGTTCTCGCCTTCTGCCGCATCCTCCAGATTCTCAATGGTTCCAGGAATTGCACCACCATGAAGAAGTTTAAACCACATCTTTGCATGCTCTTTTTCATTATTCGCAGTTTCTAAGAAAATATCCGCAATCTGGTTATAACCGTCCTTCTTTGCCTTGCTTGCATAATAGGTATACTTATTACGCGCCTGAGACTCACCCGCAAATGCTGTCATTAAGTTCTTTTCTGTCTGCGTTCCTTTTAAATCTGCCATACTATTATCCTCCTTATGTATATCATTTCTTTTGAAATACGTCCTTTCCAAAACAGGAACTATTCCTAATTATTATATCATTTTTTTCTAAGTATGCAACCAAAAATCTTTTACATCAGTGACTGGAAATCTGCATTATCTATTTCTGTAAAATCCCTAATGAATGTATCCACTACTCCGGTCTCCTGCAAAAGTTCCTTTTTACTGTCACCATATACCCCCACAATCTTTCCTGCTCCGGCTTTCGAAGCCGCAATCACACCGGAAACTGCATCCTCAAACACAACACACTTCTGCGGACTCACACCCAACCGGCTCATTGCCCGAAGATAGATATCCGGATCCGGCTTACCCTTTAATGTTGCATCATCATAGACCACCTTATCCAGTTCAAACCATTTTCCCAGGTTAAAATATTCAAAATAAAATTCCACATTTGCAAGATTTGCCGCTGTAGCAATGGTCATGGATATCCCCTGTACTTTTGCCCGGTCTAAGAATTCCGGGAGACCGAAAGTCAAATGAAACCTCTCTTTATTTTCCAAGCAAAGCTTTCGGTAATAGGCTTCTTTTTCTTCCGAATACGCCACAATTTCCTCCTTTGTAAGCTCTCCCCGTCCAAGAAAATGTTCCAGTATCATGGCAGAGGTTTTTCCATGCACATGTTTTTTAAATTCCTCATCCGGCACCGCTCGATGACAAAGTTGTTCCGCATAATGTCTCCATGCCGTTTCGTGCATATAGGAATCCATTACCATAGTTCCGTTAAAATCAAATATATAAGCCTGCATATAGCTATTCCTTTCCCGCTGGCAGAAATCATTTTACACTTTACCTTTTCCTATGTTACAATATACAAAGAGAAAATTCAATGCAGCACATTTGAATAAATGTAAATTATGTCACATAGAATCGTACTGTATGGATTTTAATCAAAGGAGGATGCGTATATGAACGACTATGTCATTTCCTGCTGTTCTACAGCAGATTTAACAAAAGAGCATTTTGAACGCCGCAATATTCATTATGTGTGTTTTCATTTTATGTTAGATGATGTCACATATCCGGATGATTTAGGAGAATCCATTTCATTTGATCAGTTTTATCAGAGCATGGCTGACGGTGCCATGACAAAGACATCCCAGGTAAACGTAGATGAATTTTTAGAATATTTCCGTCCGTTTTTAGAAAATGGACAGGATATCCTGCACCTGACCCTTTCTTCCGGAATCTCTGGTGTTTATAACTCTGCCTGTGTCGCAAGGGATATGTTATCAGAGGAATTTCCAGACCGCAGGATTTATGTGGTGGATTCTTTGGCTGCCTCTTCCGGCTATGGTCTTTTAATGGATGCTCTGGCTGATAAAAGAGATGCTGGAATGGATATTGATACCCTCTACCAATGGGCAAAAGAGCAGCTTCTCCAATTAAATCATTGGTTCTTTTCCACCACCCTGACTTATTTTATCCGGGGTGGGCGTATTTCAAAAGCATCCGGAACCATTGGCAATATGTTAAATATTTGTCCTTTGATGAATGTGGATGGTGAAGGTAAACTTAACGTTCATGAAAAAATCCGCACCAAGCGCAAGGTAATAAAGGAAATGGTTGCTAAAATGGAAGAAAATGCAAGAAATGGTCTGGATTACGATGGCAAATGTTATATAAGCAATTCTGCCTGCTATGAAGACGCACGGGCAGTAGCTGATCTAATAGAGGAAAAATTTCCAAAACTGGACGGGAAAGTTGAGATTTACAATATCGGAACCGTAATTGGCAGCCATACCGGTCCCGGTACTGTGGCACTGTTTTTCTGGGGAAAAGAACGGGAGAATTAAAGCCAAAAGAAAAGTCTCATTGAGACAATCTCTTTTCTACCAATAATAAAATACACAAATTTACTCAGCTAATGTATATTTTCCTAAAGCTGACGTAAATTTGTGTATTTTTATTATATCGCCCAATATAACAATCTGCTTTTACTATTGAACATTTTCTATAAGAGCTAATTTTAATATTACAGATATGTCTTCAGCTTATCCACCATGTCTAATTTCTCCCATGGCAGATCAATATCCGTACGTCCAAAATGGCCATAAGCAGCTGTCTGCTTGTAAATTGGACGGCGAAGGTCTAACATCTTGATGATTCCTGCCGGGCGAAGGTCAAAGTTCTCACGAACAATCTCCACAAGTTTCAGCTCATCAATCTTACCGGTTCCAAAAGTATCTACACGAACAGAAGTTGGGCGTGCCACACCAATTGCATAGGATAGCTGAATCTCACATTTATCGGCAAGTCCTGCAGCAACAATATTCTTAGCCACATATCTTGCGGCATAAGCAGCAGAACGGTCAACCTTTGTACAGTCTTTACCGGAAAATGCTCCACCACCGTGACGGGCATATCCACCGTAAGTATCTACAATAATCTTACGTCCCGTAAGACCGGAATCTCCATTTGGTCCACCAATTACAAACCGTCCTGTTGGATTGATGAAGAACTTGGTATCGTCATCCACCATGTCTGCCGGAAGTACTGCATCAAAGACATATTTCCTGATATCCTCATGAATCTGCTCCTGGGTTACCTCTGCATCATGTTGGGTGGAAAGCACAACTGCCTCCAAACGGACCGGTTTTCCATTCTCATCATACTCTACAGAAACCTGTGTCTTTCCGTCCGGTCTCAGATATGGAAGGGTTCCATTCTTACGAACCTCTGTTAATTTTCTTGCAAGCTTGTGTGCAAGACTGATTGGATATGGCATATACTCCTCGGTCTCATTGGTTGCGTAACCAAACATCATACCCTGGTCACCGGCTCCGATTGCCTCAATGTCCTCATCGCTCATCTGGTTTTCCTTTGCTTCTAATGCCTTGTCCACACCCATTGCGATATCACTGGACTGCTCATCAATGGCAGTGATTACACCACAGGTGTCACAGTCAAATCCATATTTTGCACGGTCATAACCGATTTCCCGGATGGTTTCCCGGACAATTTTCTGAATGTCCACATATCCGGTCGTGGAAATCTCTCCCATTACCAGTACCAAACCGGTTGTAATGGAAGTTTCACATGCTACACGGCTGTTTGGATCCTGCTCCATCAATGCGTCTAATACAGCATCGGAAATCTGATCACAAATTTTATCAGGATGTCCTTCTGTTACGGACTCTGATGTAAATATACGTTTCTCCATTTCGTTGTTCCTCCTTAAATAATAACTGTAAAATTAGGTTCATCTCGTAAGTAAAGAGAATGAAAGCGGTGTTTTTCTGTAATTTATTGAAACCGTCACCTCGTAAGCGAAGCTTACTCGGTGTTTTGCGTTCGCTTCATCACCTTCATAATCTTTCCACGGATTGTCAAGGGGTTCCATTCCCTTAAAATCACCTCATAAGAATGAGGTATTTTCATGCAATATAAAAACTTCAAATCCGAGAGGATTTGAAGTTGATGAGCTCACTATATTCAAATCCTCTTATTGATCGATGCGAAATATTCGCCCGCCTCAGGCCGGCACCTTCCATATACATGGGGTTGCCGTGGCTTCCCAGTCCCTTCTGACTCCACCACTCTGAATAAGAGAAGTTTCTTTTGCAATTCTGAAACTGCTATTTGCAGTTCTTTTTTATCATACTCTATATATGCACATTGGTCAAGAACTGATTGACTTTATTTCATTAATTTTTTATAATTTAATATAATATTAAGTATTCATTTTAGAACGGATTAGAAAGGAGCCATTACCCTATGAATATTGTACAGATTATGCTTCACAGAGTCACACTTGGTATGACCCTTGCAGAAGACGTATATAAGGGCAGTCAGCTCCTTATTCCAAAGGGAACCGTTATTGATGATGAAGCATTAAATATCCTTCGATATTCCTCAATAGTTTCTGTTGCTGTTTACGGCAAGGATGCATCCCAGGAAACAAATATTGAACCGATTTTACAAGAGCAGCCGACCCATTCCGAACAGGTCAGGAACAGTGAATCCTTTAAAAAAATAGAGGAAAATTTTAACGAAGCTACAGAATCCTTTACATACAAACTCAATGATATTGCCAAAAGAAATGAAGATATAGACATGGACGAGCTATTCCGCTCTGCCAACGAGATTATGGCCGGAGAAACCAACACCTACCAGTTAATGGATATTCTTAGTAATATTCGTTATTTTGATGACTCCACCTACGCACACTCTCTTAATGTTGCCCTGTTGGCTAATATTTTGGGACGATGGCTTCATTTTGACGATAAAAATTTGAAGCTTTTGACAGTAGCCGGAATGCTGCATGATATTGGCAAGGTACTGATACCTGTGGAGATTATCCAAAAACCTGGCCGGCTTACCAAAGAAGAGTTCGATATTATTAAGCAGCACCCGTTAAAAGGTTACAAGCTTCTAAAAGAAAAAAACATTGACGAAAACATTGCCCAGGCAGCCTTACTCCACCACGAAAAATGTGATGGCAGCGGCTATCCCATCGGTCTGAAAGGTGATAAGATCAACGAACTTGCCAAGCTTATTACTATTGTGGACATTTATGAAGCAATGACCGCTAACCGCTGTTACCGGGAGGGAATCTGTCCCTTTGCTGTTATCCGTATGTATGAGGAAGAAGGATATACCAAATATGATCCAAAGTATCTGATTCCATTTTTACAGGGAATCGCAGATACCTATCTGCATAATACAGTCCTGCTAAATGACGGCAGAAAGGGCGAAATCATACTGACAAACAAAGCAGTTCTTTCCCGTCCAAGCATAATGGTGGACGGCGAATTCATTGATTTAACCCGCCGTCCTGACTTAAGCATTGCTGCGATTTTATAAATTCATATAATTATTCTTTCAAGATCACGAGCTTATCACCTACTCCGATTGTATCAGAGGTAAGCTCGTTGATTTCTTTTAATCGTTCCACCGTTGTATAATACGTTTTTGCAATACTCCAAAGGGTATCATCTTTTTTCACAATATAACCAATCACACCAGGCAGCTCCTTTTTCCGTTCCATATTAATAGGGGTAACTTCCATATCAAGAACCGCCCTTCCCTGCTCATTGGTAAATGCCAATACATCCAGGGATACTTCCGCCTTGATTTCCAGCTGGTTTTCTCCCATCTGCATTGCCTGAATCTGATCTAAAAATGGAATGATGGAATATGTCACTCCCTCCCGCATTCCATTCACTTCTATTTCATAGGTAAATGGAATATCAAAGGTTGCCGAAGCAAGCGCACCATTCTCCTCCTTGTTCAGATAGGTAATCTGCGTTCCTACAACACCTTCCACAATAATTCCTTTGGCAGAACGCTGTGTTTCATCAATGGATACTGAACCCTCTGCATTACAGATTTGTAATACAGACTGCTGTTTTGGCATTGTCACTATATCAGATACTTTTGTTTTTGCACAATTCCGTACCAGTAAATGCTGTAAAACAAAATTCCGCCATTTCGGATTAATCTCCATTTCTGTGGAATATGCATCCCGTACCAGTCTCATTTCCTCATTGCCATACAACTTAATCTCCACAGTAAACTCTGCCGCCAAGTCGATCAGCCGGTCTTCTCCTTTCTCATCCGGTACCACTGTAATATGATACTGATCAAGGCTTAGGAAACTGCCGGAAATCATATCTTCATTGGAAAGCTCCTCCTCGATTCTCTGTTCAAATGGTACCTCCAGTGTGAAATACTGGATTGGCATTCCTTCCTCTTCAGCAGTATAGACTAAAAATACACTTAAATTTCCACTGGCTAACAGATAACCATCCCCCGGTTTTATCTGAATCCGGGTAACTGACATACTCTTCCAGATTACCTGATAAATATTCGGTTTGTTCGCCGGAATCTCCACCTGCTCTGACACCTGCATGGTCTTCTTTTCCTGAAGCTGCAGACTCATCATGGACAAATCTCCACTTAAAACTTCTGTCCCCTCATCGCCCTGAACCTCGGTAACTGCTTCAAAGTTCTCATTTTCTTTTACCTGATAATCAATGCCAAGCAGGGCTTTCAGACTAATCTTCCGCGAGTGCAGCATTGTCACTGTCAGGTCATTCATGCTGGCATGTACTTCTATGTAATCGCTTTCCTTTGTTCCGTCTGCATTTACATATTCAATAAATGGAACTTTTCCATTTAAGCTGTCAAAAACATTTCCCTCCTTGTCTGCACTGTAAAGAATCTGATAATTCAATGTGCCCTTTACCTGAAACCGGTCCACCATTGCCTGGGTTTCGTCAACCACAACATTTCCTTTTACTAAAATTAACCGCTCCATGTCCAAAAGATTTTCCGGAATATTGATGGTGTCATCTATCGTAAACTGCATAACATTTTTTACTTTCCATGTATAATTTTGAATTTCCCGCTTGATGAATTCCATACTACCTCCTAAATAAATGTTTATATGATACCTCTATTCATCATTATATGCGGGAAGTTTCCTGAAAATTCCTGTTTCATTTTGCTTTCCCAACTTTATGTATGGATGCGGACGATGAATTTCGCATTATTTTATACAAAGGTCTATCATTTGAAAGTTATAAGCGTGCTCCGATTATGCTAACCGTTCCGAGGAGCCTCAAAACGTGTGGCCACTCTCAGCAAAGGCTTCGAGCGTCCACTGAGTCTCCTCTCCACAGCATAAAGGTCGCACTTATTATAAACTTTCAAATGATAGACCTTTCACATTATTGTATACTTGCGAAATTCATCTGCTCCTTTTTTCAAGCATAAAGTTTCGCCACACCCGATGCCCTTTGAGAATGATATAACTGGGTGGCGATAAATTAATATCTCAGTCGTATAGTATTTTCAACATCGACCCAGGACAGAAATTCCTTGTTTCTGCAAAACGTAAATGAATTTCACACATAGCCAGTAAAATGAAAAGATTGTGTGTGTGACAGGAAAGAATAAGGTGCGACTTTTATGCTGTGGAAACGAGACTCAATGAAAAATCGAGGTCCTCAAGCCGAGATTTTTCATATGTCTGAGGCTCGTTGGAACGGTCAGCATAATGGAGCACCGTGTCTTTCCTGTCTCATACACAACCTTTCACAACCTATATGTGTGAAATTCTTCACAACTTCACAAACAGGAATTATCAGAATCATCGTACGTAGCTTATGAATACATTTCCGCTATCCTTTACTTTGCTTTCAAATTCTTCGCGGGATTCTACGATATCGTTTTCCTCAAGAGGATTGATATAACGGATTTTCTGCCCGTTGTAGCTGGTCACCAGCACATAAGTGCCGTCTGCAAATCTCGTAATAACCGGTGCATCTTTACAAAGATAATAAAGTCCATTTTCAAAATCACATCCGGTAATATCTGTTCCCTGCCGTCCAGTATACTTCAGTATGATATCCTCAATTGGTATTTCATTTGCCAGTTCCTCCTGCATTGCAGAATATTCCGGATTTTTTCCTTCATAAATACCCATCATATAAATGCAGGCTGCCAATGTATCCTGAATATCAGAAACATTATAAATCTTTATCTTATCTGCTACCGTATGATAATCCTTTACCGCTATCTTTCTCCATACGATTACTCCATTTTCATCTAAAACAACACCTGCATTTTCAAATGCAACACGTACTGCTTCATTCAAATTCAGATAATCCGTCATATATTTTCCCTGACCATAGGCATAAAATTTCTTATTGGTGTGATCAAAGGTAATCTTAACAGTGGTATCATTCTCGTTCACTGCCTTTTTCGTAATCATCAGCTTCGGTTTTTCTGTTACGTACATATAGTCCGGAAATGTCATATACAACTGATTATACGCCTTATCTGTATAACTATAAGCAATTTTGATTTTATCAGTGTCCTCTTCTTCTTTATAAGTGATAAAATCCTGGGTAGTAGGCTCAAATTCACCATTTATCTTCCGGACACGGTCTAAGTACACAACTCCGTCCTTTGCCGTTGCCTCTATCACATAAACACCTGTGGAACCATAGGTCTTTACTACTTTATTATTCTTGTCAATAATATCAATTGTGGAAATCGGGCAGGTTACCGTTCTATCCAATGCCACAACAATATCGCCTTCCCTGATTCTTCCTAAAATCAAATCTTCCTCTACAAATCCGATTGTCTCCAGCCGTTCTCCGCTGCCTGCCTCAATTTCCCGGCTCTCCTTTGTGTCCAGATTCAAAACCGTAACTTTCGTGGTATTTTCCGGCAAAAGTTCATTTGGATATCCCAGCAGGTGATTATCCTCCGAAACTGCCAAATGCTCATTTAACACATCTTCGATAAAGATCTCAGACTTCATGGTATTGGTATCCACTTTCACGATACAGTCATTGTCAAAATAATAAAACTCGCCGGCATCATTTAAATACATCAGCGTTTCCATATCTTCTTTTAATATGTTGTATGGTTTATTATTTTCAATAAACAGAATTTCCTGCATCTTATCTTTCTCAGCTAAAAACTGATATACGGAAATTCCTACTTTCCCTTCATGTTCACCGCGGTTCATATACCCATATACTGCAAAGGTGATATTTCCTTCGTCATCCATTTTCAAGATCTTAATATTATTCTCATCATAGGTAACACGGCTGTCTGTATAGTTATCCTCCTGGCAGAATCCATATACATTCGTAATGGTTCCACTACTGTAATCGTAATACCAGAGTTGTCTTGCCTGTGTAAATGCTACCTTCCGTTCTTTATCACTGGTGACATACTGGTAATTCTCATCATTGGTAATACCGATTTTGAATGTATTGTTGGCGGTATCCACATTATCCGTTGTAAACAATGCCTCCTGAGTCCGGTTATAGTCCAGCAGATATACATTGTCCTCATCCACATAACGGACACGGTAATCTTCTGTCACATAAAAATTTTCCAGCACCTTATTTTCTTTGGCAGAAATCATATATTTTAACTGAATGATTGCATAGCTGTCATCAATTTCCTTGATACTGGCAATGGGTTTTGTCAACTGAACAGGTTCTAATCCTGCAAACGTAATGGTTTCAAAACTGGAATGAATATTAACCTCGGATAAATATTCATTATTCCCATCCTCATTTGGCTCAATACTCTTGGAAATAACTTCCTCTGCTTCTTCCTTGTCAAATATTGCAGCATTGAATTTCTCCACAAACTCCAACAATTTATCCGCATGAAAATCATTTTCCACAACAACTCTTGTATAATATCTGGCAGCAATTTCGTCTCCTGACATTGCATTTAATACCAGTACATATTCCTGAAGTTCTTCTAACTCCGTCCGAAAACTAATACGGATCTTGTCATAACCATCTGCATGGTTTAGTTCCGTTACAGAACCATTTTCAATCAGATTTCCCTGATACAGACTTCTCAACTCATACTCATAGGTTCCATAACTTTCGCTTCCCTGATCTGCCCATAACTCTATGGTTCTTCCGTAATCCATAGGTGTAATCGTATCACGAAAATATGTGGTATCCACCTTACCGGTATAACCATGCAGTGTATTAATAAATTCATCATTATAACGCACATATACAATCGGAAGTGTCGCCTGTTCCATCTCTACCGAAACTTCCTCCACTCCCCGGTTATTGATCTTATTCACAACAAAAATGGTTCCTGTAAAGATTAACAGCAGCACTAGTATCTTTGCAAATAATCTTCCGTCCATTGTAAATCTCCTATATCTATCATCAGGAAGCCTCCGCTTCCGTAACTTTCTGTTTCATTTTAGTTTTTCCACCGGTGGGACAGTTATACAGTTTTTTCTCTTTTATCGCACCCTGCAATTCTGAAATTTCCTGCAAAATTTGTCATGCCGTCTTCTTCTGACGTACATTTCCTGACATACCATGACCTGTATCATATTTTTAATCTGGGAAAGTTCTTCCTTACTTCCTTTTAAGGAAAGCTTCCTGAATATTTCACCTGCTATCCGGTAAATAGTTACCTCATCCGGATACTGTGCATACATTGGACTTCCCTCATATTCATACCGGTCCAGATATTCTTCCAATATAGAGGCAATTAACCTTACCTCCTTCGGATATAATCGTTTCAAATATTCGTAATCCTTCAAACAAAGTTCTTCTTCCTCTAAAAAATCCGGCTCTTTAGGAAACAATGCATCCAGATTATAATGTATTCCCTGCATTTCCATTGATTATCTCCTTACAGACATATTCCATACTACTAAAATATGCCTGCAGGAAATAAATGGTTCCGAATTTCTTTTTTACTCGTCTCCGAATGAAATACCCAATGCCCTTGCATTCTGCACAATGCTGTCTTCCGGTGAAACATATTTTAACTTACCGGCAGAATCAGAAAGCGCTATATCTGTTACATCATTGTCCTTTAATACCACCAGACGTCCGTATTTCTCCTCTTTGATCAACTGTGCCGCATATGCACCGAATCTGGATGAAAGTACACGGTCAAATGCATCCGGACTTCCACCTCTTTGTGTGTGCCCCGGAACAGCCACTCTGACTTCACAGCCACAGGTATCCTTGATCTGATCTGCAATCTCATATGCTACAGAAGGGTATGGACGATTTGCCAGTTTTTCTTTTCTCTTCTTCTTTGGAAGTGCCGCATCTTCTTTTGAAATGGCACCCTCTGCCACTGCAATAATGGAAAATCCTTTTCCTGCTTTGCTTCTCTTATCCAGTGCTTTGCACACACTCTTGATATCATATGGAATCTCCGGTAACAGAATAATATCTGCTCCACCGGCGATACCGGCATGGAGAGTAATGTGACCTACTTTATGTCCCATGATTTCCACCACAAATACACGGTTATGGGAAGCCGCAGTTGTATGGATACAGTCAATGGCTGATGTGGCAATATCCACTGCAGACTGAAAACCAAACGTCATATCCGTTCCCCACAAATCGTTGTCAATGGTCTTTGGCAGTCCAATCACATTAAGGCCTTCCTCACTTAAGAGATTGGCTGTCTTCTGGGAACCATTTCCACCTAATACAACAAGACAATCCAGCTTTAACTTTTTGTAGGTTTCCTTCATTGCCTTAACCTTATTGATACCATCCTCCGTTGGCTGATCCATTAATTTAAATGGCTGACGGGAGCTTCCAAGAATGGTACCGCCCTTTGTTAAAATACCGGAAAAATCCTCTGCTTTTAACAGCTTGTAGTTATTGCGGATCAATCCCTTATAACCCTCTAAAAATCCGTAAATTTCTACATCCTTGTACATATTGCAGAGACCCTTTACAACACCTCTCATTGTGGCATTTAATGCCTGACAGTCGCCACCACTTGTCAACATACCTATTCTTTTCATCTGCATACCTTCCTTTCTCTCCTGTTGGATATTATCCATTTATAAGCTTACCCTGCCCTCCAATGCGCGAAGAAGGGTTACTTCATCAATACATTCCAAATCTCCGCCCACCGGTATTCCGGAAGCGATACGTGTCACCTTGATTCCGGTAGGCTTTACCAGTTTACTGATATACATCGCTGTTATCTCGCCTTCCACACCAGAATTTGTGGCTATGATCAATTCCTTTACATCACCACGCAGCCGGATGATTAGTTCCTTTAACTTGATATCATCCTGTCCCACACCAAGCTTGGGTGAAATTGCTCCGTGCAGAACATGATATACGCCATTGTATTTTCCTGTTCTCTCATAGGCTGCCAGATCCCTTGGAGTCTCCACCACCATAATAGTAGATTTGTCCCGGTTATTGGAAGCACAGATTGGACAGACTTCTTTATCTGTCAGGGTATAACATTCCTTACAGTATCTTACATTTTCTCTGGCGGTAATAATGGAATCCGACAACGACTTAACCTGGTCAAGAGGCATATTGATAATGTGATATGCCAGCCTTTGTGCCGATTTGCTTCCCACACCCGGAAGCCTGCCCAGTTCCTCCACCAGATGATTTACCTGTTCACTATATAAATCCATTAGAACGGAAATCCTCCCATTCCACCCATGCCACCGGTAATCTTAGACATCTGGGAATTTTGATCCTCCTCCTGCATCCGCAGTGCTTCATTGGTTGCAGCCATAATCAGATCTTCTAACATTTCAATGTCATCCGGATCTACCACCTCCGGGTCTAAATGAACCTCCTGGATTTCCTTTTTACCGGAAAGCACCACTTTCACAACACCACCTCCGGCAGTGGCTTCATAGGTCTTTTCCTCCAATGCCTTTGCCTGCTCCTCCATCTGCTTCTGCATTCTCTGAGCCTGCTTCATTAAATTGTTCATATTACCAGGCATTCCTCCTGGAAATCCACCTCCACGTTTTGCCATGTCTTTTAATCCTCCTTTATTATATGACTATTCCATCATTTCCACTTGAAAATTAACCTTGGATAAATTCACGCTGGAGAAATCCTTCTCCGATAAAGAATCCTTCTTCTGACAGGTAATCTCCACCTGTTTTCCCGTCAATTCACCAATAAGCTCCTGCAAAGCAGCCCGGTGTTCCGGTTTGGAAAATTGTTCAAATCCCATATTGCCATGTTCTGTTCCCGCAAAGGAAAGGACTATGGACTTGTGATCATGCCCTATGTTGATACTCGCCTCCTTAAACAGATTCATGGTTCCCTTGCCGATTCTCCCGGAAAGCTCCGGATTCTGCTGAATCTGACGGATACATTCCATAATGGTCTGCATATCTTCATATTCGGCAGGGGTCAGTTCCCGTTTTAAAACTTCCTCCCTGTCAATGGAAGGCGTCTCCTCCTTAACGGTTGTCTCTGCAATATGCTCTGCATTACCGGCAGATAGTGCAGCCAGTTGTTCTTCTGTAAGAGAAAATGCACCCTCTTCCACCTTTTTTTCCAAAGCACGGATACGCTCTAAAATGGCATCTTCCTGTTTATCCATCTGTGGCGTTGAAAGCCGGATAATGGCAAGCTCCAGTGTTACTCTTTTCTGGGTGGCATACCGTATCTGATTCGACATTTCGGAAAACACCCGGATATACCGCATCAGTGCGTCCATTTCCACACCTTCTGCCGTTTGTTTCATGCTCTCCAGATTCTCTGCTGAAATATCAAGCTGGTCATTTACATTGTCCGATACCTTAATCAGCAAAAGATTTCGCATATACCATGTAAAATCCGTCACAAACTGGGACAACTCCCGCCCCTGCCAGACAATCTCATCAATGACCTTCAATGCATCCATGGTTTTCTGCTGTGCCACACAGCTTATAAGCCTGTTAAATACCTCTACATCTACTGCACCAAGCACTTCTAAAACTTTCTCATAGGTAAGCTTCTGCCCCAGATAAAAAGCGATACACTGGTCAAGCAGACTCAAAGCATCACGCATAGACCCATCCGCTGCCTTTGCCACATAGCGGACAGCCTTTTCCTCCGCTTCGATTCCTTCTCTGCCAAGCAGTTCCATCAACCGTTCATAAATGGTTTCCAGGCTGATTCGCCGGAAATCATATCTCTGGCATCTGGATAAAATGGTAATGGGAATCTTATGTGCCTCCGTTGTCGCCAGAATAAATATTACATAAGACGGTGGCTCCTCCAGCGTCTTAAGCAGTGCATTGAAAGCTCCAATAGAAAGCATATGCACCTCATCAATGATATATACTTTATACTTACCCTCTGTTGGTGAATACTGCACCTCATCCCGGATATCCCGGATATTATCCACACCATTATTCGAAGCAGCATCAATCTCAATTACATTCAATGAATTACCTGCACTAATCGCTTTACAGGCAGCACATTCATTACAGGGACTACCATCCGGTTTGGGGTGTTCACAGTTCACTGCTTTTGCAAACAGCTTTGCCACCGTTGTCTTACCGGTTCCTCTGGTACCACAAAACAAATAGGCATGACCAACCCTGTCATGGGTAATCTGGTTCTTCAATGTAGTAACCACATGTTCCTGTCCCTTAACTTCCTCAAATTCATCTGGTCTCCATTTTCTATATAGAGCCATATATGACATATCATTTCACATCCTAACTAGTTAAATGCTTTCATTTCCTATACTTTCTCAAAACCGAAAATCGTATCCAGCATCCGAAGTGTTTTAAAATTACCCTTCGCAGAAATCTCTCCTGCCATAAATCCCCTTTGGAAAGAAGCCTTTCCTGCCAGTATGTTATCAAGCACCTTCGTTGTGGTACGTAGAATCACATCCGCTTCATCCGTTGCTGCATAGAAAGCCTTTATGTGCTCCGGTGTTGCCTCTAAATGAAGAATCAAATTCTTATCGGAAATGATAATGGCATAAGATGCCGTAAAATCCTGCTCCGGCTTATAATTCTTGATAAAAGCCGACACAATGCTGTCCTCTGCCGCATTCACTATATTCTCTTTTCCGGTAACTGCAGCCTGTTCCCCGTCCGTATTATCATCCGAATCACTACCTGTATGCTCTGTTTCCTCTGTACCATTGTCTCTTAACATCTTCTTAAACATGGCAGACAGTTCTTCGATATCTTCTTTCTGCTGTTTGACATAGGTTTCGTCACTGACAAATTTGGAAAGCTGTTCACTCTCCTGTGGTGTCAGTTCAATGGTTCGCGTCTTTAAAAGACTGGTCTTAACTGCCAGATTACTGGTAGGCAGACTTTCTGTTTTCTGGTGAATAGAACGATACAATGTCTCTGTTTTCTTTTCTATAATCCTGCTATAGCTTTCGTTCTGTTCAAACTCATCCAGATTCTCCACATAGGCAACCAGACCGGTAATTGGAATTCCTCCTAAGGTCTCCCATGCTTTTACCAGACTAAGTTCCGCATCCCGTTCCCCATAGGTGGTCGCCATGACAACTGGAAGCATATACATACTGCTTAATTCCTGCTTATCTGCATATAGCCAGCACATATCCAGAAACTGCTGCATATAACCGCCAATTCCAAACCACTCCACCGTTGTGGCAAGAATAACTCCATCAGCACCTTTCAAAGTCGCCGGAAGTGTGGCAATGGCATTCTTATCCTCGAATATATTATAACGGTCCACTTCTACACGAAGCTCCTTTAAAACCTCCGTCATTTTATTCAACACGTAAATTGTAGGGTCTTCCATCAACCCTCTTCCACCATAGTAAATGTTAATTTTCGTAATACTCACCTCCAACAGCAATTCCTGTATCCGTCTGTCAAAACCTTTATCTGTCTTCATGACAATATACCAATATAAGTATAGCTGAAAATGCATGATTTTACAACTTAAAATACAAGAAAATGCTCCCGGTCATTACAGATTGCCAATCCTTGGCAGACAGCACTTCACAATATAATTTTTTTCTGATAATATGATGTTAAATTTTGTATTAATAGATGAAGGGGAAAAGAATATGAAAACAGGGTTGAAAATACTATTCTTTCTATTTTTATTGGTTTATTCAGGAATTTCTGCGGCCGCTGCCGAACTTCCCTCCCAATCAGATACAGTTGAACCTTCTTCCACTGAGATAAATACAGAACAAGCAACAACACAGACAAACAGCCTGAGCACAAAGAAAAAAAAGAACCAAACTATCAAAATTACGATTAGTGCCGCCGGTGACTGCACCCTCGGAATCGACCCGACCATTAACCACAGCTTTGATACTTATTACCAAAAATACGGTTCTGCCTATTTTTTTAAAAAAGTAAAAAAAATATTTTCTAAAGATGATGTTACTATTGTTAATTTTGAGGGCACTCTTACAACCTCGAAAAACCGGGCACCAAAAAAATACGCCTTTAAAGGACCCGACAGTTATGCCAGAATTCTGACAAAAGGTTCTGTGGAGGTGGTAAATCTGGCAAATAACCATTCCATGGATTATGGAACAGCCGCTTTTGATAATACCAAAAAAGTTCTTAAAAAAAATCACATTCAATACTGCCATTATGGAACCATTGCCTACAAGAAGGTAAACGGTGTGAAAATTGCTTTTCTTGGATTCAGCCAGATTAACGGTGTCACCAATGAACAGGTGAAACATACCATCCAGACAGCCAAAAAACACAAGGCAAAAATAATCATTGTCAGCTTCCACTGGGGAATTGAAAGAGAATACTATCCAAACAGTACCCAGAAATCTCTGGCTCACAGTGCCATTGACAATGGTGCTTCCCTGGTACTTGGACATCACCCTCATGTCCTACAGGGAGTTGAGAAATACAAAAACTGTTATATTGTCTATAGCCTGGGGAATTTCTGTTTTGGCGGCAATATGAATCCTGCCGATAAGGATACTATGATCTTTCAACAAACCTTCTATGTGAAAAATGGAAAACTGCTGAAAAAACGGGATACCCGGATTCTTCCATGTTCGCTTTCGGGCTCTTCCTATACCAATGACTATCAGCCCCGGCTTCTCACCGGCTCATCCAAAAAAAGACTCATTGAAAAGATTAACCGCCTGAGTAAAGACATGAAGGTACAGTTTGATGCAAATGGAAAACCAAAGAAATAAAGGAATTACACTGGTTCCACAGCAACATAGAATTCACTTTTGGCGAAGGCGACATGGTCGCCTTCTTCTAATTTATAATCCTGCCCGCTTTCCAAAATCTCCCCATTTAAATAGGTTCCATTGGTAGAATTTAAATCCAGCAGATAAATTCCATCCCCCTTTTCCATAATCTTTGCATGCAGACGGCTGATTCCACGCTCCGGTAGAATATAATTACATCCATCCACCATACAGCCTAGAACAATGCTCTCATTTTTAATATGAATTGGCGGATATTTTTCCTTTTCTAATGATTCCAGATACAAGTGTCCTTGGTTTTTTTCATTTACAATTTCTTCCTCTGAACTCTTAAAATTATCTTCAGTTAAAATGCTGGTTTCTCCATAATAATCCACAGTTTTATCCACTTCCCGGTTCTTAAAATCCGGAGCATCCCAATCCTCCTCACATCCAAATCTGTTATCATCCTCTTTCTTTACCGTCTTTTGCTCCTCAAAATAATCCTTCATGATCTCATCCGGAGAATCCTCCTTTGACATCTGCATATAGATAATGGTAAGCAGGATCAATACACCCATTCCCCCAAACAAATATCCCATGGAGTCATAGGTCAGCACATTAAAAACCAGACCAATCAGCAACATAAAATCCACAAACACTGTTACTGCTAAAAGCCCCTTTACAATCCGTTTCCCAACTGTACAAAGATTGTTTTGAGGCTGAGGCTTTTCTTCCTTATCTATCATAACGCCTGCTTCAGCCATATTCTCTATGTTCGATTCTTCCGAGGAAACCGGTGCAGCTTCCCACAAATCACTTTTATAGAAATCCTCTTCTATTTTATTCTGTCTGAATTGCTGCAAGTCGTCTAACGTACAATCTGGTTCTGTAACCAGGTCATAAAACTGCATAGCAAACAACAGCGTTTCCTCCTGTTTTTTATCAATGCCCTGTATTATTTCGGTGAGAAATGTCCGCATATTACCGGTATCCCCGGCTAAATCCGGATAATAACAAAACAGTAATTTACCCGTATCCGGCTCTAAAAACACCCACTCTGTTTTCCACACAATCCCCTCCGCTTCTAACAGATATTCCTCTACCGTTTCCAAAACACCTATAATATCCGCTACCATATTCTTTACTCTGACAAAGGAAAAAGGCAGTTGTCCTATAACCGATTTTAATGAAGTACGGTATTTCAATCTGTAATATAAAGAAACGCATCCATTCAGTTCCCGCACTTCATACTGCAAAAAATGCGGCACCTCATGATGCTGTAACAGATTACTCTGGTATCCATCTTTCCATTTATCTTCCCACGGCACCACCATATAATTTTGCAATCCCTCTTTACTGAACTGTATCTGCAATCATCTGCCACCTCCTAAGATTTATTACCGGATCACTTTCATCCTTTCGTAATTCCAAATGAAAAGAAAACCATGTATCCTCTCTGTTTATATCTGCAATTTTTGTGCTCCCCTGGGTATAAACACAAATTTCTTCAAATGAATTATCTGTAAAATTGTTATTCTCTTCTGCTTCTTTTGCATAGATGCGTTCTGACAAGTAGTTCATTTCCCTTCCTGTCTCAATAAAAAACAAAAAGCACATTATGTATAAGAAAACGCATCCCAAAAAGACTGGTGTTAACAACGACATCTCAATTATTGCACTTCCCTTATTCTTTTTCATTCTTTCTCCTCTCTGACAAAAATCCTATTTTCCACACCGTTGACATGGTCCTAATCCCCTTACTTCACTAAGCCGTACTCTTGTTACTGTCCGCTTTAGTCCACTGCAATTCCGGTTACAGTGATACACCCCTCCATTTTCCGCAATATATACTTTTTCTCCTGCTTCCACATTTTTTCCACAAAAACTGCAGGGATTAAATTTTCCTGTACTTGTACTTTCTCTTATCTTAAGTTCTAGATGTGTACAATTTCGCTTTGTATGATAAACAGACTGATTGGGTGTTATATAAACATAACATTCACTTTTTTCTTCCCGGCTATATCCAAGAAATGCTTTCTGCTTAATGCGGCAGTTTCTTTTTATATAAAAACCACCAATGATTGGAACAGATATTTTTATTAAATAATCTGCTTTTGCATAAAATATCTTCGGATTATCATCATCCTTAGATACTGTAAGTAGAATTCCTTTTTTTCCACCTGACACCATAGTTTCCACATAAAAATCATCTCCCAGATAATCTCCAAACTGGCTGATAAGCACTGCCGTGTTGACAACCGCTTCCAGCCCCTTCACATCTTCCCTGATAATCTGCTGTTCCAGATAACAATACTGTGAGACATATCCCGCTGCCTCTGCGAGACTTTGATGAATATGGGCATCCGCTATAAGCAGCATATAAATTTTAACCACAGCTAATAAAAAGAACAGAAACAACGGCACCACAAGGCTTGCTTCCACCGTAATATATCCTCTGTTTTTTTGCTTTATATGCCTCTTTTCCATTCTGCCTTTTCCCACCATTTCCATATACCTCTTTATCCTATTATGTTCTACTCCTATATATCTTTAAAAACTCTTATACAAAACTTCTTGTTCATACCTGGAGATTCAAAAAATTATATTGAACGTAAGCTACTCTTTTTATTCATTTTGATTCATTGGGTCGTTTCATATAAGAGCTTATAAAGATATATAAGATTTTCTGTTATATTAATTCTCTGTATAGGAAAATCCTTCTTCAAAAAAATAGTCATACACTTCCGTATTTCCCTTTTTCACAAACAGTGCATTCACATGGATTATTCCCTGAACTGTCAGTTCTCCTATAAGATTGCAGAGACGAAAATCGGAGTCTTTCTGCTGCAGATTCAGTTCTATTAAATCCAGCATTCTTGCATAAGCAGCATCCTCTTTTCCTTTCTTGACCAAAAGCAGCAGCAGAAAATCCTCATAATCCATACCTGTTTTCTGTGAAGAAACTGTTTCGGACGCTTTCAGACTTTTCAAATCGGTATACCATCTGGCACTGGTTTTTATGTAAGGTATTTTTTCTCCTGCCAGCAACAGCTTCACTTCATAAACGGACTCTCCATATGCCCAGCATCCTAACAAAAGATATTTTGTTATCTCTATCATAGGCAGGGTTCCCGTTGCAGTACAGATTGCCGCCGACAATGTAAGTGCCTCACTCTGCTTTGCTTCATCACTTACCAGATACGCATAATTAACCGGCATCCGAAGCCATGTCAGTTCTGTCACAACACTTTCCAGATTGTCATAATCACTGTTTTTACCCTTTAAAATATATTCAGCCTCGCACTTTAACACAGAATCCTCCCTCTGATTTACTGCATTGGAAAAATGACTTTTCACATATCCCGCAAAAGCGGCCTGATCTTTTAATGTCTGGTTATTTACATCCTTTACGGAATCCTTCAATAGATTTTTTAAAATATCAATATTCTGGAAGCTGCTGTCCCGTTCCTCATCTTCCATTTTGGAATACTCTTTTGACGGTGAATTAGTAAAATCCTGTTCTTCTCGGGAGATATCGGCATTCTCTGGCAGTACCAGAGCAAGAATTCCTAATTTTAATGATTCCTTTAATGTATCCCTTGGGTCTGTCACCTCCACATCCGGCATATCTGCGCCATCCTCACCTGTTTCGGATGATTGTTCCGAAGTATTTTCCTCACCCGTATCCGGTAATACCTCTCCGTTTCTATTGGTTTCATCCTCTGCCTTTTGTACATCCTGCTGTGCTTCTTTTAACTTACTGCCCAGTTCTGTTATTTTCTCCACCATACCAGCGGTTTTCTCATACTCCATTATCTGTCTTTTCAACTGCTCCATATGATCCTCTACTATATTTTTTTCATTGGTCAGAGCAATTTCTTCAATGGTAAATTCATAAATTTTACCCGGTTCTTCTCCGCCATTTAAAGATACCTCCAGATAATCTTCGATTTTCTCTTCTGCCGCTGCTTCACTTCCTGTTCCGTAAGTTGGATCCATAAAGAGTAAATGATACCGTTCAAACAGCTCTCTGTTATAATCCGCCATAATGCTGGTCTGTGCACTATGAATAACAGCCTTCATTTTTATTCTGCTCATGTATATTCTTCCCACCTCGAGTGCAGTCAAGGTAAAAAGCAGGAGGACACTGATCATCAGAGAAAACACAACAGTAGTCTGGCCTTTGTTCTTCATAGTACACCTCCCAAATTTGCTGTGATAATCGTTGGCACCGACTATCTTTTTCTAAAAAAACTGTTCTTTCCTGTTACAATAATTAATAAATTTTTTTGGCATTCTGGTTAATGGATTCCCAGATATTCTCCACAAGTGCCTTAATCTGCTCTTTAAAGATTAAGACCATGGCAATCAGTACGACAATAATCAAAATAATCTCAACAACGCCCATACCTGATTCATCCTTTAAAAAATCCAACCATGCCCGTTTTAAAACACTCATTGTCCTCACCTCCTTTCTATTTTGCTCTCCCCGGCTGCAGCCAATACTTTACTGCCAGTTAAAAAAGAATAGAGTGTATTTCATGCGAAACTCATAAATGCGGGTACCATGATCATCAGCATAATGACAAGCAGCAACAGTATCATTGGTCCTAAAAGTTTTGTTCCCGCCTCTTCACCATACCGCTTTGCCAGATTTTTCCGCTCCTCCAATGCATTAATCTCCTCCTGCTCAAATACAGCCGTAATCCCTTTTCCTCCTTTCTTTACATTCTGCTCCAGAAGAGTCATAAGCTTGATATAGCAGGGCAGCTTCAGCCTTCTTCCCAGCTGGTAATAAATCTGTTCTTCCGGCATTCCAAGCTCAAACCCTCTTTTTGCCTTCATTAGTTCCTCCATCAACGGCATCCGGTTATCCGTCCCATCTATACCATTTTTTTCATAGTCTTTTACCAGCATCTGAAAAATGTTCTTTACCTGCATTCCTGCCCCCAGCAGCAAAACCATTTCATTGACAAACCATGGATAGCACCATAGCAGTTTTTGTTTTCTCTCTGTTTCCTTTTTCCTCTCTTCTTCTTTCTCCCGCATAAGCAAAAGACCAGTGAAAATGAAGCCAAAAAGTAATACATGAAATGGTGTGATTTCAGTGCTGTCTTTTTTTGTAATTGCAACTCCCTCCATGTTTACCGGTACATAAAAACCCTCTTTATAGATTGCTTTTTTCTCTTCCTTCGAAAGCTTGTCTTCAATACTGGAAAAAAGCATCTCCTTTTCACTTTTTTCCTTTGGAAAAACATTAAGCACATAGGTATGCTGACGGCTTTCCTCTCCATACCACAGGATAACAGTCACAGATGTGGCAATTCCTTCTTTTATCTCCTCCCTTGTAAAACCCGCTTCTAAAAGCTCCGATTCCTCATTTCTTATATTTCCTTCCTCATCTATCAGAGTATAATTCTCCGGCTGTACCTCCACTTCAAAGGGATATTCCTCATAATCCAGATGGATATCCAGTTTTTTTGATACATGCTCCAGAGAGTCATTTTCTCCTTTTAAATGTGTTTCATAATATTTGAAAGCAGCCTGCATTCTTTTTTCCAGTTCTTCTTCCTTAAGTTTCCTTGGACGTACATTCAGTGTTACTTCTTCCGTATCTCCTTCCTTTTCCAACTGAAAGATAATCTGTTTTTCCGTTCCCCCATAATCCTCCTTCTCCACATAAATTTGACTGTCTTCCCTCTGAAAAGTCATGGCAAAACTCAGACTATTGACAGCGAACAACAGTGCCAGCAGATAAAGATGTCGTTGTACAAATTCCATAAACACTGTATTTCCTTTTTTCGACAGCCAGCTTGCCACACATACTATTAAAATGACATATATCACTCCATTGACAATTCTCATACATGTATCTCCATAATTTTTCCTGCCCATATGTCTGCCACATAAACTGCCAGCAAAAACACCGTCATGACCATTGCTCCCAATACGTTATGATAAAGCACCTCTAAAAATTCTCCACTGGAAAGACGAAGATAAAACAGAATTCCATAGGGCATTATCATCATAATTCTTTCCTCCAGCTTTTTCGAAGTAATCATTGTTTCAATCTCTTCCTCTACTGCAATCTTGTCAGAAATACTGTTTACTGTTTTTCGTATAATACGAATCAGATTTCCGCCGCTTCTTTTCGCCGCCATCACCACATCCGCAAAATTCTTGATATCCTCTATCCCGCTTCTCACTCCAAAATCCTCTAACAGATTTTCCAGCGGAATGTTCATTTTAAGTCCGGATAAAATACTGTCCAGTTCCTCAAAAATTTCTGCTTTTTCTTCATATATAAGGGAAATATCCTTTCTGGCATCTTCAAAAGCCCGTTCCAGAGAATATCCGGCCATAAGTGAATTTACCAATGCCTCCATCATCGCCTTAAACTGAAGTGTTAATTTTCTTTTTTGGTTTTTCAGCTTTTCCTTTTTCATCATGCGGTAATCTGCTGCTACAAAAGGCAGGAGCAGTAAACATGCCTTATAAGAATCATAAAACAGATAACAGATGACAATTCCCTTTAAAAGAATCCGTATGCCAAATTCCCCCCAGTCCCTCCATCTAAAATGGTAAACTCTATAATCCTTCTTCTTCAAATGTATCCTCCTTCCAATACCCACCCAGTATCAGCTTATTTTTCTGGTTCAGTTCCTCGACCTGTTCCAAGGCGCCAATCACTTTTCCATCCTTTTCCAAAACTTCCCGAAACTGAAACAGTGTGTGAAGCATGATCTCCCCATCCTCCACCCCTGTCACTTCACAGATTTCCAACACTTTTCTGCTGTTGTCCCGAAGCCGCCCTAAATGCACCACAATATCAATTGCTGCTGCAATATGTTGACGAATAGCCAGTATCGGCATATCATATCCCATTAAAATCATAGTCTCTAAGCGAAGCATCATTTCCTTAGCTGAATTCCCATGACCGGTGCTGATACTTCCATCATGGCCGGTTAACATGCTGTTTGTCATATCCATCGCCGCCGCATCCCGGACCTCTCCTACAATAATCCGGTCCGGACGCATCCGCAGGGCAGTCTTGATCAGCTGCGACATCGGAATGGCATTTTCTCCTTCCACATTGGCATTTCTTGTTTCCAGCCTTACCAGGTTATCAATTCCGTTTAACTGCAGTTCCGCAGAATCTTCTATGGTGATAACACGCTCCCCACAGGGTATGAAATTGCTCAGCACATTTAAAAAAGTTGTTTTTCCACTACCGGTTCCCCCGCTGATAAAAATGTTATATCTCGCCTTGACCAGCTTTTCCAAAAATGCTGCTGCCTCGGGAGTAATGGAGCCCATTTCAATCAATTTGTCCATGGTAAAAAATGCTTTGGGAAATTTTCGTATGGTCATAACTGCCCCGTTTAACGCCACCGGCGGCAGTACCACATTTACTCTGGAACCATCCTCCAGTCTTGCATCTACGATTGGCACAGTTTCGTTGACAATCCGGTTGCAATTACTTACAATCTGCTGTATCACATTCCGAAGCCGTTCTTCAGAAGAGAATACTTCCTCCACTTTTGTAATACGGCCTTTCCTTTCAATAAAAATATGATCACAGCCATTAATCATGATTTCGGATATCTCTTCATCCTCCAAAAGTTCTGATAACACATCCAGCCTGCGAAATACATTAAACAGTTCTCTTTTTAAAATCTGTCTTTCCGATACCGAAAGATAAACTTCCCTGCTTCTCCTTATTATCTCCTGCTCAATGCGTTCATAGATTTCCGCATCACAAAGCTCACCACTGCCATTGAGGTGTTTCAACAGGTTTTCCTGAAGCAGTTCTTTTTCTTTCTCCAGTTTATTCATTGACAATCTCCTCTATCTGATGCATAATCTGATTCTTTTCTTTCATGTTGATGAATCGTAATTTTCCCACCACTTCCTCCAAGTCATACGCAATAACCAATGATTCAAACTGCTTTCTCTTTTCCATGGATTTATCATCCGGAAGATAGGGAACAACGATAACATCAAACAAAAGAAAGCTTTCAAAGTCCTGTAATACTCCGGTTCCTATATCAAAAACAATTCCATTATAAACATGATTTTCCTGCAGCATTTCCAGCAGCCATTGTACATCCCCCTTTCCCACCTGCCTGGTATCAAAAGGAGAAAAAGCGGAGGGCAGAATTCCCTGTGCTGCCTCAATCAAGTCTTTTACTTTTTCCCGGTTTCTTTCCTTTACAAAATAGAGAAATAATTCTGCATCTCCGGTATTCGCGCTTCCTAAAAAGCTATAATCTTCCATACCGATATACATCCACCTTCCACACCGCCCGCTTTTGACGAATTCCAGTGCCAGCGAAGTCTTTCCACATCTTCCCACAGGTGAATATATAGCTATTATCTTTTGATGAATTCCCTTTAAAAGCCCCAAATAGTCCACAATGTCCTTCATTGCTTTTGCCACCGCTTTTGCACTCTGATACCGATAAATGGTATAGAGCTTTTTCTCTTTGTCCTCTTTATATAAATTATTTTCTGTCAGCCATATGTAACAGGTTCTTCCAAAATTTTGCTGTAGATTCATCAGTACTTCTTTCCGGGTTCCTGCCAGAATATCAAGCTCCTGTCTTTCCATATAATCAGATAAAATTTTTTCATCTGTAAAGGAACACATCTTCCAATTTTCCCAGCCATGCCGGTTCAAATATGCAGCCAGCTTTTGTACATATCGCTCCTCATCATCAAATATCCCTATCTTCAATGTTCCCATGCCCCACCTTCTTTCTGCCTGCAGGTTTAGAGGATTTCCATTCCCATAACTACAAAGGTGCTAATCGCCACCGGTATGGAAAAATGCAATGTCTCTGTTCGTATATAAAATGATTCTTTTTTTATGTGTTTTATTAACATTTTTCCCACTGATAAACATGCTCCTGCAAAAAAAGAACCCACCAGAATCGATATAGCCTGGTTTGGAAAAAATACTGCCAGCATACATAACAACTTGATATCTCCCGCCCCCAAACCCTTTATCCAAAACAAAAAGAAAAGCGCCAGCAGAAGGATTCCTGCCATTTTTACCCCATTCCATACCTGGGATATACCACCCCCACAAAAGGCTGTTAACATTCCGGCAGTGCATCCAACAAGAATCAGGCTGTTTTCGATCCGTTCATTTTTTACATCCGTATAGACTGCCCTTCCTAATAAAACAGCTGCCGTAACCATCTGTATCTTGATCAATTTTTCACTTCCTTTTTTGATTTTTTGCAATTATATTGCTTTCTTTTTTCACTGTCTACGATTATGATCAAGATTGCATAATAAACATAGATTTTTCAAATTTCTCCTTTTTTGTATTCGATATTTTCATAATTTTGATTTTCCAACTTTCACTTTATGATTTCAAATACATAATTTTGTTTAGATTTTCAAAATTATGTATAATTTATGATTTTGTATCCTATAATGAAATATATGGAAAACAAATTATGGAAAGGAGTGTATCCTATGCAGACAAAAAAGGGCATCAAAAAAAAGAACCGGTCCTCACAAAATTCTGTGACAACCGATTCCTCTTTACTTGTTGATCTGAACAATGCCAAAAGAGACATTGACACTCTGCTTTTACATCTGGATTATCAGACCGATCCGGATCTGATCGACTGCTATACTTATCAGCTAAAGGGGGCATATATGCGTTACAAATTCCTTCTGCGTCAGGCACAACAGACAACGTAAGGATTTAATCCTCCTTATCCACATATTTGTTAAGGGTTTCTACCACATCATTTAAGTTATATGGTTTTGCTATGTAATCATCCAGCTTTGCCTCTAAGATACGTTCCTTGTCTCCAAACATGGCTCTTGCGGTAACCGCAATGATCGGCAGACGCTTCCGGTTCTCCCGAAGTTCAATAGCACGAATTTCCTGTGTTGCTGCAAGGCCATCCATAACCGGCATCTGCACATCAAATAATGCTGCCTGATATTCCTTCTGTTTAAACAGTTCTACTGCCTTCTCTCCATTTTCTGCAATATCATAAGAATAACCTGCCATACCGAGAAGTTTACCAATCACCTGCTGGTTTACAGGTTCATCTTCTGCCACAAGGATTCTGGCTCTTGTATGCCCTACAAGAGAAAATACTGCCGGTTCTTCTGTGCTGGCAGTCTCTTCTACCACTTCGTCTGCTGCTTTAATAAGTTTAAGTGGAACTTCTACAATAAATGTAGATCCCAGCCCCTCTTTACTTTGAACGGTAATATTACCACCCATTAACTCTACAATCTGCTTTGTAATGACAAGTCCCAGTCCGGAACCACCATATTTACGGGTATCAGAAGCATCCACCTGTGAAAACCGGATAAACAGTTTGTTGCGGTCTGCATCCGATATACCAATACCGGAATCTGCTACAGCAATCCGAAGCTTGATCTTATCCATCGTATCATCTATACAGGCTACCTTAACCCGCACACCACCTTCATTGGTAAACTTGATAGCATTGGATAACAGACAGTTTAAGACCTGCTGGATACGCTGTCCATCACCCCGAACCAGCTTTGGAATATTGCTTCCAAAACTGCAATCCAGACCAAGACCTTTGCCCTGAGCCAACGGAACCTGTGCTGCAATCGTTTCCTCGATCACAGCCTTAATATCAAAATTCTCTTCTCTTAAATTGTACTTACCTGCCTCTAACTTAGAGATATCCAGAATATCATTGATCAGTCTCAGCAGCGTATCTGCACAGTTTTTAGCCGTGGTCAAATTATCTCTGTAGTCAGCCTGCAGATCATCTGCCATCAAAGTCAGCTGTAACATACCTAATATACCATTAATCGGTGTCCGGATTTCATGGGACATATTGGCAAGGAACTCGGACTGTGTCTTATAAGCCGCATTGGCATCCTTGATTGCTGCAGATAATTTGTTCTCTGTTTCTTTCTGCTCTGTAATATCAATGACCACCATGTTAATGTAATCCGCCTCTGACTTATACATAACCGTATTAAATACCTTGTTCAGCTTTTCCATGGTAATCTCTACCGCTAATAATTCACCCTGTTTGGTACCGGAATTATTATATGCCTCAAACCAGGCATTGATATCCTGCAACACCTCTACTTTACTCTCGGATATGACTTTGTTATAGTAATCGGAAATATCCAGATCAAACAAACGTCCAAAGGTTTCATTTGCATCTGAAATCCGATACCCCATGTTGCGTCCTGACTGAGGATCTCTCAAAATCTGTGCCTGGGCAAAACCAACCGGCAGATTCAAAAATAACTTCTTATACTTGTCGCTCTTGACCGCAGAAACCCGCTCCTCATCCTGAATAAACTTCAACATAACCACAGATAATCCCAATGCCAGCAAAACTACCAGAATTGCCACTGCCATAATCAGATTTCTGGCATCTGTATCCGTACTGTCAAGTCTTCCAAAAATCACAACCGTTCCGGCAACTACCACAACGACTAATATTGTCAGCAGCAGAAAATAAATTATTTTTAACTTTGATAACCCTTTATTCTTCTCCATTTTGAATGCCCCCTTGTTCCTTAAAATGTTTTTACAAGTTCCTGTAAATAAGATTGGAGATTGTCCTTCAGTTCTTCTCTCTCCAATGCATACTCTACAGTTGCTTTAATAAATCCAAATTTATCACCAACATCATACCGTATTCCTTCAAAATCATAAGCATATACGGACTGGCTTATCATCAGACTCTTGATAGAGTCTGTAAGCTGGATTTCCCCACCGGCTCCCGGTGTCTGGTTTTCCAGATAATCGAAAATCTCCGGCGTGAGTACGTACCTTCCAAGCACGGCAAGATTGCTCGGTGCATCTTCCTGCTTTGGTTTTTCCACCATGGAACTTAATTTTACCCGTTTTCCTGCCGGTGCTACACTTTTTGACGGCTCTACGATTCCATATTTACTGACATCAGCATCCGGTACAGTCTGCACACCAACAATGGATGCCTGCACTTCGTTGTATGCATCAATTAACTGCTTTAGTGCCGGCTTCCCTTCATGGTTCTCCACAATATCATCCCCCAATAATACTGCAAATGGTTCATCGCCGATAAAGGATTTTGCACACAGGATTGCATGTCCAAGTCCCTTCGGTTCTTTCTGTCGTACATAATAGATATTTGCCATATCTGCAATATCACAGATCATGTTATATTCTTCCTGTTTATTGGATTCTAACAATCTGCTTTCCAACTCATAAGAACGATCGAAATGATTTTCCATGCAGTGCTTATTGGAATTGGTAATAACTAAAATCTCCTCGATTCCACTTGCCACCGCCTCTTTCACAATATACTGGATTGTTGGAATATCCACAATAGGCAGCATTTCCTTCGGAATTGCCTTTGTGGCCGGAAGAAACCGGGTTCCTAATCCCGCCGCGGGTATCACCGCTTTCCTAACAACCTTTTTCTTCATCTACATTAACCTCCTTTATCTCCATCACCTGTTTTTTTGCTGATTGCTGTATTCTAAGCTGCTGCTCTATCTTACAGATCAGATAGAATATCAGGATTCCAAATAAAGTTATTACCAGCCCTTTTCCAACCCCCGGACACCGGTATACCATCTTTATTTCATACTCTCCTTTTTCCAACTCAGTTCCCAAAAACCCTTCTAACAATATACAGGTATCTGCCTTTTTGCCATTGACATAGATACTCCAGCCCTCATCATATGGAATAGATGTCATAAATACGCCATCTTCTTTTACGGAAATTCTACCCTCAATCCTTGTATCACTATAAGATTCCACTTCCATACCGGAATCTGCCAGCACATTGTAAAATGCATTAAACTGATCTTCCATAAACTCCATTGGATAACAGTACAAATCCCCGCTTAAATCATCTCCTTCATTCAATATGAACTGAATATCCACAAGCTGTCCTGCCTTCATCTTACCCACATGGAAAATCTGTCCCTGGTAACGGTCAAATGCCACTTCATTTCCATCAATCAGCAAAGCAATCTTATGAATATTACTACCCCTGCAGTTAACATATAAATCCATATCACGAGGTACTGTATAAATCATATCTGCCCTTGCACTTCCGCTGGCATTTTCATAGCTTGCATTATATCCGTCTACCAATGTAACATCCACATTGGTTCCATAGGTCTTTACCTGCATATCATCATAAATGGATACAAATACCGGCTCTATTCCGGTAAGTGCACCGCAAAGCTCGTTCTGTACGGTAAATGGTCCATTATCCAGAGTTTCAAAATCCAATATATCCGAATTGACCATGTACCCAATCGGCAGAACCGAATCATTCTTATAGACAGAAATATGCTCTTCACTGTCATATTTCTCCATATCCACATTTATAAAATCTCCCTCTCTGGTATAGACATATTTTACACCAAATAAGGCATTGGTCACCGGTGTTGCACCATAATATAAATACTCATTGGCTCCGGTATAAAAGCCCAGCTTACCCATAATATCCACCAGTTCGCCCCGGACGGTGGAGCCAAAAATACCAACACTCTTTAAATTATACCAGGTTGCCTCATCCACCAGCAGCGGCTGCAATATATCTGACCGGCAAAAACTGTCATCTGCCTCTTCCACTCTTGCCTTCAGGGTTTCAAAGGTATCTGTATCCCCATAATAATAATCCGGCTCCGAGCTTCCCACCTGTCCAAAACCAAATAATCCATTGGCTGCCATCTCTACGATTGCCACAAAAACAAGAAGATACTGAATGACCAGTTTTTTTTCCGGCAATTCACAGTACAATGCGAATAAAACCAGATAAACCGTAAGCAATACAGCAGTTAAAACATATGTCCTCGTCTCATAGGTAACTTCTGCATTATAATAACAGAATACCACGAATAGCATACTAAAGGTGTAAGAAACAACCACCATGGGCAGCCTGATTCTTTCTCTTTTAAGGTATACCTCATATGCCATAATCAGCAGAACAAAAATATACAAAAATGCAAAACGGTTGGGAATTCCATACTGATTATGAAATCCGTGCCATATATAGTTAAGCTGTACATTATTAAAGCTTATTACCAAAAATACCAAAAGCAATGCATATTTTACCTTCTTCTCAAGGGATATTCCCCTCATCCAGAAAAACATGATTGCCAACAGAATTGTAAAAACTCCACAGAACAAATTCGTACCTGCATCCCCCACCTGATTGGTCATTACCTCAGAACAGAACAGATGCGAACGGAGGGTATCTGCAAAAGAACCGTAAAATTCCCATTCCGGCAGTTCAAACTCCGCTGAAGCAGTAGTCATAATTCCCATATAAGCCGGTACTAATACCACAGCACTGAGTGCCGCCGTTGTAAGGGAAGCGATTGCAAAACGAATTCCCTTAACAAATAAATCCTTAAAGCTTCTAAACCGGAAAGTAAAAAACCACAGGATCAAAAACAGACAGATCATAAAACTGATGTAATAATTGCAGACAAAGCTGTAAAGCAATGCCAGAATATACATCCGGCTGTCATTTTTCCTGAGCATTTTCTCCATCCCCAAAATTATGATAGGAAAAATAAAAATGCAGTCCAGCCACATCAGATTCCAGTAATATCCCACCACAAAACTGCTAAATGCATAAAATAATGAAAAAACAATTATTCCTGCATTTTTCACCGGTTTTTTCCCGGCATGCATCAGAAAATAAGCGAAGCACACTGCTGCTAATATAATCTTTACAGATATAATCAGGTTCAGTGCCATGGGCAGATGCGATTTGGCACACAGCATAATGATCAGATTAAAGGGGCTGGATAAATAATACGACCAGAGGGAAATAAAATTATTGCCCATACCCACGTCAAAAGTATACTGTATGTCTCCAAGACTTTTCAATTTCTCCTGGTATTCTGAAAAAAATGGAAGATACTGATGCACACCATCCACCACTACCAGGGATTTTCCTCCAAAGGGTCCTATTTCTCCAATAATCCATGCACCAAGCATCATAAGCAGTGCAATGCCAATAGTAATTGTATATACATATTTGTCTTTTAAAAATTTCCAAATCTTATTCCAGCTCATTCTTACAGTCCCATCTATAGTCTTTCTTAATCCATCATAGAAAGCACCCTGTCATAGGAAAGCTTTCCGCCAAACAAATCCAGTGCACTGCCAATGGTTACATTTAACTTTCCCTTGCCCAGTGTCCGGATTACATCAATATCCTCGTAAGAACCAACTCCTCCGGCATAGGTGATTGGTATATCTGCATATTCTGAAAGCATGGATACCAGTTCTTTTTCTACGCCGTTTGCTTTCCCCTCTACATCCACTGCATGAATCAGAAACTCATCCGCATAATCCTGCAGTTTCAAAATGGTATCTTTTCCCACTACTTCTTCTGTAAACTTCTGCCAGCGGTCCGTCACAATATAGTATGCACCATCTCTTTTCCGGCAGCTTAAATCCAACACCAGATGTTCCTTTCCCACTGCCCGGTACAAGGCACGAAGCCGGTCATAATCCACCCTGCCATCCCGGAATACATATGAGGTAACAATCACATGACTGGCTCCCATGGCTAAAAATTCTTCTGCATTCTCTGCCGTAACGCCTCCGCCAATCTGTAATCCGCCCGGATACTCCGAAAGTGCTGACTTCGCCTGTAAAATGTCTTCCTCATAATACGGGGTTCCTGCTTTATTGAGCAGGATAATGTGCCCACCTTTGATGTTACTTTCTCTATATAATCTGGCATAAAAGGACGCATCCTGCTCTGCCACAAAATTCTCCTCCGCCTGATTGCCTGCGTCCAACAGGGAACCGCCAACAATCTGTTTTACCTTTCCGTTGTGTATATCAATACATGGTCTGAACTGCATGGTACTCTCCAAAAAAATAATCCTTCACCGGTCAGTAAAAATGTACTTCTGATTCTTATAAAAAGTATATTTTCAGAAACCGATAGATAGTATCATAATACCATATTTCTTATATAAATACAATCTGCAAAAGCATTACTTGGGCGGTACATTTTTATTTAATTCCTTTTTCACGGTATCCATCCGTTTACCGAACTGTTCCAGCATCGGATACTGCCGCTTTGCCGCATAAATTTTCCCTGTCATGACAGAAGCCAATTTCTTCATAAAACAAAACACTTCGCTTTTTATATATATTCTATGCAGGCATTTGTAATTTCTTTCTATTATTTGCACCACATTTTAATCCGGATTACTGTTGCTGCATGATTTCCATCCGGCAAATAGCATTTCCCTTTTCCACAAACCGGGTTTCGTATTCCGTCATAATGTTGCCCTCCACATATTCGGAGTGATGCAGGTCAAAGGTATGATTCAGAAGCTTCCAATGCTCTGCTTCTTCCACCTGCTCCAGAGAAAAATCAAACAGATCCCGGTTATCCGTCTTAAAAATGAGATGTCCTTCCTTTGTAAGAATCTTCTCATACCGTTCCAAAAACTGAACAGAAGTAAGCCTCCTCTTGGCATGGCGGTCCTTTGGCCACGGGTCTGAAAAATTCAGATATATCCTTGCCACTTCTCCCTCTTCAAACACATCCGCAATATTTTCCGCCTCCATACGGATAAAATAAAGGTTTGGCAGTTCTTTTTCCTCCTGCTTCTCGATGGCGCGCACCAGTACAGAGGAATATTTTTCGATTCCCACATAATTAATATCCGGATTCTGTTCTGCCAGGGTCATGATAAACTGCCCCTTCCCCATTCCAATCTCAATATGGATTGGGTGGTCATTTCCAAATACCTGATTCCATTTCCCCTTATGCTCTGTTTCATTTTTTATTGTAAAATGGCTCTCTGCAATGGTATCTCTTGAGCCTGGTACATTTCGTAACCTCATTTTCTTCCTCCATTTTTTTAATAAGATAGGTAATTGCATTATACCTTCTTTCCTCTTCCGAAACAAGATTGTATATGTTATAATTCTTTTATATTTATGCAGAGCATGCGACATTTTTACAGAAGAAAGTTCCGCAGAAAGGAGAAACATATGGATTCTGTTAAACCTTCCAATTCTTTTTTGAATTCCTATAATGAACAATTACACTCCTTTCAGCTGCCTGACCGTCTGGCTGACTCCTATCAGCTTCGCGACTGTCTAAAGACATCTTCCAATAAAGAGATTTATCTATTATCAGATGCAAAGGAAAGCCAGTTCATCCTGAAACGGGGAACCGACAGACAGATTCCTTTGATCAAACAGGAATATCAAATCTCAAAGCAACTGGGGACAATACAGAATTTAGCAGTTCCGGAATGCATGGATTGCTGGGAAGAGGGGGAAACCTGTTATCTGTTAAGAGACTATATTGAAGGCATTTCTTTAGCGGACTATTTTGAACGCCGACTCTATCTGTCTGATACGGAAATCACAGGCTACATGCTGGAAATCTGTGAAATAATCCAGCTGTTACATAAACAAAATCCACCCATTATCCACAGGGACATTAAGCCGGAGAATTTCATTATTCAAAAAGGCACCGGTGTTCTTTATCTGATTGATTTTGATACTGCAAGAGTCTTTACCCCAGATAAATCCAGGGATACCATGTTAGTTGGTACCCCTTCCCATGCCGCGCCGGAGCAGTTTGGATTTTCCCAGAGTGATGTGCGGACGGATATCTATGCCCTGGGAAAAACCTTGTTATATTTAACCTATGGAAGTACAGAAATCAAGGATTTGAAATCCTCTTCCATTGCAAAACCATTTCAAAAAATGATTTCCCGCTGCACGGATTTCGCACCGGATAAGCGATATTCGGATGTAGGGCAGCTCATCCGCTCCCTAAAGCATTATCAGAGCCATCTGAATTTTTCTAAATCCTATGCTTATCAGATTGGGTTGGGGCTTCTGATACTGGCTTTAGGAACAGGACTTGGATTTATAGGTGGCTCCTTTTATGAAAAACAGGATAATATTACATTATCCGATTCCTTGAATTCAGATAAAGAATCCGGAAATGCTGCAGAAAATACCACTTCCATAGAAAATACTACTTCCACAGAAAATGATACCTCCCAAATGGAAACCGATTCTACTGAAACCAACAAGGCTGCTGTATCCTCTGAGAATGTTTCCTTGTTTGAGCAGTCTGGTGCCATGGAATGTGATTTTCTAGAATTTCAGGATTTGGTGAACCAGATCATCCTTGACTGTTATAACAGTGACTCTTCTTCTATGGCGGCAAACTGTGAGAAATTAGTAAAAGCCCTCTATGAAGATGAAGCTGTCAGTCAAGTAACAGGTACTGACTATTATGGTGTTACT
Source organism: Lachnospiraceae bacterium (assembly GCA_051877755.1). Lineage (GTDB taxonomy): Bacteria > Bacillota > Clostridia > Lachnospirales > Lachnospiraceae > CAG-590. The sequence goes on along the minus strand of JBJEJE010000003.1, from coordinate 46,552 downwards.
CCTTCTTCCGGAGAAGATTTCCGGGCTCCCATTGTACAAATACGGGACAATCTCGCTTACCGGGACCAGATTTTAAAACAGAAGCTGGGCTCCTATGAGCATTATGCGGATGCCATTTATTCAAATATCTATAACTATCTTACTCCAAGTGTGATAAATACAGAAAGCTGTCTGTATATCTATGCCACAGCCTCTGGCGAGAAGTCCCGTGTAGAATATCAGGGTGCTCTGGCCGATATAATGAATAACATCCGGATGACAATTGATTGGGTTGACGAGCAGGAAAATGCTGCTTCTTCAGAACAGTAAAAAAGCTGCCACTTCACGATAGATACATCATGAAGCGGCAGCTTCCTTTATTTATAGAAAATTACAAAATCCTATTTTGTGATTTTTGCCTTAGAGCTTACACCCTTTGACTTTAAGAGCTTCTTGTAACTTGACAATTTGCTCTTTGGCACCTTGATGGTAGCCTTTGCATTAATACCCTTAAATGCATTGCTTCCCACATTCTTGCTGGTCAGCTTGGTGGTCTTAATGGTGATGGACTTTAAGTTCTTACATCCTGCAAATGTCTGTTTTCCAATCTTACTTACATTGGCAGGAATAGTAACCTTGGTAAGTGCACTACAATTATAAAATGCCTTGTCACCGATGGTAGTTACATTCTTTCCAATCGTTACTTTGGTTAGCTTTTTACAACCTGAAAATGCATCGCTGCCAATCTCAGTTACCTCTGCCGGGATTGTAACACTCTTTAACTTTGCACAATTCTTAAATGCATTCTTTCCAATCTTTGTTACACTGTCCGGAATGCTAACTGTAGTTAATTTCTTGTTTCCGGAGAAGGCATTGTCCGCAATTTCTGTTACAGCATATGTATTACCATTTACTGTTACAGTTGCCGGAATCGTTACTTTTGCAGCATTCTTGTCCCCACTTACATAGGTCACAGCCTTTTTGCCTTCCTCAGTAGATAATACCTTAAATGTAGCATTCTCTACAACTGTTGTCTCACCAACTGTTGTTGGATCAGCAGGGGTTGTCACCGGTGCCTTAATCTCCCATGTAAGAGATTTGAGTGATGCAGGAATCTCACCGGAAAACTCATATGCGTTTGCATCCTTTAATGTAATAACTGCTTCTGCAGTATATGTACCTGCTGCACTTGCCTTGTTATTCTTATACTCAATATTTACTGCATCAGCAGGTAATCCGGTAATCTCAACCGTCTTCTCTGTTCCATCCGCAATAAATGCTTCCTTATAATTCCATGCAGCTTTAGACAAATCAACCTTCTGTTTTGCTTTTACTGTAATGTTCTGATTCACTGTCTTTTCAAGATATGAAATGGTTACTACTTTGTCATTTGTTGAAAGCTTATCAGAAACTGTAAGCTTATACTCATCCTTTGACAATGTAAAGCTCGTTCCATCCTCATATACAGCCTCAACAACTAAACCGCTAGGATCAAAGGTTTCTCCCTCAATGTATTCTACCTTTGTTGGAGCATTCTTAACTTTAAGTTCCTTAAGTGGTTCGTAATCCACAGCCAATGCATCATAACGTCTTTTTAACTCAGTATTATTCCGCTCAGCCGACATAATAATAGAGAAATCTCTATCAATGTCATTGGTTAATTGAATTGGATATCCAATTTTTGCACGATTATCCTCATCCTCATATATTACCGGATTCTCTGTATCTACTTTCACAAATCCCTCAATCGAATCAAAATCGACATCTTCAAGTGTTTTAAAGTTAACATTTTCACCTGCCTGAATATCAATTGTATCAGGATCTGCAGCCCATGGACTTAAATTATCCCATTCGTTAACATTACCTGTAACAGGTTCTCCATTTTTATCATAGTGATCTTTGTCAACCCAGGCTAAAACATAATATGTATCACTACAGTCACGACCCTGGTATACCTTAATATTTTTCTCCAAATTGTCAATATAATCACGGTTGTATTCCTTACGTTCTGGAGTATTGTACACTCCAATACTAGGAAGATCCGCTCTAAATTCATACCATCCTCCATTCTCCGATGTCAAAAGATAGTCGCCAATAGCATTTACCTGTACTTTAAGACCTTCTTCTATTACTTCTATGGAAGCATTATCACTGTCAACTTTTTTGTACACATATTCCAGGATTTCATTACCATCCTCATCCTCACCAAAGATAAATCTTACATCATCAGGGTCGTTCTCATATATGAGTTCATCATTTTCATTATGAGAAAAACCTTCCATATGTTGGGGTTCCCCGTTTTCATCCTCCCAACAAATATCACCCAGTTCAATTCTTTCATATACATTAAAGGCTGCCAGTTTATCTTCACTTGTTATTTTCTTAAGTTCACCATTCTCTACGCCATATGCCTCCATTGTAAAGGATGTGGTTACCAAATATGGATCATCCATATAGCTGTATGCTGTTTTCTCTCTGTCCACTTCACGTAGTTCAATCTCGTTAGCTCCATAATAACGAACATCCAGATTTGCGCATCCCCCAAATGAATCTACAAACTCTACATGCATATAATCATTCAAATTGATAGTAATCTTGTACCATCCATTTGCTCCAGAAACCGGCTCCATGGATAATACGTCGGAAAAGCCGTTAGAAATAATTTCATCTTTCCCTATTTCAGTGGTATTATCACCATAATTAACAATCAGCTTTTCAAAGGCATCTTCTTCTTCTCCAACAACAGGTGCATGGTAATAAAACGATGAATCTGCTTGTCCTTCCACATATGTGGTGTCATAACAATCTGCCCATACATTGAAAAGCAGATTTTCTCTTAAATATTTTGTAGTGTTGAAAAATCCCGGTCTATTCGAGTCAACGTCAATTAGAATTGCATTCTCACGAATTTCACGATTTTCATCGGTTACTTCATCTGTTATACCTTTCTTTGAAATCAGATACTTACCCGGCGTATCCGGTTTGAAAAGAATAAGGCTTTCATCTTTATTATATACTTCAATGGTTGCCTTGGTATCCACCTTCTCTTCATATTTTTCAATAGGTTGTTCAGCTTCATCTGTGGTTTCATAAGGAAAACGTGGATCTGCCCCAATCTCACCATAATAGGTAAGTTCAAGCTCATCAAAGGAAATACTTCCTTCCTCTCCTTCCACCACATCAGTAATCGCAAAGGCACTATCTCCTAAATCCCGACCCCAAATTTCATTGCCATAATTTGGGTCTTCAGGGTCATAATTCCACTGTTGTGAATCACCATCATAATAAGCTTCCCTTGCTGCAAGCCCGGTATATTTATATACATGCAAACCAATAGCAGCATCACTGTCAATAAAGTGATTATCAGCTATTTCTAATTGCCCTTTGGAAATAATGTAATATCCAGGTTTCTCAATATGTAACTCGAAAAGACCTTCTGATTCTGATTCCTCAATAGGTGTAATAGATGCGGAAGAATCCTCCACCACATTAGCAATTGCCCATCTTGGGTCCGTATTCCCTTCATTTTCCGCATCGTTTTCAAGTTCTGTGCCCAGATAAGTTATATAAAGGTTCGTCTCTTCCGTAATCTGATCAATATTTCCTATGTTAATACTTGACTCCTCAACTTCTCCACTTATTTCATAATCGACATACTTGAAGAAATACGCATTCTTCCAGGTTCCGTCAACTTCTCGAAGATCCATATCTGCATACTCTCTCATGTCCCCAACATCTACACTAGTAGGATCACACACTACAGGATCTTCATCCGTATCCATCATCCATTTTCCGCAGTTTTCACTATTTTCATCTTCCTCAAGCCAGCAACTTCCAAACCATAATCCATATTGCTTAGCTGTCTCTGGATTCTCTTCTGGATTTCCCCACCAACCAGCATTTGCCTTAATTCCTGTAAACATACTTAAGATCATTACACAGGCAAGGCTTAATGCTATACCTCGCTTTTTTAATCTTTCCTTCCTCATACAATATCCTCCTTCATATTTTCATTGCACTAATAATGACAATGTCATATTGCGATTTTATCAAATTAGTAGCCTTTTTTGGTGGACATAACTGCCCACTTTTATCATTTTTTCCCATATTTCTCTCCAATTTTTGTAAATTAAAACAAAAATGGGCAAATTTGCCCACCAAAAATAATTTCACTATGATAGAATATTATTGATATATATTACCCATTATACATATAAGTGAAGTTTTCTTCGCTTATCCGGAATAATATAACCTTAATCCGGCAATAATCAATGATAATCAATCTCATTACAGATACAGGATGGTGGGACCATGAAATCAACTGAGGAATTATTGAAATTACTAGAAAATTTAGATATAGAAGAATTCAAAAAAGAAGATTCTTTTAAAGATGTCAATATTTCTGAATATATGAATACATTATTAGAATCTCATGGATTACAGGCAAAAGATGTGATTCTTAAGCTTAACATGGAACGCTCTTACACTTATCAGATTCTCAAAGGCAGGAGAAAACCAACCAGGAATTTTCTAATCCGCATTGCCTTTCTGTGCCAGCTTTCTGTGGATGAGACCCAGAAACTTTTAACTGCCGGCAACCGCCCCATTCTTTATCCTCGAAACCGTTTCGATGCCGCTGTTTTATACTGCATCCAGCACCAATTATCCGAGGAAGAATGTAACGAATTGTTGAAAGATATTGGGGAAGATTCCCTTAGTTAATATACTCTCTGTTTTTCCCTATGATGCCCAATTTCTTTCCAACACTTAGTAAACAAGGAAACTTCAATAAAAGGGGAGTGCCGCGATATGTTTATCACGGCACTCCCTGTTATATATCTGCTATTTTGTTATTATTTTACTGTCTTTGTATAACCTGCACTCTTAAGCAGCTTCTTGTAAGCAGTCTTTTTCTTTGCAGGCACTTTGATGGTTGGTTTCTTTGCAATGTTCTTAAATGCGTTCTTACCAATCTTCTTAATTGCAGTTCCCTTAAAGGTAATCTTGCTTAACTTGGTACAATCCCGGAAAGCATCCTTTCCAATCTCTGTTACAGACTTTGGAATGGTTACGGACTTCAGGCTGGTACACTTCCGGAAAGCTCCCTGGTCAATCTTTGTCACAGCCGTTCCGCTATACTTAACCGTAGTCAATTTCTTACATCCGTAAAATGCATTCTTACCGATTGTTGTCACATTCTTTGGAATGGTAACTTTCTTTAATGCGGTACAATTCTTAAATGCATTATCCGCAATGGCTGTTACCTGATATGTGGTTCCGCTAATGGTAACGGTATCCGGTACAGTAACATTTGTGGCTTTCTTATCACCACTTACATAAGTAACGGTCTTCTGGTTATCTGCCACACTGGTAACGGTATAATTATTACCGTCAACTGTTGCTGTATCACCGGCCTTAGTGGTGTCTGCTGGAGCAGTTGGTGCAGTTGATGCAGCTGGTGTTTCTGTTTTAACAATCTGCCATTGCAAACTGCTGAACATTGACACATCCGGTGCGTTATATACAGTATCATCATAGCTAAATGTTACCTGTGCGGTATAGGTTCCCGGCTCTGTTGCTGTATTGCCGGTATAGGTTGCCGTAAGCCCCTTTGGTAATCCTGTTAATTCTACTGTCTTTGCAGAACCATCATAAGTAAATGCATCCTTATAGTTCCATGCTACTTTACTCAGATCCAAATCCTCTTTTTCATAAACAATGGCATAAACAGAGAATCTATCGGTATCAAATGATAAAGTTTTTCCATCTTCTAATAATTTAGCAGTTAATACATCTACATGTCCACCGATACCCTCATGATAACGGACGATAGCATAATTCTTTCTCCCTTGCAATTCCTTTGTTAATGGAACTGTAACGGTCATCGGTGCTTTTGTTTCCGTAATCTTGGTTTCCTCTTCTACAGTATCCACCTTTGCTGAAACAGATAAGTCTAAAAATGCGCCAACGACGGCAGTTTTACCGAGGTTCATTTCTACTGTCTTACAGATCTCTTCAATGGCATTCTTTTCAGAATCTGTGGCAGTTGCTTGATCGATTTCATCTGCCTTAATGGAAACGGTTAATTTTTCTCCGATTTCAATGGCTTTTATCTGCTCAGATTTTAACTCCTTTAATGAATATGGTTCCGGAGCAACCGCTAATGTTACCTTATCGCCGGCTTCTGTTACATAAGTACTGCTTTCATCACTTTGTGAAGTGCTGGCAATTTCATATAAATGAACCTTTACATTAGAAACAGAATATCCTGTTCCGCCCTCTGCATATATATCATCGTATACAACGTCTATGGTTTCAGAATCTTTATTTATATCATCCTTAGAATACGTTGTTACACGTTCTAAACCATTTTCAGTTCTTGAGAATATACTTGCTTTGTTATTCTCTCCATCTTTAAATCCAATATAAAGTTCTGACATATTGCCTGCAAATTTCATATCACTATACATATTAACGTGTAATTCCGGGAATTGAAATGCAGGCATCCAATATACATCAAAATACTTCGTAAATGCATCATTATATTCAAGACTGTCCAGCAGTTCTCCCAAAGCCATTTTCTGATTGTCCGCTTCCGGAATTGTATTTTCACTTTTGGAATCCAATCTTATATCAATCTTTTCACCCAGTGAATAATACAACTTCCCATCTTCTGTATGTTTTACCACCGTATACAATTCATCGCAATAACGGCTGATAATATCAACATCTGCTAAAGCTGGAAATTCTACCTTTCCTTCTTTTGTTACAATATACAATTTATCCTCAATGTATATGCCATCTTCCGTTAAAGAATGATTTTCATCCGGAATGGTAAAGTAATGATCGTTTCCTGCTTCAAACTGGATTCCCTTCATATTACCGGAGGAAGAAATATACTGTGGTTCCAGCTGTATATCTCCAAAGTGACTTACGTTAATATGTATATATCCGGTATTTACAATGCCTGTTGCAGTGTCATCCGGATCATCCGGATTGAATAATACTTCTTCTCCCTCCGAAACGGCTGCAAGCTTATCAATAACACCCTGAATGGTATCAGCATGAACCCAGTACTGTGAATTGCCACTGTTATAGTTAATACCATTACATGTTTCAAATTCATACTCTGAAATATAACATCCGGCATATCCTAAATGTGCGATGCCATCTGTATATATAGCACCTTCGTCGGTATACATATAAATATCCCTACGATCCTCCTTCGGCACTTTTTCCCAGTCCCATTTGCAGTAATACTGTGCCGTCAATCCAAAGCTTGCTCGCACATCGTCTTTTACCGTAATCTTATATTTCTTATTTTCTTCTATTGTTTCTATAGCAATATCTTCTTCGTTCCAGTCATTTATAGATATTTCTGTATCCGTAATGGTTTTATCCGGATTATCATTTACAATAAAATATACTGTACGGTTCTCATTATTATAAGGAAATTCTCCATCTCTTAGGAAGCCCTCTGCACTCATTTCTTCCGTTGTATAAAAGGCTGCAACTGGATAACCCACATGAATTACAACAGATGAGCAGATATCACCGATTGCATAGGTTACTGTATAATCTCCAACCTCATAAAATGTAAAATCAATTAAATCAGGATTGTTCTCATTTGTACCGTATTCTACCAGATCCTTACCAGCAGGCTTTCCGTCATAAGAAACGGAAATATATTCATTATCTGCTGTTATGAGTTCTCCTTCGGCACCTTCTTTCTCTACATATGCAAAGTACAGTGTAGTACCGTACAATTCCGGGTAGGTCTCTTTTGCAAATTCGGCCTCTAAATTAACAGAAGGTGTTCCTGTATCCTCATCCCAATCAATCTGATCTTTCAAGACAAGACCTTCCATCTTCGGCTCTACACTAATCCATCTGTCCCTTGTTGGATTTTCCTGATCTTCTTCCACGGTAGCAGTAACTACCAAGCCAAAATATTTATTTGTGTTCACTGTCACCTTATAGATTCCTGTTTCTTCCTCTACCGCTTCATATTTTATATAGTCTGCGATTTCCGTCTCGTCTGTTATGTATGTATCTGGATCCGGATTAACATCCCAATCCTTTATTTTAAATGGAGCTTCCTCGCTTAACGCAATTGTGCTTCCATCACATTGTAATATCGTGTAAAATGTCTTATTAATATCGGAATATTCAAACAAGTCATCCTTTAGCAGATTCTCTGCATTTGCCTTCGGATAGGTATAGAATCCCACTTCCGGACAGCCTACATTGATTGTAAGAGAATTATCCGATACTTCTGCAGTAGCAAGATTATAGGTTATGGTATATCTTCCAGCTTCTGTTGGTTGGAAGCGGATCACCCTGTCGTCTATCTCGTGTTGACTTGCAACTTCTTCTGTTACATCATTTCCTGATGGTGAGGTAACGGTTATATTAGCATAGGTTACGTGAGTTGTTATCCCATCTTCTGTTACATAATCCAGCCAAAGATCCTCTCCATAGAAGGAAGTCCACCTCTCCCATTCTGCATATTCATGTTTTACAAGAACTCCATCGTCATTCTTATATGCAGGAATAACTACACTTCCCTCTTCTGTTGTCAATAATTCCTGTTTTCCTGTCGATTCACCCGTAGTCTCGTCTATAATATCTACAAAATCTAGTCCGACAGTCACTTTCAGGCCATTTTCATTCACAATTTCTGGCGGTTCCTCGTCAAGGCCATCTTCTTGCGACGCATTTACCGGCATACCGGTAAACAAAGAAAGTATCATGCAGATTGCAAGAAAACCTGCAACATTTTTTTGCTTCCATTTCTTCATAACAAACTCCTCCTATTGTTTTTCTAAGTTCTTCCTGAATGAACTTGATATAATTATAGTAAAAATATTCCATTCTATCAAGAATATTTTACTTTTGTATTCTACCAAAATATTCCTGCTGTTTGGTGGGCAAAACTGTCCTCTTATCCGTGCTTCACAGGGATTTCTTTTTATTTTTTCTTCTTTCCTGCATTATCCAGAAAATGCATTTTTCCCTTTTCTTTTTCCTGTACTGACTTTGGTTTTTCTCCCATCTGCTCAAACATGGCACCCTTAAGCTGTCCTGCCAGTTCTTTTGTGCAGCCATAACAATATCGTCCAAACCGCAGAGAACATCCACATCGTTCACATTTGATATAGAAATTACTGCCCTCCGGAATCTCCAACCTTCCATTTTTCAGAAAAAGATTGATAATCTCCAGGGATACCCCCGTTCCCTCTGAAATAAATGTAGCGGCAGACGGACCATGTTCCTCCAGATATTGTTTTATTTTTCCAAAATCATCCAGTTCTTCTTCGCCACAATCCTCACAGCGATATAAACCTCCACTCTGGTAAAACAGCTTTCCCCCACAGTTTTTACAGAAAATCGGACGCCGTTCCATGATTTTAAACTCGATGTCCTTCTTATTCATGCTACCACCCTCTTTTTATCATAAAGCTGAAATATCTTATAGAGTCAAAAAGACCGCACAACCATGCGATCTTTTTGTTTCTTCTATTTTATCATAGTCTGGTAGAAATGAAAACTTATTTTTCAAGAATATAACAACTAATTTTCTACAGAATTTTACAAAGGTTGACACACTTCGCGAGATATAATAAAATAAATTTAATTATGTTTATCTATTTAAAGGAGTATATTTAGATGAAAAAGGTATCTGCCATACTGCTGGCATTACTACTTATATTCACATTTTCTGTGCCTTGCTATGCCACAGGGATTACAGAAGCAACAACAGAACATCCGGAAACAACCGAATATCCGGATGATCCCTCCAGAGAACCGGATCTTGTTTCGAATGCAGCAATTGTAATGGATGCTTCAACAGGACAGGTTCTATATGAAAAGAATGCCCATGAGAAGAAGTACCCCGCCAGTACCACCAAGATTATGACCGCATATCTTGCTTTGGAACATGGTCTGGATTTTAACGAAACCATTACCATGTCTGAAAATTCAATCTGGGGCGTCGACCGCAACAGTTCTCTGCTTGGTCTGGATGTTGGAGAACAGGTAACCTTAGGCGATCTTATGTATGGTACTATGCTGATTTCCGGCAACGAATGTGCCTATGCCCTGGCTGAATATGTCTCAGGGGATATCGAATCCTTTGCCCAGCTCATGAATGACACTGCTGCCAAACTCGGCTGCGAAAATACCCATTTTGTAACACCAAATGGTCTCCATGATGAGGAACATTATACCACTGCCTACGACCTGGCTCTAATTACCAGGGCTGCTTTGCAGAATGATACTTTCCGTGAGGTTGCCGGTACCTTATCCTACACGGTTCCGGAGACTAATTTAGCAGATGTGACAAGACCTTTGTGGAATGGTAACAAAATGATTAATCCTGCCCAGCCATATTACTATGAATACTGTGAAGGTGGAAAGACGGGATATACTACAGATGCCAACAACACTTTAGTTACCTTTGCCAAGAAAGATGGCTTAGAACTCATCTGTGTTATATTAGATTGTGATGGCTGGCAATATACCTATACGGATTCCAGGGCTTTATACAATTACTGCTATAATAACTACACCTATTTTTATCCTCTTTCCGACTTTTCCTTTGATTCAGAAACAGAAGATGCTGCAGATAATAATGTCATTTTGGATAACTATTATTCCAACTTAGACCATGAAATGATTGATTTAACCGTGGACAAAAATTATTCTCTGCTTATCAACAAGACAGTGGATACCACAAAAATAGAACGGGAAATCAAGTTATATGACAAAGCACAGGACAACGTGTTAGGTGAAATTATATTTACATATGATGGCGAACAGATTGGTTCTATCCCTATTACCAGTACCACTCCCCTTCTTTCCTCCCAGATGACACAGGAAAAAGAGGATGATATCTCTCCATCTATATGGAAAACCATTGGTAAAGTTTTATTGAAAATCGGAATTGTAATTGCAGCACTTATTGTAGTTCTTCTTATTTATATGCTCTTTGCAGCATTTGTGAGAAGAATACGACGCAGCCAGAGAAGACGCGGTTATCGGAATCACCACAGAAGACGTAAACAGCGTGATGATGACTACTACTTCTGATTTACCAAAGAATTCTTAATCACATAAGATTTTATGAGGAACACGATATGGCAAATGATGAAATGAACCCACTTAACATCATAGAGGAAGCCAATTCCAAAACATTGGATTATTTTAACAAAACCTATGTCAGCAACTTAGAGCTGGTTCAGAGTTTGAAAACCGAGCTGTTTGAATTGGAGGTACAGATTGAAACCCTTGAAAAAACAAGGGATCTTTATACCTATCACATTGATAACCGGCGCAATGTTTTCTCTCCTCTCTCAGATGACAATGGGAGCACCATGACGAAAGGGAAACAGATTGCCCTGCAGATAAAGGACTTGGAAGACGCAAGGGAACGTCTCATAAACCGGATCAATCAGATAGAAGAAGATATCCTGTTTTATAAGGAACAGGTGGAGATGCTGTCCAAGGCCAGCAAATGCATTCATACTGTTCTGGTTGGAAGCAGCCACAGCGACATAGGAAATGAGGATACCACAGAGGATGCCATTGAATTTATTGAGACAGAGGATACAGAGTCCAAGACCACACATAATTACAATATGCTAATGTTAGAGGATTACGAACATTTTCAATATGCTTCTTCCCTGGATCAGAACATCAAACAGGAACTGATTTCCAATCTGAATAAAATGGATGTTTTAAAATGGCTTTTGCATTCAGATATCGGACGTGCAAAGGTTACTCTGAATGAACTGCATAATTCACAGCAGGCAATATTAACATCCTTAGACGAAGTACTGGATCATTTAAACTATAACATTGACATAAAGCAGCCAATCTGGGATCAGGTGGATAAACTGATTGCCGGTTACAAGCAGGCACATCCGGAATGTATGATCGACTCCTCCTGTGACTGCACCGAGCATGAGATGAATCTTCCGCCGGTTATTACCATACGGCTGATTAAGATGTTACGGGAGGTATTCGACAATATATTTAAGCATTCCAATGCAAACCGTGTAACCGCCAAGATTTTTATCAGCAGCCGGCTGATTGATGTCTATGTAAATGATAATGGTGTGGGAATCCCAGAGGATTATCTGGAACGCTCTGCCTGGTCTTCCGGTCTTCACAAACTTCATGAGACCATTTATCAGTTAGACGGAAAACTTCAGATTCAGGGAGATTTGATTTCGGGAACCAATGTGAGATTTTCTTTTCCCATTAAGAAATAACGGATATCATTATGGATAACATGATATTATAACCATTACCAAAAGATATATATCAGACAATAATATTTAACATATAGTAGGAGGCTTCTATGAAGAACAAGATCATCAACTTAATTTCAACTGCAGCTAATTTAGATATAGATACCGTTGCAGACATTTTAGAGATTCCGCCAAAAGCGGACATGGGGGATTATGCATTTCCATGTTTTCAGCTGGCAAAAACATTGCACAAAGCACCTCCACTGATTGCTGCAGACATTGCAGACAAAATCGGCGAAGTGGATTTTATAGACCGGTTAGAGGTAAAGGGTGCCTATCTGAATTTCTTTATTAAAAAGGAACTTTTTGTAAAGACCATGGTGGAGACTGCAGATGTAGACAATTTTGGTTCTTCCACTGTGGGAAACGGCAAGACAATCTGCATTGATTATTCTTCACCGAATGTAGCAAAGAATTTCCATGTAGGTCATCTCCGTACAACAATTATTGGAAACTCCCTTTACAAGATATACAGCAAACTCGGTTATAAGGTGGAACGTATCAATCATTTAGGAGACTGGGGAACCCAGTTTGGTAAACTGATTGTTGCCTATAAAGCATGGGGAAGTAAGGAAGCTGTTGAGAAAGACGGTGTTGCTGAATTAATGCGTCTCTATGTAAAATTTCATGAGGAAGCAGAAAAGGATGATTCTTTAAATGATCAGGCTAGAGATTGGTTCACACAGATGGAACACGGCAACGAAGAGGCTCTTTCCATATGGCAGTGGTTTGTGGATATCAGTCTGAAGGAATATAAGGGAACCTATTCTTTGCTTGGCATGGATTTCGACCATTATCTTGGTGAAAGCTTCTACCGGGATAAAACCGCAGATGTGGTAAAACGTCTCCAGGATGCCAATCTGTTACAGGAAAGTCAGGGTGCCCAGATTGTGGATTTGGAAGAATATGATATGCCTCCTTGTCTCATTATGAAAAAAGATGGAAGTTCCATTTATGCTACCCGTGATCTGGCAGCTATCTTCTATCGTAAAGAACGCTGGAATTTTGAAAAATGTCTTTATGTCACCGGTCAGGAACAGAAGCTTCATTTTGCACAGGTATTTAAGGTAGTGGAATTACTGGGAAATGATTGGGCAAAAGACAGTCTGGTTCATATTCCATACGGTTTAGTGAGTCTGGAAGGTGCAAAGCTTTCTACAAGAAGTGGTAATATCATTTATGCAGAAGATATTCTGTTAGAAGCCATTGAAAAAGTAAAAGGAGTTATTGCAGAAAAGAATCCGGATTTGGAAGACAAGGACGAAGTTGCCAAAACCGTTGGTGTTGGTGCCATCATCTTCCATGATTTATATAACCAGAGAATCAAAGATGTTTCCTTTAAATGGGACAAAGTACTGAATTTCGATGGAGAGACGGGTCCATATGTGCAGTATACTTACTGTCGTTGTGCAAGTATCCTTAGAAGCATTTCCTATGATGCCAATGCGGATATTGACTACAGCTTATTGCTGGATGACGAAGCAATTGCACTGTTAAAGGAAATCAATCGTTTTCCTCAGGTTGTGGCTGATGCAGCTGAGAAATATGAACCTTCCATTGTGGCTCGTTTTGCCATGGATGTGGCACAATCCTTCTCCCGTTTCTATAATGCCGACCGTGTAAATGTTGAAGATGACCAACTTCGTAATGCGCGGGCTAAGCTGGTTGCCATGACGAAAGTAACCTTGAAAGATGCTTTGGATTTATTGGGAATCCAGTGTCCTGAGCAGATGTAAGGAGAGCAAAACCGGGAATCACTAATTGTGGTTTCCGGTTTTTTCTATACTTTTTATCCTAATTACAATTATTTCATTCTATGTTTAAATTTTGACTACAGTTAATTTTGCATATTCTATTCTTTTCATTGTTGAATATAAAAAAATGTGATACACTTTTCATAATACAGTAAATTTATTTTAGGAGGAACCCATATGCTTCTTATTAAAAATGGTTATGTTATTGACCCAAAGTCTGGACGCAACGGAATTTATGATATATTGATTGAAGACAACAAAATCCGAAAAATTGATTCTTTTATTATGGAGATTGATTTATCTGAGGAAGAACAGAAAGATTTACAGATTATCTATGCAGATAACATGATGATTGCCCCAGGACTGGTAGATGTTCATGTTCACTTCCGTGATCCCGGTTTTACTTATAAGGAAGATATTCTTACCGGTGCAAAGGCGGCTGCCAAAGGCGGTTATACCACTGTGGTTTTAATGGCTAATACTAAGCCAACTGTAGACAATATAGATACCCTTCGTTATGTAATTGATAAAGGATTAGAAACAGATATCCATGTACTTACCTGTGCTTCTATCACAAAAGGATTACAGGGAAAAGAATTAACTGATATGGAGTTTCTAAAAGAAAATGGTGCTGTTGGTTTTACGGATGATGGTATTCCTATGATGGATGAAACTATGGTTGTTGCTGCTATGAAAATGGCAAAGGAATTAAATGTACCACTGAGTTTTCATGAAGAGAATCCAGAATTGATCACCAATAATGGAATCAATCATGGTAAAGCTTCCGAATATTATCAGATTGAAGGTTCCCCTAGAGGTGCTGAAATTGATTTAATCTATCGTGATTTATCTCTTGCTGAAGAATTAGATGCACCAATTAATATTCAGCATATCAGTACAAAGGAAGGTGTGGAACTGGTTCGTCAGAAAAAATTAGATATTATTGCAAAGAATAATCTTACTCTCCCACTACCTAAATCACGGGAAGAGATGACGGATATTACAAATCCATCTGATTTTGATAATTCTGTTACACAGAGCATTCCTATGGATATTGCACAGACTATTAATATTCATGCAGAAGCAACTCCTCATCATTTTTCATTAACCGAAGAAGCTGCAATTCAATATGGAACCCTGGCTAAAATGAACCCTCCTCTACGTACAGAACAGGATAGACAGGCAATCATTAGAGGACTTAAAGATAACACAATTGATATTATCGCTACAGATCATGCTCCCCATAGTACAGAAGAAAAAGCCAAACCAATTACGGAAGCACCTAGCGGTATCATTGGATTAGAAACTGCTCTTTCATTAGGGATTACTAATCTGGTGAAACCTGGTCATTTATCTTACATGGAATTACTTGAAAAAATGACAATCAATCCTGCTTCCATGTATCATTTAGACTGTGGCTATCTTGCAGAAGGTGGACCTGCTGATTTGGTTATTTTTACAGATAATGAAAAGACTTTTGATTCTTTTTCTTCTAAATCGGATAACTCCCCATTCAAAGGACAAACTTTAAAGGGAGAAATTCAGTATACAATTTGCAACGGAAAAATCGTTTATAAAAAGTAAAATGTTTCACATGAAACATTTTTATCAATAAGTAGTGTTTTTCAAATTTTAATTTACTAGATGTCGTCTTTCCTATTTTCTTTGTTTGTGATAAAATAGTTAAAGTATTTAGAGAAGAGAATTTGATAACAAAGGAAGTACGTACAAATGGGAAGAATTATTGCAATTGCAAATCAGAAAGGTGGAGTTGGTAAAACAACAACTTCTATTAACTTAGCTGCCTGCCTTGCTGAGAAAGGTTTCAAAACTTTAGCAGTAGACATGGATCCACAGGGACATTTGACAACAGGATTTGGTATTAACAAAGATGACTTAGAATATACCATTTATGATGTTATGTGTGAGAACTGTAACATAGGTGAAGCTATGTTAATTAATGTAATACCGGGATTAAATATATTACCTTCCAATCGATATTTAGCTGGTGCTGAAGTCGAATTTATTGGAGAACCGGATATGCAATATATTATCAAGAATCAATTACGAAAAATCCAGGATAAATTTGATTATGTAATTATTGACTGTCCGCCTGCTTTAGGAATGCTCACAATCAATTCCATGACAGCTGCAAATACTGTTCTTGTTCCAATTCAATGTGAGTTTTTTGCTTTGGATGGACTTTCCCAGTTGATATATACGATTGAATTAATTCAGCAGAAATTAAATAAAGATTTAAAGATTGAGGGTGTTGTTTTTACTATGTACGACTCCCGTACAAACTTATCTTTACAAGTTGTTGAAAATGTAAAAGAAAATCTCAATCAAAATGTATATAAGACAATTATCCCAAGAAATGTACGTTTAGCTGAAGCACCTAGTCACGGAATGCCAATTATAACATATGATTCCAGAAGTGCTGGTGCAGAAAGTTATCGATTACTAGCTGATGAAGTCATCACAAACATAAACGTATAAGCATGAATGCAGTTTTCACAAGAATATATTGACTGCTTGCAGGCATATATATTCGTTGAAAACTATATGAGTGCTATTTTCATTTTAAAAATGTTTCACATGAAACATTAGGAGGAAATTAAAATGCCAAAAAAAGGATTAGGTAATGGTCTGGATACCATGTTAGGAGTTAATACAGCTCAGACTAGAAAAAATAGAACATCAAGCAAATCAGATGAGCCAAAAGAAATCATTAAAGAAGTGGTCAAAGAAGTACCTAAGGAAATGACGCTGAAAATAAAAGATATTGAAATCAACAAAGATCAGCCGAGAAAGCAATTCAATGAGGACGCTCTTCAGGAATTAGCAGACTCCATTTCCCAGCATGGTGTAATTGAACCACTTGTTGTTACAAAACGAAATAATTACTATCTTCTGGTATCTGGCGAAAGACGTTGGAGAGCAGCCATGAAAGCAGGTTTAAAGGAAGTACCTGTTGTGGTGAAAGAGTATACCGATCAGCAAATATTAGAGATTGGTCTGATTGAAAACATTCAAAGAGAAGACTTAAATCCAATTGAAGAAGCCCAGGCTTATAAAAAATTAATAGAAGAATTTCACTTAAAACAGGATGATGTGGCAGAACGGGTTTCCAAAAGTAGAAGTAATATTACTAACATACTACGTTTGTTAAAACTGACAGAAGCAGTACAAGAGATGGTCATTGACGAAAAATTATCCAATGGACATGCAAGAGCACTTCTTCCAATTGAGGATAAAGAATTACAATATGAAACAGCTTGTAAAGTTTTTGATGAACGATTATCTGTCAGAGAAACAGAAAAGCTTGTAAAGAAAATTGTCAATGATTTGAATAATCCTAAAAAAGAGCCAGAAGCTGCGGCTACGACGGAGGATTTATCTTTTCTCTACAGAGAACTGGAAGAAAATTTCAAATATAAACTTGGAGCAAAGACAACAGTTAAAGCAAAGAATAATGAAAAGGGAAAAATTGAGATTGAATATTATTCAAAAGATGAATTAGAGCACATCATGGAAATGATATATTCAATTCAATCATAAAACTTATTTGTAAAGAAGAAAACACAAAAGTAATAAAGTTATTCATTCAAAACAGATGAGAAAGAAATAAAGAGGGTTGGCAATGGGAGCAGATATATTTGATTCAATTGGAATAAGTATTGATTTAGTAGTACTTATATTAATTGTTGTTGTAATATTTCAATTTATATGGATATTTACAATTATTTCCAAATATAATAAATTAAACAAGCGTCTTACACGTTTCACTACCGGAAAAGATGCTGCGAATTTAGAAGAAATTATTATAAAAAGATTTTCTGAAATTCGTCAGGTTGTAAAAAATGAAAAAAAACAGAACAAAGACATTGAAATCATTAACGATAAATTTCTTACTACCTTTTGTAAAATTGGTCTTGTAAAATATGATGCCTTCAAGGAAATGTCAGGCAAACTCAGTTTTTCCCTGGCACTACTTACAGAAAATCACGATGGTATCATTATTACCTCCATGCATAGCCGTGAAGGATGCTTTACTTATTGTAAGGAAGTAACCAATGAAGAATCCTATTATATCTTATCAGAAGAAGAGCGACTGGCACTCAATGTTGCCATAGGCAAAGAAGGTGCAGAAGAAGCAGCAAAAGAAAGAGAAGAAAGAAAACCAGAAATCAGTTATTAAAAGGAGTATAAAATGCATAGTTATTTACGCGCTATCGGTTTTAGCAAACTCAAAAATAAAATAGAACAGAATACACTGATAACCGCTGCATTAAATGATTCCACAAACAGAAGAGAAATTGAAATCGGAGCAGATACCAAATTAATTCAGATAAACAGAGATTTAGGAGGCGGTCTTGGTCTTGCAATCATTGCAGAAAGTGATAAAGAAGGTACCATCATGGTAGATCATTCTTTTCCTTATTGTATAGGCTCCCATACTACGACACAACCGGATATCCAGATTGAAGGACACACAGACAAGGAGGCCTATTCCGGAGTTTCAGATGATTACAATCTAGGGATTACTCTCATTTATGCTCTGCAAAATATTGTCGATTATGTAAGAAGTACCTGGTTAAATGACTTTTACAAAATTCCAAAGAAAGTAAAGTTTGGTGCTTTATCATTAAATGGAAGAATTCTTTATGGTGTTCATTTAGAATACATCTCCTATCCCTACGAGAAACAGCCCATCAGTAATAAGGAACGCCGTAATCTTATAGCTAAAGCAAAGTCCGGTGATATGGATGCTTTGGAAAATTTAACTTTAGACGATATGGATACCTACTCTCTTATTTCCAAGCGGATTAAAGATGAAGATTTATTCACTGTTATTGAAACATACTTTATGCCATATGGTATTGATAACGAACACTATTCCATTTTAGGAATTATTACAAAAATAGAACAAATTACTAATGAATTTTCCGGTGAATTGGTGTATAATCTAACTGTGGTATGCAATGATCTTACCATCAACGTGGCAATCAATTCCCTGGATCTTGAAGGTGAACCACGGATTGGAAGAAGATTTAAAGGAATTATCTGGTTGCAGGGACAGGTTCATTTTATGTGACATATTCCTCAACCATTTGTTCTTATTATCTGTACCCGTAGTTAAATGGATATAACAATTCTCTCCTAAAGAATAATTGTGGGTTCGATTCCCGCCGGGTGCATTACTCATATATAGAATACTACTATTTCAAGAATCACTTACAGTAATGGGGGTTATTTTATGAAGATCAAAAAATCTAATTTAACATTCAGTGCCGTTGGTTTTGTGGCTTCTATTCTGGTGTTACTTTATTTAATATTAAATATGCCACAAATGATAGAATTAATCATTGTGTTTGGTTTAATAGCCTTAGCAGATACTTATTTTCTTGTGGACAGTATCGTTAAGAAAGTAGACGAGATTTCTGAAGCTTCTATGGATAAACAGACCGAGCTTGTGAAAGTAGAAAAGGGTATCTATTCCGTTGCCAAACGGGAAGAATCTACCAACATCAAACAGAACGACGCACTTTTAAAACAGCTTGAACAGTTAAAACAGGAAAACCAGAGATTGAATGATGAACTAATTGAACAACAGAAACTCTGTACAAAGATTTTGATCAAAAAGACACAGGAAAGCAGTAACAAGACACTTAATAGTTCTGACCGTATTTCCAAACTTCTTGTTCAGTTAAATGGTAATACTTCCACTGCATCGAAAGAGACATTAGAAGTATTAGAAGAAATCAACAAAACACTTGATACATATTATAATGATAACACAGACAACGTAAGAAGAATGCGTGCAAACTAATACAACACTCAAATACAAATATACATTTAGAAGGATATATATGAATTATATTGTAATGGATTTGGAGTGGAACCAGGGTTCTTCAAGTACATCAAATGCAAAGCTGCCATTTGAAGTAATTGAAATTGGTGCTACGAAACTTGATCAAAAATTTAATATTATCGACCATTACGGAAGTATTATCAAACCAAGAGTTTATCGACGGCTACAGGCAGCAATCCGTGAATTACTAAATTATGATGAAAAACTTCTTCGTACCGGACGTCCATTTGATGTTGTTTTTCGTGAATTTAAAAAATGGTGTGGTGAAGATTATATATTTTGTACATGGGGACCTCTTGATCTGACATACCTGCAGCAAAATATGGATTTTTACTATCTTAACACTTTTCCGTTTCCTCTGAAATTTTATAATCTCCAGGAAATATATGCAATCAATCACTTGGGAGATAAAAGTAAAATGCCAAGTCTGGAAAAGGCAGTTACGGATCTGCATATTCCAATTAATGAACCATTTCACTGTGCAAAAAATGATGCATATTATACCGCAAAAGTATTTCAGGAAATGAATCGAAAAAGACTTTCTGATATGTATAGTATTGATTACTATCACTATCCAACCTGTGAAGAAGAAGAAATCACTTCTCAGCACATGAACTACAGTGAATATATCACCCGTACTTTCAATAACAAAAAAGAAGCCATGGATGATAAGAATATTTCTACTCTACGCTGTCACAAATGCAACCGTAAACTCAAGAAAAAAATCAGATGGTTTGTTAACAATTCCACCACACAAATCTGTGTTGGTAAATGTTGGACACATGGACTGATTTGTGGAAAAATAAGATTTAAATCTACAAACGATGGACATGTATTTGCAATTAAAACTGTTGAAAAGATTACCAAAAATGAATATGAACAGATCAAGAAACGACAGAATGAATTAAGACTAAAACGACAAGAAAAACGACACCAAAAGAAAAATGCATCCTAATAAAAAGTACACAAATTTGCCTGACTAACATTTCTAATGTTATTGCAAATTTGCGTACTTTTTATCTTTCTATCATAAAATATATTCTATAAATAATTTAAAATATATTTTACTGAATTGGTTCTTTACTTGCAGTACCTGCTTTTCGTGGATAAGACTTTGGTGTTGTTTTTTCTTTTTGAATCATAACAAAAGAACGCTCAATATCAGAATTTGGAAGAGTTAATTTTTTAACTGAGGTTAATTTTCCACCTAAAACCTGAATTGCTTTCTTTGCATTATTTACCTCTTCTTCTATATCCGCAGCCTTATATGAAATAAATTCCCCTCCCACTTTTACAAATGGAATACAGTACTCACTTAACGTAGAGAGATTTGCCACAGCCCGGCTTACACATAAATCAAAGTTTTCCCGGTAACTTTTATTTCTTGCTGCTTCCTCTGCTCTTCCATGTACTGCCTCAATACCACATAATCCTAACTCATCTATTACAGACTGCAGAAATTTGATACGTTTATTTAAGGAATCCATTAATGTAATCTGCAAATGTGGAAATGCAATTTTAAGTGGTATGCCTGGAAAACCAGCACCGGTTCCCAAATCCAGTACCGTAATATTTTTACTGTCATCACAAATTTCCGGATAAACCTGTGCCAAAGCCAGGGAATCCAAAAAGTGTTTTGTAATAACTTCATCTAACTCGGTAATTGCAGTCAGGTTCATTACCTTGTTGGTCTCTACAAACAATTCATAATAAATCTGAAACTGTTCAATCTGCTTATCTGATAATTCAATATTAAATTGCAATGCCATTTCTTTTAAGCGTTCCATATATTTCTCCCAATTTTTCTTTTACTCCGTTTATTATAAAACACCTTACAATATATAGTTATCCAATAATAGTAGATTTACTTTCTTATAAGATTTTTTCCATACCAACCTTATACGGTACAAGTCCACATTTTTCATAAAACTTCATTGCGGAAGGATTGCAGTTCCATACATTCAGTGTCACATTATAACATCCTCTCTTCTTTGCAAAATCCAGAACATATTCATAAATTTCTTTTCCAATATGCTTTCCCCTCAACTCCTCATCCACACAGAGATCATCGATATACAAAGTCTTAATATCCGTTAAAATATTATCATCTATATGCTGTTGAAATACACAGAATGCATAACCAAGCACATTTTCTTTCTCATCAACACCAACAAATATAGGTTTGTTATCATCCTTTATGATATCTAATAATTCCTCATCTGTATATTTCTTTACATCTGCTTTAAACAAATCCGGTCTTCCATTATGATGTACCATAAGAACCTGACGAAGTAATCTGTTAATTCCGTTCATATCTTTTTCTTTTGCCCTGCGAATGTTCATTCTATATACCTCCTAAAGACACATTGTCATATAAACAGGCAGATATACAATGTCATCTTCTACCCGTAAATCTTTCGTATATATAATATATCTCGTTCCTATCTTTTTTCCAAACTTCCTTTTACACTTATCCAATGAGGTATGAGTTTGATATTTACCAGACTTTACTTCTACAGGACTAATTTTCTTATCTTGACGAATTAAAAAATCTATTTCCATCCTATTATCTGCATTTACTCTGTCATTTTTTGAATAAAAGAATAATTTGTATCCTCGGCTAACCAACATCTGTGCAACAATATTTTCCAAAAACATTCCTTCATTTAATTCTAATTTATCAAAAAGAATAGACTTATAGATAGATTCTTCTGTCAACTCTTTATCTGAAAATGCATGACTAAATAATAATCCTGTATCAGCCATATAGCATTTTAACGTCATGCGCTTTGTATTAAGACCTAATCCTACATTTGGATCTGTGGAATTAAAACAGATATTAATAATATCTGCTTCCTCTAACCACATAAAAGAATCTTCATATTCTCTAAATCTTGCCTGTTTCTCAATGGAAGCTAAATTGTACCTTTTTTCATGTTTGGATAATTGGGCAGGAATCCCATCAAATATAGACAAAACTTTACTCTCATAACCCTTTGCAAATTTGGTAACATCATTCCGATATAAAGTAAGAATTCTGCGTTTTACGATATCTGTTTTTTCAAAATCTTTTGTTTTGATATATTCCAAAACTGCCTGTGGCATTCCACCAACAAGCATATATTGACGAAACTGATTCATTGCCTTCCGATGAATTGCATCACCCAAAGGAATCTTTTGTTCGTAACAACTGCGTATATAATCCGCTGTCATTTCATCACCCATTGCCCATAAATATTCCTCAAAATCCAATGGATTCATCTGAAAATGTTCCTCTTCCGAAGGTAATACAATATTTTCTATATTCTGACGTAATGTAATTAAAGAACCAGTTTCTAAATAATCATATCTTCCATCTTCCACCAGATGTTTCACCAATTGTCGTGCTTTTGGATACATCTGCACTTCATCAAAAATAATCAGACTTTCTCGTAAATATAATTTTACATTATAAAAAATTGATAACTTATTAAAGAATAAATCCAGATTCGTCTTATCATGTTCAAATACATCTAAAACATCATCTGATATATTAGAAAAATCTATCAATAAATAGGATTTATACTCCTGCTCACCAAAAGTTTTTGCAATATAACTTTTACCAACACGCCTTGCACCTTCTAATAAAACAGCAGAAGATCCTTGGCTTTCTCTTTTCCAATTTACCAATTTATCATAAATTTTTCTTTTTAAATTCATATACATCACCAATTATACTATAACCGTTCCTGTTCTTTTCTATACGATTATCACGTTTTCAAAAATTTCATAGAATTATATTATCACGTTTTCAAATAAATTACAATTCTGTATTATCACGTTTTCAAGAATTTCCAGTCAGATAAATCATCAACACCGACATATCCGCCGGTGAAACTCCGGATATTCGGGATGCCTGCCCGATATTCTCCGGACGTATATCATTTAACTTCTGTCTTGCTTCCTTTCGAAGGTTATGCACATCATTGTAATCAATATCCGCAGGGATTCTCTTCTTCTCCAGCTTCTTAAAATGCTCCACCTGGGACCGCTGGCGTTTGATATAACCATCATATTTCAGTTCTATATCAATCTGCTCTATCACTTCTTTTGACAGATTCTCCTTATAAAGAGAAGTTTCATATAAAGATTCCCTTTCCTTATCCAAAGGTGCAATCATCTCATAATTCAGTTCCGGACGCTTGATCAAGTCTGCCAGAGATGCAGCAGTTTTCAAGGTTGTACTTTCATTTTCTTCTAAGAAAGTCTGCACTTCCTTGTTAGCACCTACCATGGTTTCCGATAACCGGGAAACCTCTTTTTGAATCAACTCTCTCTTTTTGCAAAAATGTTCGTATCTGTCATCATCAATTAGTCCAATGGCATGGCCAATATCCGTAAGACGCAGATCCGCATTATCCTGTCTTAAAAGCAGGCGGTATTCTGCACGGGAAGTCATCATCCGGTAAGGTTCCTTTGTCTCCTTCGTTACCAGATCATCGATGAGCACTCCGATATATCCCTGTGAACGGTCTAACACAACCGGTTCTTTTTCCTGCAATTTTCTGGCAGCATTGATTCCTGCCATCAATCCCTGTGCCGCCGCCTCTTCATAACCGGAGCTTCCATTCATCTGTCCTGCACTAAATAATCCTTCCACCTCTTTGAATTCCAGAGATGGCTTTAACAGCAACGCACTAATACAATCATACTCAATGGCATATGCGTTTCTTACAATTCTGGCATTTTCTAATCCCGGCACACTCCGGTACATGGCATACTGCACATCCTCCGGCAGGGAAGAACTCATTCCACCAATATACATTTCATTGGTAAACTCTCCCTCCGGTTCCACAAATACCTGATGCCTGTCTTTATCTGCAAATTTCATAACCTTATCTTCAATGGAAGGACAGTATCTCGGTCCTGTTCCCTCAATGGCACCGGAAAATAACGGAGAACGGTCAATGTTTTTTCTTATAATATTGTGTGTTTCCTCATTGGTATAAGTAAGCCAGCAGCTAACCTGTTCTCTTTTAATATCCTCCTCCGTATTGGTAAAGGAAAATGGAACAATGGTTTCATCCCCTTTCTGCTCTTCCATTTTGGAAAAATCAATACTTCTCTTATCAATTCTTGCAGGAGTTCCGGTTTTAAAACGGCGGAGAGGAATTCCTGCATTTAACATGGAATCCGACAAATAGGTTGCAGCAGATAAACCATTAGGACCTGTGAGATTAACCACATCTCCATAGATACATCTGGCATTCAGATACACACCGGTACAAAGTACCACACATTTTGCATAATAGGTGGCACCAGACTTGGTACGGACACCTTTAATTTTCAGCTTATTCTTTCCCTGAAATACATTCACATTTTTCTCATCTATACCACAAAGATTGTTGCTATCTGTATTTACCGTACTTTCATTCTGACAATATTCACTATCTTCAAACAGTAACTCAGCCACCTCTGCCTGACGCAAAGTCAGATGTTCCGTATGCTCCATGGTCATCCGCATATTCCTTGTATATTCTGCCTTATCTGCCTGGGCCCGCAGAGAATGTACGGCAGGACCTTTGGAACGATTTAACATCTTAGACTGAATATAGGTTTTATCAATATTTTTTCCCATCTCTCCACCAAGGGCATCAATTTCTCTTACCAGATGTCCCTTAGAAGAACCACCCACATTGGGATTACATGGCATCATTGCCACACTATCCATACTCACCGTAAAAATAATAGTTTCCTGTCCCATTCGTGCCAATGCCAGAGCTGCTTCACAACCGGCATGTCCGGCACCTACCACAATTGCATCATATGTTTCCTCTATCGTATTCATTGCTTTTCCTTTCATTATCTATTTTCCCATACAGAATTCTTTAAAAATGGTATCCACCAGATCATCTTCTACTGATTCCCCGATGATATATCCAAGCCGTTCATAAGCCGCCATTAAATCAATGGAATAGAAATCCTCCGGCATGCCATCTGCAATACTCTGTCTCACCAATTGGATGGAAGAAAGTGATTGCTCCAATGCTTCTTTATGCCGCATATTTGTAATATACACCTCATCATTATAAGACAAAGAACCGTGAAAGAACATATCATTTAACAATTTGTAAAAATCTTCAAATCCTGTTTTTTCCTTAGCACTGATATCAATCATTGGTTTATCTAAATGTGATATAATATCTTCTTTTGTTACCACATTTTCCAAATCTGATTTATTTTGCAAGATGATAACCTGTTTGTCCTGAATCTGATTCATAATCTGAAAATCATTCTCATCCAGTGGAATAGAAGAATCCACAATATACAAAATCAAATCCGCTTCCTGCATGGCTTCTAAAGATTTGTCCACACCAATCTTTTCCACCACATCTTCTGTATTACGGATACCAGCAGTATCCACAATATTAAGAGGAATTCCATTAATAGAAATGAACTCTTCCAAAGTATCTCTTGTGGTTCCGGCAATATCTGTTACAATGGCACGTTCCTTTCCCATTAATACATTCAAAACAGAAGATTTTCCAGCATTGGGTTTTCCAAGAATTACGGTATGAATGCCCTCTTTCATCATTTTTCCATCTTCTGCAGTTTGAATTAAGTGACAAATTTCTTTCTCAATATTAGCAAGCAATGCATCCAGTGTATCATCAAATCCATCTAGGCTGTAATGCTCCGGATCATCTAAAGCCGATTCAATAAATGCGATATTATGAATTAACTGATTCCTCAAATTTTCGATTCTTTCTTTCAGACTACCCTTTAACTGGGATAAAGCAGACTTTGCTGCTAAGTCACTCTTTGCAGAAATGAGATCCATAACAGACTCTGCCTGGGATAAATCAATTCTACCATTCAAAAAAGCACGCTTTGTAAATTCTCCCGGCTCTGCCAGTCTTGCACCATTTTTCATTAATACATGAAGAATCTGTTTCATGACCTGCATTCCACCATGACAGTCAATCTCCACAACATCTTCCTTTGTATAGGTATGTGGAGCTTTCATAACCAGGACAATCACTTCATCAATGATATTATAATCACTCCGAATCTCATTGCTGCAATCATCATCTTTTCCACTAGGACTTACATTTTTTATTTTATTATCCACAATATTCCCATAAGCTGCCGTATAAGAATCAAGATTTCTAATTTCTTTTCCCTTTTTCTTTGGAACAAAAATGGAATCTGTAACTTCTATTGCATGGTCACCGCTTACACGAATCACACCAATTCCACCCTGATTCATCCCTGTAGCTATGGCTGCTATGGTATCTGAAAGTTTTATCATTTTTCTAACCTCATTATTCCGGTTTTATTGACTGCTATCATCATCCGAAATCATTCAAAAATTAAATCATTATTAATCATTTTTATCCATATTACTATATGCCCATTCCATCATCCTATTCCAAGGGTCTCCTGCATCAATTCCAAATATCATACAAAAAACAATATAATAAAAACCACAGGCTCCTATACCAATTAATAATTTTAAAATCTTTGACATAATTACCTCCTGTTATTATCCTTTCTCAATCTGATTTTATATTATCATCTATTTTATCCTTCCTTGAATCATTATACTCTACTTTTAAAAAAGTGTATAGAAATTATTTATTATAACAAAATAAAAAAGTGTAATATAAAGTGTGTAAGTTACAAGTAACAAAATCACACTATATATTACACTCTCACTTATATTTCTTCTTTTATTATCCTATTTTTTAAGATATACAACAACCTTACGGTAAGGCTCTTCACCTTCACTTCTGGTAGCTACATACTTATCATTTTGCAGTGTAGAATGAATGATTCTTCTCTCATATGGATTCATTGGTTCCAATGTCACACTTCTTCTGCTTCTCTTAACCTTAAATGCAATATTCTTAGCAAGATTCTCCAAAGTGTCTTTTCTTCTTGCACGGTAATTCTCTGTATCCAACTTTACACGAACATAAGCTTCGCTTTCCTTATTTACAAACAGACTGATTAGATACTGTAATGCATCCAATGTCTGACCTCTCTTACCAATCAGAATACCCATTTCCGGTCCCTCTAAATTGATATTCATATTATTATTTGCTTCATCAAAATCAATGGAAATCTCTGTTTCAATATTCATTGCCTTGAATAATTCTTTCAAATATTCCTGGGTTTTATCCACAACTGTTTTTGACTGTTCTGCCTTCTTTGCCTTAATAACCGCTGGTTTTGCACCCAGTCCTAAAAATCCGGCAGAACCTTTATCAATCACTTCGTACTCTAATTCAGAACTGGTAATACCAAGTTCTACTGTTGCTGCTGTAACCGCTTCTTCTACAGTTTTCCCCTTAAATTCCATGTAATCCATATTATTTATCCTCCTTTTTCTCATTACTATAGTTCAACATAATATTTGCCTTAGCACCAATACTACCTTCTTTGTATTGTTTTCCCTTTTTTTCATCCATTGCTTTTTGAGCATTTTCAGACGGAACATAATTCTTAAGGGAAACAGCAGAATTTTTCTTCATAGCCTGCTGCTTTTCCAACTGTTCCTGTGCTTCTGCCGAAGTATCCATCATTCTCTCCATAAATGATTTCTTACCACCACGTTTTTCACGTTTGGCTGCTGCTTTTGCCATCTGTTTTTCTAAAATAGCATCCATATCCGTATGGTCATAATAGAAATTAATAATTAACTGTGTCAACAGTGAAATCAAAGCACTGACTGACCAGTAAATACCAATACCAGCCGGTAAAGAAATACAGATAAAAATTGACATAAGAGGCATTGTAATCTGCATACTCTTCATCATGGTATTCGTTGTAGCATCGCCCTGCTCCTGATTCCCGGATGTAACTTTCATAGATAAATAGTTAAATAATGCTGAAGAGATAGGAATCAAAAGAGCCCAGCTTAATTTATATCCCGGAGCTTCTGAAATATTAATTCCAAGTATAAATGAATGAATCTGATCAATCTTATCAACATTAGCAGATAAATCACCGGTCATTCCAATACTATCCAGCAATGTATTTAAATGAGATACACCAAAATTGGAAAGTACATCAATAATATTATTTACTCCAACTTCTGCTAAATCTTTAAAATTCTTAATTGCATAACTGGCACCACTGATTTTATTTTCATCTACAAAATCAATCAAAAACTGTTGTGCCTTATCTCCTTGGCTGGTTAATATACCCTGGGCAATTGGACTATACATATCTTTAATCTGTCCAACGTAAGCCGGAATATTCTGGATAACACGGTATAATGCATAAATGATTGGCAGCTGGATTAACATTGGAAGACAGCCGCTTGTCATGGAAGTTCCATATTTATCATATACAGCCTGCATTTCCTGCTGCTGCTTCATCATGGACTCCTGATCTTTTTTATCTTTATATTTCTTTTGAATTTTTTGAATTTCCGGTTGTATTACCATATTAATCTTTGAAGATTTCTGCTGTTTGAAATTCAAAGGAAATATAATTAACTTTACAATAACTGTAAATATAATAATACAAACTCCAAGATTGGCAATTCCATCACTGCCTGCCAATAAGTTATAAATAAAATCAAGTAATTTACCAAATACCCAGGCAAATGGTCCTAAAATTCCCCCTTGTGCTGTTAAAAACATCAACGTTTAAGTCCTCCTTAAGATTTTTTCTGTGGAACTGGATCATAACCACCCTTTGAAAAGGGATTACAACGTAATATTCTCCAAATTGCAAGAATACTTCCTTTTATTACACCATGAACCTCTAAAGCTTCAATGGCATATGAAGAACAGGTTGGATAATATTTACAGGTAGCATGTCCCTTTAAAGGTGATAAATATTTCTTATAAAATTGTATCAATCGGATAAGAATATTTTTAATAATATTCAATTACACCATTCCCTATGAAATAATTATTATTCAATACATAATGAAATATAACCATTGAATATGTCTATTTGGTGGATTTCTCAGAATTTAAGATTCGATGCAGCTTAGCCAAATGAAGAAATGCACTTTCCATATCCCAATAGTCATGACCTTTAGAATTAACCCTTGCTACCACTACAATATCCTTTCCTTTTATAAGGTTGTTCTGCTGTAAGCGATAGACCTCTCTAATCAATCTGGTGATACGATGTCTGACAACACTGTTGCCGACTTTTTTACTAACAGATATCCCAAGTCTGTTAATCTCCAGATTATTGTCTGCTATATACATAACAAGGTATTTGTTTGCATAGGATTTACCTCGTTTATATACATTTCCAAATTCTAAACTGTTCTTTAAAGAAATAAATTGTTTCATTATAATGTTCCCTGACAAAGAAAAAGGTCACAAACCTGTGACCTATGCTGATAAACGTTTTCTACCTTTAGCACGTCTTGCGGCCAAAACTTTTCTACCATTTGCTGTGCTCATTCTTTTTCTAAAACCATGAACCTTAGATCTCTGTCTTTTCTTAGGCTGAAATGTCATCTTCATACTCAAATACACCTCCTTCTTTTTGAAAACATCTATCCTATTATATTGAAAAAAGCCTTATAAGTCAAGCAATTCTTTCCTTTTTTCTTAAAATGATTTTCAAACACAATATATAGTAGTTATAATTTATTTTGTATACATTTACAGGAATATTCTTTTATAATTTTACTCATTATTTATTTATAAATCCTTTATTTTATCCATATTAATTTTATGTGTTTACATAATGTTATCCACAAAATGTGAATAACTTGTGGATAACTCCCCTTTTTTCATGTGGATTTACTCAAATTTTATCCTGTTTTACTCATTTTTAAACATATATACAAGTTATCCACAATCTGTTTTATTTTAAACATAACCACAAAATGTAGTTCTTTTTCCTTGAAAAAAACGTAGTTTTAGTGTATTATTAATGAGTATGCGTATGCAAATTTGCTACATATTTAGAAAGGATTGTTTTTTATGAAAGAAACTTTGATAAAACAATGGGATAATATACTAAATCTCTTAGAAATTGAATACGATGTTTCCCATATGATGATCAACACATGGATTCGTGCCCTTTCTATTAAAGAAGTAACAGATAATACCATCACTTTTTCCATGGATAAGAAACTTGGTAAAAGAGGAATTGAATTTATAGAAAAGAAAATGTATGACATTTATCTGCAATCTGCCATTGAAGCTACATTGAATAAACCTTTTGATATTTATTTTTGCGTAGAAGGGGAAGATGTTCCTTCTAATAAAGATGATATGGATAATTCCATTGATGGACATATTAAACTTTCTTTAGAAAGAAGTAATCTGAATCCAAAATATACATTTGATACATTTGTTATTGGTGATAATAACCGCCATGCCCATGCAGCATGTGTTGCGGTTGCAGAAGAACCATCTTCCGCTTATAACCCTCTATTCTTATATGGAGGTGCCGGACTTGGTAAAACACATTTAATGCAGGCTATTGCCCATCACATTATTACACATAATCCGGATTTAAAGGTCTTATATGTGTCCAGTGAAACCTTTACCAATGAAGTGATTGAATCAATCCGTAACAATAAGAGTGAAGAATTAAGAGCCAAATACCGCAGTCTGGACGTTTTATTGATCGATGATATCCAGTTTGTTATTGGTAAAGATTCCACACAGACGGAATTTTTTAATACATTTAATGATTTGTATAATTCTAATAAACAGATCATTATTTCTTCCGATAAGCCTCCAAAAGAAATCGAAACCTTGGAGGAGAG
The DNA here is from genome assembly GCA_051877755.1 of Lachnospiraceae bacterium. Lineage (GTDB taxonomy): Bacteria > Bacillota > Clostridia > Lachnospirales > Lachnospiraceae > CAG-590. The sequence goes on along the minus strand of JBJEJE010000003.1, from coordinate 14,893 downwards.
AATGCGTACCCGCTTAGAATGGGGAGTTCCGGTAGACATACACGCACCAGACTATGAAACAAGAATGGCCATTTTAAAGCGGAAAGCAGAGATGGATCACATCTTTATTTCTGATGAGATTTTGGATTATATTGCACAAAATGTTGTATCCAATATAAGAGAATTAGAGGGTGCTCTTAATAAAATCAGTGTTTACGCACGACTGGAAAATAAAAAAGAGGAACTTACCGTTGAAAAAGCAGAAGATATCTTAAAAGATCTTATATCCAAAGATACGGTAAAAGAAATTACGATAGACCTTCTTATTAATATCGTATCTGATCATATGAATGTATCTTATGATGATATTACTTCTTCAAAAAGAAGCAAAGATATCGCTACTGCAAGACAGATTGTTATGTACCTTTGCAGAAAGTATTTAGACCGATATTCCTTACAACAGATTGGAGATGCTTTAGGTGGAAGGGACCACTCCACAGTATTAAATGGAGTAGACCGTATCAAAGCTTTAATGGAAGATGATCCAAATATGAAGCTTACAATTGAAGCCATTGAAAAGAAATTAAATCTAAAATAACATTTTATCCACACCCTGACGTATATTATACATTTATATTGTGGACAATCTGTTATTTACCTGTTAGAAAATGTTTTTAACTTATTTTAAAAGGATTCTCATTCAGAATGAATTTTAAGTTTTTCACAATTTTATAACATGATTCAAAAGAATAATTTACAGGATTACAAACATTATTTTCTATTATAGAATCAATATTTTGAGGGGTTTTACACGAATCCACAACCCCTACTACTATTACTACTGAATAATAATTATTATATGTAAAATAAGCAAATCCACATTTTACATTGAAAGGAGTTTTACACAATGAAAATCAGTTGTTCAAAAGAAGCATTAATGAACGGTATTAATATTGTTTCAAAGGCAGTTTCTACAAAAAGTACAATGACTAATCTGCAATGTATTTTAATAGAATCCAGTCTCAGTGAAATACGGTTAATCGCCAATGATATTGAACTGGGCATTGAAACAATAATAGAAGGTACAATTACAGAAGCAGGAAGAATTGCATTGGATGCTAAACTTTTAAGTGATATTGTAAGAAAGCTTCCGGACAGCGAGATTATGATAGAAACAAATGCCAATTTTCAGGCTAATATCCGTTGTGAACGTTCCAAATTCAATATTCCGGGAACTTCCGGTGAAGATTTTAACTATCTTCCTGAAGTTGAAAGGAATAAATATATCAGTCTTTCCCAGTTTACCTTAAAAGAAGTTATACGTCAGACAATCTTTAGTATCTCGGATCAGGAGAATACAAAGATCATGACTGGTGAATTATTTGAAGTAAATGGAGATAATCTGAAAGTGGTTTCTTTAGATGGACATCGTATTTCTATTCGTAATGTACAGTTAAAGGAAAGTTTTGAGAGTATGAAGGTCATTGTACCGGGCAAGACTTTAAATGATGTTAGCAAGATTTTAACAGGTGGTACAGAAGATGAAATTCGTCTGTATGTAACAGATAAGCATATCCTGTTTGAGTTTGAACAGACAAAAGTGGTTTCCCGTCTTTTAGAGGGTGAATTCTATAAAATTGACCAGATGTTATCCAATGATTATGAGACAAAGTTCAGCATTAACAAAAAAGAATTTTTAGATTGTATTGACAGAGCTTCTCTGTTTATCAAGGAGTCTGACAAGAAACCAATCATTATGAATATTGAGAATTCCAATATTTATTTAAAGATTGATTCTTCTCTTGGTTCCATGAATGAAGAGATTGAAATCAAAAAAGAAGGCAAAGACTTAAGAATAGGATTTAATCCAAAATTCCTTATGGATGCCTTAAGGGTAATTGATGATGAGGAAGTTGATATTTATATGGTAAATGCCAAGTCCCCATGTTTTATCCGTAATGAAGATAACAGCTATATTTATTTGATTTTGCCGGTAAGCATTGCAGCTTAATTTTATATAAGTTAATTCTTTGTAGTAAAAATGGCAGAATGGAGATTGTTTATGGAAGAATTAAAGCTTAGGGAAAAAGATGAATTTATCAATTTAAGCCAGCTTTTAAAGGCAATGAACCTGGTGGAATCCGGTGCTATGGCAAAGGAAGTCATTGATGAAGGATTGGTTAAGGTAGATGGTGAGGTAGAGTCCAGATACCGGAGAAAGCTTTATGATGGAATGGTTGTGGAATTTAATGGGGAACAGATCAAAGTTGTCCGCTGATTTTGCAGAATTTCATTTATATAGATGAATGGATTTAATTAAGGTATGATACGATGTATATTAATTCACTAGAACTTAGTCATTATAGAAATTATGATAGTTTATCCATCACATTTGATCCTGGAATTACAATTCTTTATGGAGATAATGCCCAGGGAAAGACCAATATTTTAGAAGCAGTTTATTTATCCGGAACCACAAAATCCCACCGTGGAAGTAAAGATAAAGATATTATTCAGTTTGGAGAAGAAGAATCTCATATCAGACTGAATCTTACAAAACATGATGTGGGACATCGTATCGATATGCATCTTCGCAAGAATAAAAGCAAAGGTGTGGCAGTAGATGGACAAAGTATCAGAAAAAGCGGTGAATTGTTTGGAATTGTTCATATGATTTTTTTTTCACCAGAGGATTTAAGTATTATCAAAAATGCACCTTCCGAGAGAAGAAGATTTATGAATCTGGAACTTTGTCAGCTGAATAAGTTATATTATTACAACTATGTCAATTATAATAAGGCTCTTAATCAGAGAAATACTTTATTAAAGCAGATTGCATATAATCCAAAGCTTGCAGATACTCTGGATATGTGGGATATGTATCTGGTGGAATATGGAAAAGTAATCATAGAAGAAAGAGAAGCTTTTATTCAGAATTTGAATGAGATTGTAAAGGGTATTCATTCGCATCTGACTGGTGGAAAAGAATCCATTGAAATTGGTTATGAAAAAAATGTGACAATAGAAGATTATGATCATGTAATGGCTGCTAAAAGAGATATGGATTTAAGATATCAGTCCACACAAACCGGACCACACAGAGATGACATATGTTTTTATATCAATGGGATTGATGTTAGAAAATTTGGTTCCCAGGGACAGCAGCGTACAGCAGCTTTGTCCTTAAAATTAGCAGAAATTGAACTGGTAAAGTCTATTATTCATGATACACCTATTTTATTATTGGATGATGTAATGAGTGAATTGGACAGCAATCGTAAGAATTATCTGTTAGACAGTATTAAGAATATACAAACCATTGTAACCTGTACAGGCTATGATGATTTTATAAAATCAAGACTGCATATTAATCAGATTTATAGAGTGACAAATGGAAAAGTAGAAGTTTTTCATCTCGATGAAAATCAAATAAAAGAAAAGTAAATATTTTATTTTTATTATAGATTATAAGTTTATGAAAAGTCAGAAACAGGAGGAAAAAAATGGGTAAGAAAGATGAACAGGAATATGGTGCCGAACAGATTCAGATTTTAGAGGGTTTGGAAGCCGTTCGTAAAAGACCTGGTATGTATATAGGTACAACATCGGAAAAAGGTCTGCATCACCTGGTGTATGAGATTGTAGATAATGCAGTAGATGAAGCATTAGCAGGATTTTGTAATGAAATAACAGTTACCATTAATAAAGATGGTTCTGTTACCGTTATTGATAATGGCCGTGGTATTCCAACCGGTATTCAGGAAAAAGCAGGAATTCCGGCAGTGGATGTTGTATTTACCATGCTCCATGCCGGAGGTAAATTTGGCGGTGGCGGATATAAGGTTGCCGGTGGACTTCACGGCGTTGGTGCTTCTGTTGTAAATGCACTTTCTGACTGGTTGGAAGTTGAGATTTACCGGGATGGAAAGGCTCATAAGCAGCGTTATGAAAAAGGAAAAATCATTCATCCATTAGAGGTGACCGGTAATACAAGAAAACGTGGAACCAAGGTAACATTTATGCCGGATGCCACCATTTTTGAAACTCTGGATTTTGATTTTGATACTCTTCGGACAAGACTTCGTGAAATGGCATTTCTGACAAAGGGATTGAAAATTACTTTAAGTGATAAACGTGCCGGCAGAGAAAAGGAAAGAGAATTCCATTATGAAGGTGGTATTAAAGAATTTGTAGAATACATTAACCGTCATAAGGATCCTTTATACGATAAGATCATTTACTGTGAAGGAGAAAAGGATGGAGTTGTTGTAGAAGTTGCTTTACAGCATAACAGTTCCTATAGTGAATCTGTATATACCTTTGTTAACAATATTGGAACAATTGAGGGTGGTACCCATTTAACCGGTTTCCGCTCTGCCATTACTAAGGTATTTAATGATTATGCAAGAAACAACAAAATGCTTAAAGATAATGAGGATAACTTATCCGGTGATGATTTAAGAGAAGGTCTTGCAGCTATTGTAAGTATTAAGATTGGAGATCCTCAGTTTGAAAGTCAGACAAAGATTAAGCTTGGTAACTCCGAAGCAAGAACAGCTGTGGATAATGTTGTTACAGAACAGCTTACTATCTTTTTGGAACTGAATCCAAAGATTGCAAAGATTATCGTGAATAAGGCAATTCAGGCACAAAGAGCAAGAATTGCAGCCCGTAAGGCAAGGGATGTTGCAAGAAAATCAACGTTAGACAGTTCCATGGCTTTACCAGGAAAACTGGCAGACTGTTCCGACAAGAATCCGGAAAATTGTGAGATATATATTGTAGAGGGAGATTCCGCTGGTGGTTCTGCAAAGACGGCACGTTCCCGTGCTACCCAGGCAATTCTTCCACTTCGTGGTAAGATATTGAATGTGGAAAAGGCAAGAATCGACCGTATTCTTGGTAATGAAGAAATCAAAGCTATGATCACTGCATTTGGTACCGGTATTCATGAGAATTTTGATATTACAAAGCTTCGTTATCACAAGATCATTATTATGACAGATGCGGACGTGGATGGTGCCCATATTGCAACTTTGATGCTTACTTTCTTCTACCGCTTTATGCCGGAACTGATTCGTCAGGGACATGTATATCTGGCACAGCCGCCGCTTTATAAGCTGGAGAAGAATAAAAAAGTCTGGTATGCATACAGTGATGAGGAATTAGACAGTATTTTGAAGGAAGTAGGCCGTGACCAGAATAATAAGATTCAGCGTTACAAAGGTTTGGGAGAAATGGATGCTTCCCAGCTTTGGGATACCACCATGGATCCGGAACACAGAATTCTGCTTCGGGTTGGAATTGAAGACGACAATGAATCTGAGATTGATTTAACCTTCAATACTCTGATGGGTGACAAAGTTGAGCCAAGACGTGAATTTATTGAAGCAAATGCAAAATTTGTAAAGAATCTTGATGTTTAATTGAGGGCGGACGCTTAGAATTGATATAAATGTTTCCAAGCCGGGACCGCTTTCGCTTGATTGCAAGCGTAACGGTACTAAGATTTGTGATGAATCACAAATCAAGTACCGACGGTTGCAAATGTCCCTTTTTGGAAATCATTTATATCAATTCTAAGCTGGTAACTCAAATTTCAATACATAAGTGGATGGTGAAAGTTGATTTTAACATTCACATTATAAAATATAAAGATAATAAAAATGAAAAATAAGTTGAAAAATGAAATATAGTAATTAAAAAAAGGAGAAGAGAATGGAAGACAATATTTTTGATAAGGTAAATGAAGTTGACCTTAAGAAAACCATGGAAAATTATTATATAGATTATGCCATGAGTGTTATTACTTCTCGTGCATTACCGGATGTCCGGGACGGATTAAAACCGGTTCAAAGAAGAATCTTATATTCCATGATTGAGTTAAATAATGGTCCGGACAAGCCACATCGTAAATGTGCCCGTATTGTCGGTGATACCATGGGTAAATATCATCCACATGGTGATACTTCAATTTATGATGCATTGGTAAAGCTTGCCCAGGAATGGAATACCAGATATCCATTGGTAGATGGACATGGTAACTTTGGTTCTGTGGATGGTGATGGCGCTGCTGCCATGCGATACACAGAGGCAAGACTTTCTAAAATGTCCATGGAAATGTTAGCAGACATCAATAAGGATACTGTTGATTTTGCACCAAACTTTGATGAGACGGAAAAAGAGCCGGTGGTACTTCCATCCCGTTATCCAAATCTTTTGGTAAATGGAACCGGTGGTATTGCGGTAGGTATGGCAACTAACATTCCACCTCATAACCTTCGTGAAGTCATCAATGCAGTTGTTAAGATTATTGATAATTATGTACAGGAAGACAGAGAAACATCTATTGATGAAATATTAGAAATTATCAAGGGACCGGATTTTCCAACCGGAGCAACTATTTTAGGACGTCAGGGTATCGAAGATGCCTATCGTACCGGACGTGGTAAAATTAAAATCCGTTCTGTTACAGATATTGAACCTATGCCGAATGGAAAGCAGAGAATTGTTGTAACAGAGCTTCCATATATGGTAAATAAAGCAAGATTGATTCAGAATATTGCTACACTTGTAAAGGAAAAGAAAATTGAAGGAATCACTGAACTTCGTGATGAATCATCCAGAGAAGGTATGAGGATTGCCATTGAGTTAAAGAGAGATACCAATGCCAATGTTATCTTGAACCAGCTTTATAAACATACACAGCTTCAGGATAGTTTTGGTGTTATTCTCCTTGCTTTAGTAAATGGAGAACCAAAGGTATTAAACATCTTAGAGATGTTAAAGCATTATTTAGATCATCAAAAAGAAGTTATTACCAGACGTACCAAATTTGAATTAAATAAGGCAGAGGAACGTGCCCACATTTTAGAGGGATTACTGATTGCCTTAGATAATATTGACCGGGTAATCGAAATCATCCGTTCTTCTAAGAATGTTACAGAAGCAAAAGAAAATTTAATTAAAGAATTTAAATTATCTGATGCCCAGGCCCAGGCTATCGTAGATATGCGTCTGCGTGCTCTTACCGGTTTGGAAAGAGAAAAGCTTGAAGCAGAATACAGAGAGTTGATGGAACGGATTGCAGAATTAAAGGCAATTCTTGCAGATGAACATAAGCTGTTGGGAGTAATTAAAGAAGAAATCTTAATAATTGCAACTAAGTATGGGGATGACAGAAGAACTGCAATTGGTTTTGATGATGATGATATTACCATCGAGGATCTGATTAAGAAAGAAAATACGGTCATTACCATGACAAAGCTTGGTTATATCAAGAGAATGACTATTGATAATTTCCGGGCACAGCATCGTGGAGGCAAGGGTATTAAGGGTATGTCAACCATTGAGGATGATTTTATCGAAGATTTGTTTATGACAACTACCCATCATTATCTGATGTTCTTTACCAATAGTGGTAAGGTATATCGTATGAAAGCTTATGAGATTCCGGAATCCACTAGAACTTCAAGAGGAACCGCAATTGTGAATTTACTTCAGTTAAATCCTGGAGAAAGAATTACGGCGGTAATTGCTCTTAAGAAGTATGAAGAAGGTAAATATCTGTTCATGGTGACAAAGAATGGTATTGTCAAAAAAACAAAGATTACAGAGTATGCAAATGTAAGAAAGACAGGACTTGCCGCAATTACCCTGAAAGACGGGGATGAATTGATTGAAGTAAAGGCTACGGATAATACTAAAGATATTATCATGGTAACAAAGCTTGGTATGTGTATCCGCTTTAATGAGACAGATGTAAGAAGTACAGGAAGAACCTCCCAGGGTGTGATTGGTATGAATCTTTCTGATGGGGATGAAGTAATTGGTATGCAGATGGATACCCAGGGTGAAGATTTGCTGATTGTATCAGAAAAAGGTATGGGTAAACGTACTTCTATAGAAGAATTTACTCCTCAAAGACGTGGCGGTAAGGGTGTAAAATGTTATAAGATCAACTCCAAGACCGGTAATGTTGTTGGAATGAAAGCAGTAAATGATGATAATGAAATCATGTTAATTTCCACAGAGGGAATCGTTATCCGGTTAGAATGTGATTCTATCTCAGAACTTGGAAGAATTACTTCCGGTGTGAAACTGATGAAGATGGATGAAGCAAAGGATATTACGGTTGCTTCCATTGCCAAAGTCCGTGATAAATCTCCGGAAGACAGCATTGCAGAGTTTGAGGCAGAACAGGAAAAGGAAGAAAAAGAGAATAAATAAGAGGGAATGAGGCTCTCCCCTGGTGAAAACCAAAACCGCTTATAAAGCTGATGGCTTCTGCAGATTACGCAGAAACTGTCAGCTTTTTTACTTTATAGGAAATGGGAAGTTTCCTACTAATTTATTTAAAAATATAAGGGAGGAAAATATATGTTAACAAGCATTGCAATCATATTTTTATGTGGATTATTATTGGGAAGTGTATTTAATAAGTTAAAATTACCGGGTTTATTGGGAATGATCATTACAGGAATTATTGTAAGTCCTTATGCCCTTGACCTCTTGGATGATTCAATTCTAAATATTTCTGCAGATTTAAGACAGCTGGCATTGGTCATTATTTTGACCAGAGCAGGATTGGCACTCGATGTAACGGATTTAAAGAAAGTGGGAAGACCAGCAGTATTGATGTGTTTTTTACCGGCCTGTTTTGAAATTTTAGGAACAATTTTAATTGCACCGGTATTATTAAATATCAGTGTAATAGAAGCTGCAGTTATAGGAAGTGTAATTGCCGCAGTATCTCCGGCCGTAGTAGTGCCAAGAATGATACGGCTGATAGAGGAAGGATATGGAAAAAAACACAGTATTCCTCAATTAATTCTTGCAGGGGCTTCTGTGGATGATGTGTTTGTTATTGTTATATTTACAGCAGTTACTTCTCTTGCATCTACCGGAAAATTATCTGCAGTCAGTTTTTTACAGATTCCGGTTTCTATCATTTTGGGAATCATAATTGGAGTTATTATGGGAATCATTCTGGTAGCCTTTTTTAAAAAATTCCATATGAGAGATTCTGTTAAAATAATGATAATATTAAGTATATCCTTTTTGTTAATTGAATTGCAAAATCGTCTGGAAAATAGTATTCCCATTTCCGGTTTGCTGGCAATCATGGCAATGGGAATTGTAATTAAGAAAAAATATGATGTTTTAGCAGTCCGGTTATCTTCAAAATATAATAAACTCTGGGTTGCGGCGGAGGTTATGTTATTTGTATTAGTTGGAGCAACCGTAGATTTAAAATATGCAGTGGCAGCGGGAGGAACAGCAATTTTGGTAGTTTTGGCTGCACTTCTATTTCGAATGGCAGGTGTATTCTTCTGCCTGATTAAGACAGATCTTACAGGTAAAGAACGATTATTCTGTATGGCTGCCTATACGCCAAAAGCTACAGTCCAGGCGGCAATCGGTGCGATTCCGCTTTCCATGGGATTACCCTGTGGACAGATTGTTCTTACCGTTGCGGTATTATCTATATTAATTACAGCCCCTTTTGGTGCCATTTGTATGGATAAATCTTATAAAAAATTGCTGAGTAAAGATCAGATATAAGTAAAATCCTTGTATAATCCTTGATTTTCTTACTTTAATTACTTATACTAAGTAAGAATGATAATAGATATATAGAATATGTCTGTTTGAAGCATCAGGAGGAATAACATGATTAAATTAATCGTATCCGATATGGATGGAACTTTGTTTAATGCAAATCAGGAAATATCTCCCTTAAACCTGGCAGCAATCAAAGAGGCAAAGAAACAGGGAGTCCGGTTTATGATAGCCACTGGCAGAAGTATGGATACCATTGGACCTACTGTGGATAAATATGAAATAGATTGTGGTTTTATTTTAATGAATGGTTCAGAGGTAAGGGATGAAGATAGAAATATTATCAGTACCATTAACATTGACAACAATATAATTCCAAAACTTGCCGGAATTTTAGAAGAGATGGGATATATTCCGGAATATATGACAGACCAGGGGGCACAAATTTGCGGAAGTAAAGAAAAAATGGAACTGAATATGGGTTATCGTATGATGTGTCTTGACAGAACCCATACGCTTACTCTGGAAAAGGCAATTGAAAAAGGAAAAACCAGTATATTTATGGATCATCTTACCCGTCATGATACATTAGAAGATATGCTTTCCAAAAAACTTGAAATCCGTAAAATAATTGTATTTAATCCAAAAGTAGAAGTAAATGCGATTAACAGGGAAAAACTAATTCAATTATTTCCGGAGCTTTCTATATTATCCTCTTATCCGGATAATATAGAAATCAACGCAAAGTATGCCCAAAAAGGATATGGTCTTCAAAAGGCAATTGAGCAGATGGGAATTTCAAAAGAGGAAACAGCAGTTTTTGGAGATGGATTAAATGATTTATCTATGTTTGAATTATTTCCAAATTCTTTTGCACCCATGAATGCGGAACCTTTTATAAAAGAAAAGGCAAAGGAAATCATACCTTCCAATATAGAGGATGGAGTTGGTAAAAAGATATTTGAACTACTTTATAAAAATAAAGAGGAAATGTTTAGTAATCTATAATATTTTTTTAAATAAACCTAACAGGAGGAACCTATGAGAACACTTCATACAGATGAAATCATAAAAAATGTCAAAGAGATGTGTATCGAAGCAAACCTGCATTTATCGAAAGATATGGCAGAGGCAATCCATAAAGCAAAGGATTCAGAAACCGGTACACTGGGAAAGCAGATTTTAGGACAGCTTTGTGAAAATATGGATATTGCAGCCAAGGAGGAGATACCGATTTGCCAGGATACAGGAATGGCAGTATTTTTTGTAAAAGTGGGACAGGATTTGCACATCGAAGGAATGAATTTAACAGATGCCATCAATGAAGGTGTGAGACAGGGATATAAAGAAGGATATCTCCGCAAATCTGTTGTTGGTGATCCATTACTCCGTGAAAATACCAAAGATAACACACCAGCCATTATCCATTATGATATTGTTCCGGGAGACCGGTTAGAGATTCTGATTGCTCCGAAGGGATTTGGTTCAGAAAATATGAGCCGTGTCTTTATGTTAAAACCGGCAGATGGAGCAGAAGGTGTAAAGAATGCAGTTTTACAGGCAGTTATGGATGCAGGACCGAATGCCTGCCCACCGGTGGTAGTTGGTGTTGGTATTGGTGGTGATTTTGAAAAGGCTGCCATTATGGCGAAAAAGGCACTGACCCGTAATGTAAATTCCGGTTCTCCTTTGTCACATATCCGGGAAATGGAAGAAGAATTGTTGAATACAATCAATCAATCCGGAATTGGACCAGGAGGATTAGGCGGTAAGACTACAGCCATTGCAGTTAATATTGAAACCTATGCCACTCATATTGCAGGACTTCCGGTGGCAGTCAATATGTGCTGTCATGTAAACCGTCATGTAACGCGGGTTTTATAGAAAGGAGAATATGTTTATGGAAAAGAGGATTACGGTTCCTTTAAAAAAGGAAGATTTGATAACCCTTCAGGCAGGGGATTATGTATATATAACAGGTACCATTTATTCTGCAAGGGATGCTGCTCACAAAAGAATGTATGAAACCATGTTAGAGGGAAAAGAGATTCCAATGGAATTGAAGGATAACGTTATATATTATTTAGGTCCTACTCCAGCAAAGGAAGGACAGGTAATCGGTTCTGCAGGACCAACTACCTCCAGCCGTATGGATAAATATACTCCATTGCTGCTGGACAATGGCTTAAATGGAATGATTGGAAAGGGAAAACGCAGTCAGGCAGTGATTGATTCCATTATAAAAAATAAGGCTGTTTATTTTGCAGCGGTAGGAGGAGCTGGTGCACTGCTATCAAAATGTATCAAAAAATCAGAAGTGATTGCTTATGATGATCTTGGAACAGAAGCCATTCGTAAAATGGAAGTAGAGAATTTTCCTGTAATTGTGGTAATTGACAGTGAGGGACATAATCTCTATGAAACAGCAATAGAAGATTTTAAAAAGACCTTACAGAATTAGATTAAAAAAGTTGCAAAATATTATTATGCAAAGTGCTAAATTTTTTTGTGATTAATGCCATATTTTATTATTTCACTTTGATTTCATTGAAATTATTTGTAAAATATGTTTTATTATAGATAGTAGTTTATTCACAACTTATTATGTAGGACAAAAGGAGAGATGTTATGAAGACAATGAAAAAATCTATGAAATGCCTGGTTGCAGTATTTGTAATGGCAATGGCATTTTGTGTAACAGGTGTTACAGCTAAGGCAGCTGCACCAACCAATGTTAAACAGGTATCGGATTCAGATACTTCTGTTAAGGTTCAATGGACCGGAGTTTCCGGAGCAAAATATTATGGATATCAGGTAGCAACAGATGCAGCATTTACCAATATTGTAGATTATGATTATTATACTGCCAGTTTTACAGATGTTTATGTCAGTGGGTTAACAGCAGGTACAACTTATTATTTTAGAGTTGGATATGGTTCTACTAATAAAAATTGCTACGCTAATTTTTCTGCTCCAATTGAAGTTGTTACAGCACCAGCAGATATTACAGTAGTGAAGTTTATAGCAGCAGATGATACTACAGCAACAATTGCATGGGATGCATCAGCAGGAGCAAGTGGATATGATATCGAATATAATAATGGTATTTTAAATACTACTGCTACTACATATGCAATTCCAATTATTGATGGAGCTTCTTCAACTGCAAAAGTATCACCATATAGAACCTGTAGTACAGGATACAAAGCTGTAGGAAATACAAAATATGTTTATGATCTTTCAAAATTAAGTGTAAACATCCCAAAAGATAATTTTGGTATTACAAGTGCTTACACAAATATTAATGTATTTTACTTTGGAGCAATTGGATATGGTCATGGATATGATTTGGAAGGAACAACTGTTTCAGGTAAAAGTTACAGTTTTTCAGGTACATCCTCTTTAAACAGTGAGATTCGTATTTCAAGTATGAAAGCCTCAAGAATGTACAAATATCGTGTTCGTGCATATGTAACAAATACGGATGGTGTTAAGATTTACGGTAATTGGAGTGATTATCGTTATATTTGTAATCCAAAAGATAATAAATATACAACAAGTGGTAAAAAGATAAAATTAAAATGGAGTAAGTTGACAGGTGTGTCCAAGATAAAGATTCAAATTTCAACAAATGAAAATAGTGGATATAAGACTTGTGCAACATTATCTGGAAAGAAAACAAGTTATACTATTAGCAAATATGGAAAATCCAGTTTGAAAAAAGGTAAAAATTATTATGTAAAAGTTACATATCAATATAAGAAGGGTAAAAATACATATACAAGCGATGTATATGGTATTGCAAAAGTTACAGTACGCTAAATAAAAAGAAATGGGAGATAATATGAAAAAGTATATTAAAACAATTATATTTACATTATTTTTATGTTTTGCATTGGTACCTGCTGTAAAATCGCAGGCAGCTGTTGTGACTCCTGAAGCACCAACAGGATTAGGAATATATGCTCAATCAAAAACTCTTGTTCGTTTGAATTGGGATCTGAATACAAACTTAGGATATTACAGTAGTGCTTATCCAGGTTATTATGGATATGAAATCGTAGTTACCACATTAAAAGGAAAAAATATAACAACCATAACAAGAAATAATTATACTTATTATACAGATTTTGGATTAGATGGAAGTGGTAAAGTTGCGATTGATTTGGTAAATTCCAAGTTTAAAACACAAGGTTTCAAATTTAAAGTAAGAGCTTATGTCCTAGATGAAAATCAGCAGCCGGTTTATGGTCCTTTTTCTTCTGAAAAAGCAATTATTCCAAGAGCTACAGTAAATAAGTTTAAAGCATTATCTACATCAAAAGGAAAGATTACATGGTCAAAAGTAACTGGAGCTAGTTCCTATACAGTTTATTTATCAAAAGATGGTGGAATAAAATATAAAAAATATGCTACAACAAGTTCAAGATCTATGACTATTAGTAATATGACATTATCAAAAAAATATTATGTATATGTAGTCGCAAATAATGTTAAGTATAAAGGAAAAAAATTAAAATCAACAAAACCAGTTAATAACGAATCAAATGCATCAAGTATATGCATATATTTAAGATAAGGTTTGTGATAGAAAAAGCTGATACAGATATGTACCAGCTTTTTTCTATTATAATTATTTTTACAAATTATACTGAAATTGTTGATAAAATGTTGACAAGTTGTTACTATCATGGGGATAACTTTTATAAAATTGTGCATAACTAAAAAAGCCCAAAAATAAAGGAAAAAAGGGAAAAAAACCTATTGACAAAAGCAATTCGATTTGATACTATAATCAAGCGTCACAAATAAAACCTTAAGAATTTTATTTGTATGCAGAAGGTTTCATTATAATATAAAGTGAAACTGATACACAATTGATATTTATGTATATTTAGGCATGGAGAAATACTCAAGTGGCTGAAGAGGCGCCCCTGCTAAGGGTGTAGGTCGTTCGCGCGGCGCGAGGGTTCAAATCCCTCTTTCTCCGTTTTAAAATGTCTAAATAAAAAAATCATAAAATGCTTGACACAGAGTATCAATTGTGATAGATTATTATCTGTTGCGGCGTTGATAGGAATCAGCAAAGCAAGGAAGAACAATGAAAACTGAATGATGATTAAACAACAAAACAACCCTGAAAATTCTTTAAAGATTTTCAACGAATGTACGAAGAAAGTACAGTAAACACAGCAGTGAGTACTAAAGTTCGCCAGCACCTTTCAGGTTTGGCTCACTAAGTACTTGTTGCATGGGTGAAACTAAGACTCGACAGAAGTCTCGTCAAGTTTCACTCCAAGTAAATGGGATTGATTAGCCAGAAGGTTATTCGGTTCCAGGGAAGAACTTTTTA
>JBJEJE010000002.1:0-26153 GCA_051877755.1 Lachnospiraceae bacterium | reverse complement strand
TTTACTATAAATATCTCTTCTGCAACCGTCTGATTTCATCTCTCATTCGTTCCACAACACATTCCGGTCCAACAACCTTAACACCATCTCCCAATGCAAAAATCCAGCCCAGGAACTGTCCACTTACAGCCACTTCTACATTGACTGTAAAATGCTCTTCATCTTTCTTTACTACAGTAATATCTTTTCCAAAGCGGTCAATCATCACTCCAATAAACCGGTTTTCGCATTCCAATATCACAGATTCTTCCTCTCCATCAAACATTCCAAAGATTTTCTTCGTATAGACTGCCATATTAAAATGTTCAAAATATTCCTTTCCCTCCCGGTGCATATTTGTAGTTTCAATCTTCAACATTTTATCGACACGGTAATGCTTAATCTTATCTGCCTCACTATCATAACCAATGAGATAATAATTCTCATCCGTCCAAGTAAGTGCCCACGGACTGATACAATAAAGCTGCCCATTTCTGCGTAATTCCATCTCTTTTTTCAAATTCCACTGAAAATATTGGAAACATATCTTAACGTCTGTACTAATGGCAGTATGTATCTTGTCAACATTATAATAAATGCTTTCATTCATGGTCTTTATCCGTTCTGCAACATATACCTGACGCTGTAACTGCTTTGCCTCATATTTACTTGTCAATCCTTCTAATTTGTTGATCAGTTCCCGGGATTTCTTAGTAGTGATAAATCTGGAGGCCTGTACCGCATCCACCAAAAGTTTTAATTCCGCAAGTTCAAACCTACGGTTTCCAATGTGGTAATAATATGTTCTTCCTCTTTTTTCACCAATAATATCAATTCCCAAATTTCTGAGTGCTTCTAAATCTGCATATATACTTTTCCGTTCCGCTTCTATTCCATATTCATTAAGAATATGCAAAATATTTGTCATTGTCAAACTATGCATATCGTCTGTATTCTCATATAATATTATAATAAGATATATTAATTTTAATTTCTGATTTCTTCCTTTTGACATAATAACCTCCTATATTTATCTTATTATACAACTAATTACGTCCAATAAAAAGGACTTGTATATAAAAGTCCTGATTGAAAGTAAATTCAACCAAAATCTTAAATAAACAAGTCCCACATATTAAAAATCAAAAATTGAAAGCTGGCTGCTTTCCGGCAAACCATCCAATATTCCCATACTGGATAGTTTTTCAATTGTGGATTTTCCAACTCCGGAGCGAAGTCTTAAATCCTCTTTTGAAATAAACTTTCCTTTTGCGGCAGCCTCTTTAATCTGGGCGGCAGCCTTGCCTGCTACACCTTCTATGGCATTTAAAGCAGGCATGATTTTCCCGTCAATAATCTGGAAATTCACATCATCAGCACGGTAAATGTCAATCGGCATGAATTCATAACCTCTTGCATACATTTCCTGCACGAGCCGCATATCACGAAGGGAATCCTCCTCCACGCCGGTACGCTCCTCCTTCGGTTTTGCCTGCAGTTCAGCAATCAGACTTTCCAGATGCTCCTTTCCCTGGCACATATTTTCATAGTTAAATGCCTTCGCACGGATACTGAAAAATGCCGCATAATATGCCAGAGGATAATTAATCTTAAACCATGCAATTCTCCATGCCATCATGACATAGGCAACCGCATGTGCCTTTGGAAACATATACTTTATCTTCTTACAGGACCAGATATACCAGTCCGGTATGCCATGGGCAATCATATCAGCCTCCCACTCCGGCCATTTATCACATTTTCCCTTTGCAACCATGCCCTTACGTACAGCCTCCATGATTTTAAAGGACGTTCCGGGATCCATTCCCATATGGATTAAATAAATCATGATATCATCACGACAGCAGATGGCTCCGGAAAGCTCTGTCTTGCCGGATTTGATCAATACCTCAGCATTACCAAGCCATACATCCGTTCCATGTGCTAATCCGGCAATACGGGCAAGATCCGAAAAGCTCTTTGGTTTCGTATCCAGTAACATCTGTATCGCAAAATCCGTACCAAACTCCGGCACACCAAGGGTTCCCGTCTGGGTTCCCAGAATATCCTCCGGTGCCACACCAAGGGCAGAAGGATTATGAAATAAAGACATAACCCCCTGGTCATCCAATGCAATTGTCTTGGCATCTACACCCGTCAGATCCTCTAACCGGCGTATCATGGTCGGATCATCATGTCCAAGGATATCAAGCTTTAATAAGTTGGCATCAATGGAATGATACTCAAAATGCGTTGTAATTATATTGGTTTTCATATCATTTGCCGGTTTCTGAATGGCAGTAAACTCATAGATTTCACGGTCACTTGGTACGACAACCATGCCGCCGGGATGCTGTCCTGTGGTACGCTTTACACCGGTACAGCCCTGTGCAATCCTGCGTTCTTCGCATTTCCGCTTTGTAATTCCATGATCCTGATAATATTTATATACCAGCTGCTGGGCTGTCTTCTCAGCAATCGTACCAATGGTTCCGGCACGGAATGCATGTCCCTTACCAAATAATTGTTCTGTATAAGCATGTGCATTCGCCTGATATTCTCCTGAGAAATTCAAGTCAATATCCGGCTCCTTATCCCCATAGAAACCAAGGAAGGTTTCAAACGGAATATCATGCCCCTCTTTTTTCATCAGTGTTCCGCATTTTGGACAGTTCATATCCGGCATATCACAACCGGAGTTACCGGAATAACTTTTAACCAGTTCCGAATCAAAATCCGTATAAAAACAGTTGGGACAGATATAATGTGCTGCAAGCGAATTTACCTCTGTAATACCTGCCATGGCAGCTACGAAGGAGGAACCAACAGAACCTCGGGAGCCAACCAGATATCCGTGATCATTGGAATCCCACACCAGTTTCTGTGCAATGATATATAATACTGCATAACCATTACCAATAATAGAGGTTAATTCCTTCTCCAGACGGCTGGTTACCTGCTCCGGAAGATTTGGTCCATATATTTCATGTGCCTTGTCATAACAGATTTTTCTAAGTTCCTCATCGGAATTTTCAATGACAGGCGGACATTTATCCGGACTGACCGGATATATCTTTTCAATCATATTGGAAATCAGGATGGTATTATCAATAACAATCTCTTTTGCTTTATCACTTCCCAGATATTCAAATTCCGAAAGCATTTCCTCCGTAGTCCGGAAGAAAAGAGGCGGCTGGTTATCTGCATCCTTAAATCCCTTTGACGCCATCAATACTGCCCGGTAAACGGAATCCTCCGGGTCCAAAAAGTGCACGTCACAGGTTGCTACCACCGGTTTATTATAGATTTCTCCAAGCTTTACAATCTTGCGGTTTAAATCCTGCAAATCCTCATCCGTATTGACATTCGGATAATCATCTTTTTCTTTCATGAATGCATTATTGCCAATAGGCTGAATTTCCAGATAATCATAAAACCGCACAATACGGTCAATTTCCTCCTCTTCCGCATCCTCTGCAACGGCACGGAACAGTTCACCCGCTTCACAGGCAGAACCAAGAATAAGACCTTCCCGGTACTTATTAATCAGGCTTTTCGGCATGATTGGCCGTTTATTAAAATACGTTACATGGGATTCGGATATCAGTCGGTTCAGATTGACACGTCCAATCTCATTTTTCGCTAAAATGATACCATGATACCGTTTCGATTTCTTAATGGTATCCGGTGAAGTTTCACCAAAGGTATTTAAATCATCCAGATTGGAGATTTCCCTGCTTTTCAGCATGGGAATAAATGCTTTAAAAATCTCTGCAGTTGCACCTGCATCATCCACTGCACGATGATGATTTTCCAGTCTGATACCGAGATGCTTACAAACACGATCCAACGTAAATTTACCCAGTTCCGGGCAAAGTATATGGGAAAGTGTCATGGTATCCACCACGGAATTATCAACCGTTCTTCCCATATCATGGGCATATTTACGGATAAAACTTACATCAAACCGGGCATTGTGTGCCACCAGCACGCTGTCACCCACAAAATCCAGAAACTTAGGCAGCAGCGTTTCTATGGTTTCTGCCTCCATTACCATATCGTCCGTAATAGAGGTTAATTTTGTAATATTATAAGGAATTGGTATTTCCGGATTGACAAAATGGGAAAAATGCTCTGTAATCTCACCATTTTCAATCTTCACAGCACCAATTTCAATTATCTTACAGAACTTCGGGTTCAGACCGGTGGTTTCAATATCAAATACCACATAACTATCATCCAAAGACTGCCCGTTTGGTCTTTGTACAAATTCTTTCAAATCATCTACGAAATAACCCTCAACACCATATATGATCTTAAATGGATCATTCTTCTTGATACAATGGTTTGCCACCGGAAATGCCTGTGCCACACCATGATCGGTAATGGCAATGGCAGGATGTCCCCATTCCTTTGCTCTGGATATGATTTTTCCCACATCCACCACACTGTCATTATCACTGTATACCGTATGCATATGCAGCTCCACCCGTTTTTCCAAAGAGTTATCCATACGCTTCGTGGTAAAGTCCGGTATGGGTTTTATACCGGTAATGGAATTTAAGGTAATCTCCCTGACATAGGTGTCATATGCCGGCACACCCTTAATCCTATAAAACTGTTTTACCTTAAAATCATCCTTTAACAGAGACCAGTCATCCTTTGAAACAAAAATCTTTCCGGAAATGGAATCCGTAAAATCCGTTATGGAAAAGGTAATTAACAGCTTTTCCCCATTGCGCAGTTCCCTTTCCTCCATTTCGAAAATCTGTCCACGGACAACAATATCTCCTAATCCTTCTATGATATCTGAAATGGCATACTCCGTTCCTTCCACATTCCGTCCATATATAACCTCCGGATCGGCAACCTTAGTACGACCATAAGCAGAACGATTCCATTTTCCCTCTCCCGGTTTTGTTTTCTTTTCGCCGGAAGCCTGACTGTCTCCGGCTCCCTTTTGTGGAACGGATTTTCCCTTTTCAGAATCAGCAGATTTCTCAGTCTTTCCTTCCTCCGGGTTCTGTCCACTTTCTTCTTTGTTTGCCTCAACCTGTTCCATAATCTGACGTACTTCTAACTGAAGTTTATGTTCGCTTGCCCGGCGGATAGAATCCTTCTGTTCCTCTGTGAAATCAAATCCTACCTGAATTTCATAGTCGAAGCGCTCTTTATACACCTTTTCCAGATATTTCTTTATATCGTTAGAACGTGTCTTAGCAAGAAAGGTATCATCCAGTGTCAGGGTAATAATATTCCCGTCAATAAACCATTCCGCATTCTTTACCAGACGATACAATACAGAAGATTCCACAGACAGCTCAAAAAGCAGGCTTTCTTTATACATTTCAGTCAGCCTGCTTATATTATACTGATTGGATAAATCGTAATGCTCTAAAAGCTTCACCCGCATGTTTCCCTGAAATACAAAATTGCTTAATGCATCTTCTATTGCATAAATATCCTGTTTTGGAATCAGTATTTTACTATCCATATGTATTTTTAATGTCTTTTCTGACTTTACAAGAACTGCTTTCAGCACAGAAACCTGTTCAAATAATTCTCTTATATCCGCCGGACAATCAAATCCCGGAAACACCTCAAAAAACTGCTTTTGTTCCGCCATTCTTATTCCTTCCAGTTCTTTAACTCTTCCTCTAATGCAGCTAACAGCTGATCCTCCGGAACTTTCTTTATGATTTCTCCCTTCTTGATCAGCAGCCCTTCTCCCTTGCCGCCTGCAATTCCAATATCTGCTTCTTTTGCCTCTCCCGGACCATTTACCACACAGCCCATTACTGCAATCTTAATATTGAGATTCTCATAATCCGCTGCCAGATTCTCCACCTGGTTTGCAAGGCCAATCAGATCAATGGAAGTTCTGCCACAGGTTGGACAGGATACTACCTCAATTCCACCGGTGCGAAGTCCCAAGGTTTTTAAAATCAGCTTTGCAGACACCACTTCGTTGACCGGATCACCGGTCAGAGAAACACGAATGGTATCTCCAATTCCCTGATGCAGGATAAGACCCAAACCGATTGCCGACTTGATATTGCCTCTGGTCAGAGTTCCTGCCTCTGTTATTCCCACATGCAGCGGATACTTCGTCTGCTCTGCTATCAGTTCATGTGCTTTTACACACATTAATACATCTGAAGATTTGATACTGATGACTATATCATCAAAATCCAGTTCCTCCAGTATATGCACTTTATCCAAAGCACTTTCCACAATTCCTTCTGCAGTTACACCACCATATTTCTCCACCAGTTCTTTTTCCAGGGAACCACTATTAACACCCACACGGATTGGTACATGATGAGACTTTGCAGCATCCACCACTGCTTTAATATTATCTCTGCCTCCAATATTTCCAGGATTAATACGGATTTTGTCCGCACCATGCTCCATTGCCATAATGGCAAGACGGTAATCAAAATGAATGTCCGCAACAATCGGAATATGAATCTGTCTTTTAATCTCAGAAAATGCCTTTGCAGCAGCTTCATTATTGGCTGTGGCACGAATGATATCACATCCTGCCTTTTCCAGCTTTAATATCTGGGAAACAGTTGCCTCCACATCTTCTGTCTTTGTATTTGTCATAGACTGGATCAGTATAGGATTTCCCCCACCGATAACCCGGTCACCAATATGGATTACTTTCGTATTCTCTCTCATATATAATCACTCTTTTCCTATTCTTTATCCAAAACCAGGCTTTTATATCTATTTCATAATCTTAAATACATCCTGGAACATTACAATTACCATAAGACCAATCATCAGCATAAAGCCAACAGTATTGACAAATGCCTCCTTATCGGCAGGAATTTTCTTGCGGAAGATTGCCTCAATCAAAAGAAACAGTGTTCTTCCACCATCCAATGCAGGAATCGGAAGTAAATTCATAACACCCAAATTGGCACTTAGCAAAATACAGAAATTAATCATATTTAAAACCACATTGATAACTGCCATTGATGTATCTCCATTGGCACTATCCTTCGCTTCATTAATCGTATCATTCATCATGGACACAATGCCCACAGGACCGGACAGGTTTTGAAAACCAATCTTTCCACTAACCAGATATTCCAGACTTAAAATGGTTGTTTTTATCTGATAACGCAGTTCCAGAGCACTGTATTTTAATACATTCCATGCTCCATCCTTTGTTCTGCCTCCGCTGTAAATACCCATGAGATATCCGCTATCCGTCTTCATCGGTGCAAAGGTGAAATCCTTTTCCTCCCCATTACGGTCAACCGTGAGAGTAATATCCTTGCCTGTCTGATTAAACTGTGTATATACCAGAACTTCCCGGAAGTTATAGATTTTCTTTCCATTATATCCGGTAATAATATCTCCTTCCTGAATTCCCGCCTCCTTCGCAGGACTGTTTTCAGAAAAACTACTGATTACCGGTTCATCATAACCACATGCAGCAATTAAAATAATGGCAAGAATAAATGCAAGAATAAAGTTAAAAACAGGACCTGCCAATACCACCGAAATCCTTGCCCACACAGACTTTGCACTAAATGAATGTTCATCATCAATTTCCTCTTCTTCACCAAGCATCATACAATATCCACCCATCGGAATTGCCTTTAAAGAATACTTTGTTTCCTTCTTGGTAAAGGAAAATAAAGTGGGACCCATGCCAACTGCAAATTCATTTACATAAATCCCATTTAACTTTGCAAACAAAAAATGTCCAAATTCATGGAAGAAAATAATTGCACCAAACACAATCAGCGCAATTATTACATTAATAACTGTACTCAAGATAACCACCTGCTCTCAATTGTATCATATACCCATTGCTCTGTTTCTAAAATCTCATCCACTGTTGGATTTTCAATAACGGTATGACGCTCCATACATACTCGTATCATTTCATAGATTTCCAAAAAATGTACCTTTTTATTCAAAAACTTAGCCACAGCCAGCTCATTGGCAGCATTTAATACAGTTGGCATACTTCCGCCTGTCTCAATGGCTTCATAGGCGTATTTTAGACCTAAGAAAGTATCCATATCCGGTTTTTGAAATGTAATCTCTGAAAGAGTCGAAAAATCCAGCCTCTTCCCATCTAAAAATACCCGTTTCGGATAATAAAGTGCATACTGGATTGGAAGACGCATATCCGGAGTCCCAAGCTGTGCCATAACTGCTCCATCCTCAAACTCCACCATGGAATGAATAATGCTCTGTGGCTGGATAACCACTTCAATCTGGGAAGTTTCCACACCAAAAAGCCATTTTGCCTCTATCACTTCCAACCCTTTATTGACCATTGTCGCAGAATCAATTGTAATCTTTTTACCCATAGACCAATTCGGATGGTTTAATGCCATTTCCAGCGTTACCAGTTCCAAATCCTTTTTCGTCATTCCACGGAACGGACCTCCAGATGCTGTCAGTAAAATCTTATGAATCTGATTTCCATGTTCTCCGTTCAGACATTGAAAAATTGCTGAATGTTCACTGTCTACAGGCAGAATGGAAACATTTTTTTCCCTTGCAAGCGGCATGATAATATGCCCTGCTGTCACAAGAGTTTCTTTATTCGCCAGACCAATATCCTTACCTGCATTGATAGCTGCAATTGTCGGCTTAATGCCAATCATTCCAACTACCGCTGTGATTAAAATATCGGATTCCGGAATAACTGCGACCTCCATCAGACCTTCTATTCCGGATACCACCTTACAGGCAGGTGTCACATCTGCAATGGCAGTTCTAAGCTCTTTTGCCTTTGATTCGCTCCATACAGCTGCCAGCTGCGGATGAAATTCCCGAATCTGTTCTTCCAGCAATATTATATTACTGGCCGCCGATACTGCTACCAGATTTAAATCCTTATTATGCCGTATAACATCCAATGTCTGCGTTCCTATAGAACCCGTAGAGCCTAAAATGGCTACATTTTTCATAACATCCTCCTAAACCTTATCGAAAGAATTTATGCCAGCCGAAGCTGACATATTCCTATTATTCTATATAATTCAGCTTATATCCATTTCATTATCATTCAAAAACACAAATAAATATGAAATCCCTACAGTATGTTAAACAGTTCTACCAGATAATAAATGATTGGTGCTGTAAAAAACACACTGTCAAAACGATCCAATATTCCTCCATGTCCCGGAATCAGATGACTGTAATCCTTGATATCATTATTTCTCTTAATGGCAGATGCCGCCAAATCTCCAATCACTGAAGGAATGGATGCCAAAGCCGCAATCAGTGCACAATAAACACTGGAAAATGGAGAACCTTTCGCAAAAGCGACTGCATACAGGAATCCAATCAAAGCTGCACCGATAATTCCTCCGACAAATCCCTCTACACTCTTATTAGGACTGACTTTCGGTGAAAATTTATGTTTTCCAATGGCACTTCCCACCAGATAAGCAAATACATCATTTCCCCAGCTGGCAATCAGTATAAAGAAGGAAAGAAACATTCCAGATTCCATTTCGCGGATACGCATTACATAGGATAACAGTACCGTTACATATACAAATCCAAATAACGCCCGCATAACATCCATATCCTTATACTTTGGAAAACAGATCACATAAAATGTAAGCAAAATCATCAAAATGAATATCACAAAAGGAAACAAAAACTGTTCTCTGTGAAAACAAATCAGTGTATAAAAAGCCACTGTTCCGATGTAATCCACCACCGCAAACGAAGTCTTTTCCAAAGAATATACCCGCATGAACTCATAGATTCCCAGTATGGATACAATAGTAAGAATAACTGCTGTAACATACCCTCCGGAAAGCAGAGTGATCAGTGTAATAGTCGCTACAAAAAAGCCCCCAATTAATCGATCCTTCATATAATATCATACCCCGCCAAAACGACGTTCCCTTCCGTTATAATAGCGAATTGCTGTAAGCAAATCTTCTTTCGTAAAATCAGGCCATAACACATCTGTAAAATAAAATTCTGTATAGGCAAGCTGCCATGGCAGAAAATTAGAAAGTCTCTCTTCTCCACTGGTGCGAATCAACAAATCCGGGTCCGGAAGTCCAGCTGTATCCAGTCTGTCATTTATTAATTCTTCTGTAATATCCTCTGGGGCAAGCTTGCGGTCTGCCACATCTTCAGCAATCTTTGTAACCGCACGTCTGATTTCATCTCTTCCGCCATAATTAATAGCAATTGTAAATTTCAGACCTGTGGCATCCTTTGTTGCCTCTTCTAACTCATTAATTCTTGTAACCAATTTGGAATCCAGACCGGTTTTATCTCCGATTACCCTGACCTTCATATTATTCTTCGTAGAACGTTCAATGCAATCAATCAGGTACTTTGCAAGCAGTTTCATCAAAGCATCCACTTCATCAGCAGAACGTTTCCAGTTTTCTGTGGAAAAAGCATAAACTGTAATATACTCAATTCCCATCTTATATCCGTCCTCTATGATCTGCTCCACGGTCTTTGACCCCTGGACATGGCCATAGTTTCTTGGCATATTCCGCTTTTTAGCCCATCTACCATTACCATCTAAAATAATCGCAACATGTCTGGGTATATTTAAATTTTCTTCCTGAATCGCTTTTAAAATATTCTCCAAAATGGCCTCCTGATTAGACAGTCATGATTTCTTTTGACTTATTCTCCATTGCAGAATCAATCTTTTCTACATATTTGTCAGTAAGCTTCTGAACCTTATCCTCAAAATCCTTCTGCTCATCCTCAGAAATCTCATTTGCCTTGAACTGTTTCTTAAAATAATCATTTGCATCACGACGAATATTCCGGACAGCAACCTTTGCATTCTCGCCTTTCTTTTTAATATCTTTTACCAAATCCTTACGGCGTTCCTCTGTAAGTTCCGGAAAATTCAGGATAACAGACTTTCCATCATTATTCGGTGTAAGTCCAAGGTCAGAACATAAAATTGCCTTCTCAATTTCCTTTAATAAAGAATTCTCCCAAGGTGTAATCACAATGGTTCTTGCCTCAGGTACACTGACATTTCCAACCTGCTGTAATGGTGTTGGCACTCCATAGTATTCTACCTTGATTTTATTTAAAATATTAGGATTTGCACGTCCTGCACGGATGTTAGAATATTCACTTTCCAAACTATCCAATGATTTTTCCATTTTTTCCTCAAATTGTTTTAACATAAATATTTCCTCCTAAAATTACTTTTCTATTCTTATGCCTCAATATAGGTACCATTTGATTTTCCGGTCATTGCCTTAACAATACTGTCTTCCTCATTCAATCCAAATAGCATCATTGGCATATGATTCTCCATGGCAAGTACAGCGGAAGCAAGATCAATGACTCCTAACTGCTGGTCAACAATATCTTTCATCTTCATTGTATCGTATTTCTTTGCATTTGGATTTGTCTTTGGATCGCTGTCATATACACCATCGATTGCTTTACCGGAAAGAATAACATCCGCTTCAATCTCAATCGCCATCAATACCGTGGACATATCGGTAGAAAAATATGGATGCCCGGTTCCACCAGCAAAAAATACAACTTCAGAATTCTCCAATGCAGCAATCGCCGCATCCTTTGAAAATAATTCTGTCACATTAGCACAGATAAATGGCGACATGATTCTCGTCTTCAAGCCTACTGTCCGGAACATGTCAGCAGCATAAATGCAGTTCATAACCGTAGCTAACATTCCAATCTGATCTGCCTTAACACGATCCATATTTTCAGAAGTTCTTCCACGCCAGAAATTGCCACCGCCAATTACAATAGCAACCTGCTTTCCGGCATCCACAGCTTCTTTCACCTGTCTGGCAACCTCCAAAACAGTCTTTTCATCAAAACCCTGATGTTTATCTCCTGCTAATGCCTCTCCGCTTAACTTAAGTAAAATACGATTTGTTTCCATAAGAATCTCCTATAATGATATATTTTGTAATTGTAATATAAAATGTGATATCCTGATATTCTCTATGCAAAGAAACTCTTGACATCAATATCCGAATAACTCTGAGAACAGAATCCTTCTATTACCGCACCATTATTAATCTGGACAGAGCGGGATTTGATATTACCCATAATCACTGCTGTGGAATCAACAATTACAGGTCCTTTTACATCAATATCACCATTGACTGCACCTGCTATTACTGCGGATTCACCCTCAATGGCACCAATGATCATGGAACCAACGCCAACTTTAACACTTCCATAAGATTTGACATCACCCTCAATCCGGGCACCATTTGCATATAATTCACCGGCAGTAACATTACCTACCACTTTACCGCCAACAACTACTTTACCTTTACAGGTAACACTTCCTTCAATGGTTCCGATTACATCAACAGAACCATCTGTTTCCAGATCACCATTTAATTTTGTTCCCTTTGTAATATAGGTTGTCTCTGTATCATCAACATTAAAAGTCTGCTCGTCTGTAAATGTCGTTTCTTCTTTTTTCTCCTCTACTGGGTTAATAGAAATTACATCCTTTTCCTGGCTCATCTTATTCTCCTCCGGCTCTTTTATTATTTCCATATCTGCTTCTTCTTTGACTGTTTCAACTGCCATATTATCCAGTTCTGTCTTCTCAACATCCTCATCCACAGCTTCCACTTCTTCTACTACAGGCTCCGGTTCTGCTTCCGGTTCTGCTTCCGCTTCTTCCTCTGCTACAGGCTCCGGTTCTGTTTCTGCTTCTTCCTCTGCCACAGGCTCCGGCTCTGTTTCCTCTTCTTCCTCTGCCACAGGCTCCGGCTCTGTTTCCTCTTCTTCCTCTGCCACAGGCTCCGGCTCTGGTTCCGCTTCCACCTCTTCTACAGGTTCCAGCTCTGGTTCTGCTTCCACCTCTTCTACAGGCTCCGGCTCTGGTTCTGCTTCCACCTCTTCTATAGGTTCCAGCTCTGCTTTCTCTTCTTCCTCTTCCACAGGTTCCGGCTCTGCTTTCTCTTCTTCCTCTTCTACAGGTTCCAGTTCTGGTTCTTCCAGCTCAGATACTATTTTCTGGGACTCTGAAATGTCATCCCTGGCACCAATACTATCTAACAGCGCCTCTAAGCCCATATCTTTGTCTCCAGTGTATTCAACCGGCTGTGTTGGTTCGTCTTCAAGAACAGAATCCGATGAAAGCTCTATATCTTTTTCTATAGCATCTGTGTCCTGTTCTTCCTGCACTTCCGGTTTCGGAATCGAACCTTCCAACTGGCTTAACAAATCATCTACAGATAATTCATTTTCCTCCTCTGTCTGTTCCTGTTTGGCAGATAACTGGCTTAACAGTTCCTCCACAGACATATCCATTGTATTAACTTCCATATCATCATCTAAAACCATCTGTGGTGCATCATCATCACTATATAGTTCATGTTCCAGCAGATCATCAATCTGATCTAACATATCCTCTGGAGCAATATCGGTATCCTCCTCGGAATATTCCTCAACCTTTTTCTTTAATGGTGCTTCCTTCGGAGGCCGACTGGCCTTCACCTTACGTTTCTCCTCTTTTGGTTCCTTGTCTGCATCTGTTTTTCTGGAGCGACGTGCTTTCTTTTTCTTCTCTTCAGTATCCTTTTGCGTATCCGCTTGAACTGTTTCTTCCACATCTGTCTCTTCTTCAATTATCTCATCGTCATCATACATTTCATTTCCGTCAGGCATTAGTTCATTCATTGCCTGCGTAAAATCCGCTTTAAAATCCTTAAAAAAACTCATGTTATCCTCCACATATTATACATACATATTATCCTGCATGATTACTGTTTCCGTCACAGAATATAACTTATCAATCTGGTTTTCCAGATGTAAAATCTTAAAAACCAGAACAATATTCATAATAACAGATGTAAACAGCAAAATAACTGCACCTGCTACAATGACAGTCTTCA
This sequence comes from Lachnospiraceae bacterium, assembly GCA_051877755.1. Classification (GTDB taxonomy): domain Bacteria; phylum Bacillota; class Clostridia; order Lachnospirales; family Lachnospiraceae; genus CAG-590. The sequence continues at coordinate 12,297 of JBJEJE010000002.1, read as the reverse complement.
ACCGGTTCACCCTTTTTCTTCTGGATGCCTTTGTATTGTGCATTTCTTTCTTCTTCTTACCAGCTGACATATTTCATTTCCTTTCATATAGGATTCCAGATATCAGGAACCTTTACACGATTAGCATTTATTATAACATAGTTTGTATTAAAATGAAACCAAAAAAACAAAAAAGACCTTTCGTCACCCGAAAGGTCTTTTTATCTTAGAATTAAGCTTCGATAATCTCTTTTTTGTTATAGCTTCCGCACTTCTTACATACTCTGTGAGGAACCATTAACTCTCCACACTTAGAACATTTTACTAAGGTTGGAGCGGTCATCTTCCAGTTAGCTCTTCTCTTATCTCTTCTTCCCTTTGAAGATTTGTTCTTTGGACAGATAGACATTATTCACACCTCCTTAAATTGATTGAAGATATCACTAAAAACTGCCATTCTTGGATCCGGAACCGTCTGGTCACAATCGCATGTGCTCTTATTCAGATTGGTTCCACACACTTTACAGATTCCCTTACAGTCTTCCCTGCAGAGGACATTCATTGGAATCACAGTATATAACTCATCCAAAACGAGCATGTCTACATCCAGAGTACAGTCTTCAATATAACTTATCTCATCAGTTTCCGAAGCATCATCTGTATATGCTTCTTTCTTGGCTACATTGATATTCCGAAATACATGCAGATTATATTCACAATCTACCGTTTCCAGACATCTGCTACATATCCGGCAGGCAGCCAGGGTCACATCAAATTCAACGGTTACCGTATCCTTTGCAATATGCTTTAACACAACATTAAATGGTTCCTTACCCTGTATTCTCAGCTTTTCGCCTTGAAAACACTCCTGTAATTCGCCAAACTCAGCCTGTACTGTCAATTCCTTACCTGCTACAGATAATACATCATATAAGTTTAATTTCATTGGTTTATCTCCTAAACTCACACGTCAGCTATTATACATATTTTGGATAGCTTTGTCAACAAAATTTTCAAGATTTTTACTGCTGCCTTTTTATGATACCAGTGCCACGGTTTCTCTAGCAATTGCCAATTCTTCATTGGTAGGAATCACATAGACTTTCACCCTGGAATCCTTTGTGGAAATCAATATCTCCTCACCACGCACTGCATTGGCTTCTTCATCAATATGAATTCCAAGATAACCGAGGTAATCACAGATTGCCTTACGCATTTTCATATTATTCTCACCAATTCCTGCAGTAAATGCAATTGCATCCACACCATTCATGGAAGCTGTATAAGAACCGATGTACTGTGCTGCACGGTAAGCAAAGATATCCAGTGCCGTTGCTGCTCTCTCATTTCCGGAACTGCTGGCCGCATCCAGATCACGGAAATCACTGGATACTCCGGAAATTCCTTCCACACCAGACTTTTTATTAAGAATATTAATAACCTCATCTAAAGAGCAGTTTAATTTGCCTGCCAGAAACTGTACCACTGCAGGATCAACACTGCCGCTTCTGGTTCCCATGATCAGTCCATCAAGTGGCGTAAATCCCATACTGGTATCAACGGACTTGCCGTTTTCCACCGCAGTCACAGAAGAACCATTTCCCAAATGACAGATAATAACCTTCGAATCACCATTCTCTTTTCCAATCAATTCCAACAGCCTCTTTGAAACAAAACTGTGTGACGTTCCATGAAAACCATATTTACGAACTTTGTACTCTTCATAATATTCATATGGAAGACCATATAAATAGGCTTTCTTTGGCATTGTCTGATGGAATGCTGTATCAAAAACTGCCACCATCGGAACATCCGGCATCAATGCCTTACAGGCTGAAATACCAATCAGATTTGCTGGATTGTGAAGAGGTGCCAAATCATTACAATCCTCAATCGCCTGGATAACCTCTTCTGTTATCACAACAGAGCTTGCAAATTTTTCACCACCATGTACAATACGATGTCCAATAGCATCAATCTCGGATAAATCTCCAATCACACCGGAAACCGCATCTGTCAGTGCATCTAACACATAAGAAACGGCACTCTTATGATCCGGCATGGATACCTCTTTGACAACTTCCTCTTTTCCTGTTGGCTTATGGGTCAGTCTTCCATCGATTCCAATTCTTTCACAAAGTCCCTTTGCAATCACCTCTTCTGTATCAGAATCAATCAACTGGTACTTTAAAGAAGAACTTCCGCAATTTACTACAAATACGTTCATTTCTAATCCTCCACTATTTATATTGTTCATTTATTGGCAAATTGATTCATGGTCTATTCGCATGGTCTTAATAGATTATTCTTTTTCAATACTTCCATCATCCACATTGATCTGATGTCTGCCATGCTCTTTTGCATAATACATACACCAGTCTGCCCGTTTTAACAACTCATCCGGATTCTTACATACCTCCGGATACGCAGTAAGACCGATACTGACACTCATGGTAATATCCCATTCATTATAATGTACCACCTGCGTACAGATTATTTCAAATAATTCCTCTATGATTGGCTGTGCAAGTTCTAATTTCTTTCCCGGAAGTACTGCCACAAATTCCTCCCCACCATACCGGCACACAAAACCATTGTACTTATCAATACACTGTTCAGCAACCGATGCAATCCGCTTAATCACTTCATCACCTGCCAAATGTCCATATGTATCATTTACGCTTTTGAACTTATCAATATCAAATAATGCAACACTCATGCAGCCATTCATATCAATCATTCGTTCAACAGATTTTTTAAAGAGTTCTGTAAAATAAATACGGTTATTAATACCCGTCAGACCATCTTTTCTTGCCATATACTGCATTTCATTGTATATCTTTGCGTTGCTGATGGCGATATCATACTGTGCAATAATTGCATTATAAAATGACATATTCCCTTTAAACAGATTCTTTCTGCTGTCACCGATCATGAATAAACCATAGGTTTCATTTTCAATACCCAATACTTTGATATAAACAGAATTAATATATACATCCTGGAGATACGGTATCTCCTCCTTTGAATTCTCATGATATACTATCTCCGTCTGATTAGACGCAATCATATTCAGATAAGTATCTTCCATCTGCTCTTTAATCTTTCCCTGCAGCTGTCCGATATTGGTCTTAATCACATAATTGGGATGCTTATTCAGATATACATCCTTCTTGATATACACTGCACAAAATCCCAGTTTCTTAACATTCATGATTGCATCTGTAATTTGATTGGAAATCTTCGGTACTTCAAAAGAGGATGCAATATAGTGCATAATCTCTGCCTGGGCACGCATTTCTTCATTTGCTTCTTTTATCTGTTTGTTGGCATTCTGCAAATCCAGTTTCTGGATATTCAACTCTTCATTTGTATTCTTAAGCTTCTCCTGCATCCCCAGAATGTTCTCATTCTTCTCTACAATCTGGGCAAACTTATGTCTTTCATCTAAAATAATCTGGTCTTTTTCGACGATAAATTCTGTGAACAAAATAGCCTCAGCCATCAACACAAGAATCAGCATCAGCAGATCAAAAAACAGAAACATCCACTGGTCACTAGATTGAACTGTCATTTTACAAAAAACAACAATAAGCACAGGAGTTCCCACAACCGATACGTACAGAATAGCTCTTCCCTTTTCCGTAATATCCATAGCAATGAAAAAATCTACAATAAACATAATCAGCAAAGCAATGATCATAATACCGGAATCGTTGGTTCCCTGAATAAAGGCAATCATCACTGTAGACATAAGACACTGAACATAGCGAAGCACACGAAGCACAATAAGACTGTTGAAACAGTTCTTATGATACAGAATCTCTTCCGACACCTCGCATACTCCTAAAAAGACAAAGATACATATGGTATTTCTAAGAGGGATATCATTACTCTCAAGCTGCAATAACAATCTCTGTAAGAAAAATATCACATAAATCAGTCTGTGCATTGCTATTCCTTTTTTTTGCAGGTTAATCAATAATTTCTTATCCATGTCTTATTCCTTCCAATATATTTCAACAGCAGCTCCGTTATGTAATGGACTAAAATGCTCTGCCTCATTACCATCAATTTTTTGAACAAGTTTCGTTCCTTTTATATTCTTTAAATCAAAATCATATTTGTCAAAGATATCGACAAAAACATAACTGCTTTTGCCTGTAAGAACAACTGGTGTTCCATTTACGGTTACTTTCATCTCCTTCGGTTTTGTTCCCTTGTCCTTCTCCACATCTTCAATCCACTGATTCACAAGATCATTCTTCGCCGGTCCATCTGTCTTTATCTCCTCTGACAACGAATTGCTATCCGAATCGGTTTCCGGTGATACAGTTTCCGGTGCATTTTCAGGCTCATGAAATGCCGGAGCCTCCTCTTCGTCTACTACAGCTTCTTCTGTCACAAAACGTTCTGCTTTATAAATCTCTTCCCTGTCAATCCATGCAACATTAAAATTCTCATAGATTTTGGTATCTGCTCCTGCACGGGCACCATTTACAAACACCTCATGCGGCGTCTCAATATCCATAAACTGCATAAGCTGGCTTAATGTGTAATATCCCAAAATCTCAATTACGTCTCCATCATTGATCTGATAAAATTCGGATTCAAGATTACCATTCACACTGGCATACCGAGGACAGCTCACCGACCGGTCATTTACAATAAACGTAATGAGGGAATTTAAATCCGCAACTTCACCCAATGTGGCAACTGCATCTTCTCCCTTTGTCGAACAGGTAACCGCAATCTGATCTCCTGCCTGTATCAAATGATTCATGCCTGCCTCTTTTCCATTTAACAGAATGGAAGCTGGCTCTCCGGCATTGCCTCTGGTAAATCGTTTTTTCCCATTCAATGTATAGTTAAGATCTGCTCCACGTTTTGGAAACACATCATCATTAGACAAACCAAATGCCAGTGCAGCATCAAATACTGTAAGTTTGTCATTGTCATATAACTTTACCCGTTCTCCGTTCACATTTACAAAAATAAAACGGTTCTTTTGATCATAGAAATTAAGACAAATACCAATTGGAGTCACCAAAAGCGGGTCTTTCTTAACCCCATCTACAAAAATATTAACAAAACCCAGTACCTCTTCGCCTCGTAATGCTACACGCTCCTCCGGAAGTTCAAGATATTTGGCAAGCTTTGTTGTAAATCCTGGAATCTTTCCTCCTCCACCTACAACAAAAGCAGCTGAAACCGTTTTTCCTCCGTTCAATTCAATAATACGATCTGCAACCTTTTCTGTAATATCCTCTACAATATTGTCTACTTTTTCATAGACTTCCTGAGGTGTAATCTTATGGCTGATACCCATAATATCCTTATATGTAAGACTCTTCCTCTTCGGACCAATCATCTTAATCTTCTCAGCAGTGGCAAAATCCACCAGATATTCTTTGATCAGTGCTTCTGTAATCTCATCCCCTGCTTTTGGAAGCATTCCATAACCGATAATACTGCCATCCTTCGTAATACAGATATCAGATGTTCCTGCACCCACATCAATCAATGCGATATTCAGAAGTCTGTAGTTTTCCGGAATTGCAACCTGAATTGCTGCAATCGGCTCCAATGTCATGTTGGATACTTCAAGACCTGCCAGCGAAACGGCTGCATATAATCCATCAACCACCTCTTCAGGAAGAAAGGTGGCAAGCACATCTGCACCGATATTATGTGCCTTATGTCCATCCAGATTACTGATTTCATAGCCATTCAGATAATACTTGATAACAGTATATCCTACGCAAAAAAATTTGACATCGGTATCATTTTCCTGCATCATCTGCTCATGTGCCTTTTCTACACCAATCAGTTCCAACGAATGTATGTATTCCGGATTCACCACTGTATTATCCGGAAATTCATAATATCCCTTACCAACAGAGGTCTTAAGAACACGTCCTGCCGCTGCAATACAGACTTCTTTTAACTTTCTCCCTGGCAATTGCGCTTCCAGATCCTCTTTCACAGCAATGATTTCTTCGCCCACCTTATTAATATCATGAATCTGTCCATCCAACATCGCTCTTGTATCATGAAATTTTACGGATTGTGCCACAATATTAAATTGATTCCCCTCACGGTATCCGACAGATCCTACGATGCTTCTTGTCCCAATATCAAGTCCAAACACCAGCGGCTCCGGATATTTTGTTAAAGCTGCCATAAAAATCCTACTCCAATATCCCAAATGCTTAGATGACTATTTCTAAACACATCCTTTTTAATCGTCTACTATAATTATCCACACAAAATTCGCCTTCATTCAGTCGCTATTTTGATTATACCACATTATCTAGATTTAGACAATAATTCCTTTACTACATTTGCTGTTTTTTCCAAAGTTTTTCCATTGTCGATTACAACATCACAATACTGTCTGTAATACTCATCCGAAGACTGATTTGCAATAACGGATTCATATTTTTCCCGCTTTCCTCCCCTGCCTGCCACAAGACGTTTTAATCTTTCTTCCCGTTCCACATAGATATACCATATTTCATCGCAAATCGCTTTATATCCATCTTCAATCAAGAGAGCAGCTTCGATTACATAAAAAACGGTTCCTTCCTCCCGTTTTTTTTCGATATCTTCCAGAATATATTCCTTGACCGCAGGATGAACAATTCCATTCAGTGTCTCCAGCTCTGTCTTGTTCTGAAAAACAATATCTCCAAGTTTTCTTCTATCAATCGTTCCATCCGCATATAAAATATCTGCCCCAAATACCTGAATAATCCGATTATATGCCGATTGTCCAGGCTGCATCAATTCATGCGCCAGTTTATCTGTTTCTACAATATAGGCACCATATTCTTCCTTCAAAAGCTTTAACAATGTACTTTTTCCAGTACCGATTCCCCCTGTAATTCCTATTATCCGCATCTTTTTCCTCATTTCTGTATCTATATGATTTCATGTTCTGTGAAGCAGTCTTTGGGCTTCGCCAGTCATCTGATATTTTATTTGGCATCATACCATGTATCACCAACACTGACACCTACGGATAATGGTACAGAAAGTTTTGCAGCATTCATCATTTCCTCGGTCAAAATCTGTTTTACCGCTTCAATTTCGTCCTTATGTGTCTCAATGAGCAATTCATCATGAATCTGCAAAATAAGGGATGATTTTCTATTTTCACATTTTAAACGTTCATGCACACGAATCATCGCAATTTTAATAATATCCGCTGCGGTTCCCTGGATTGGAGAATTCATTGCCACTCTTTCCCCAAAACTCCTCTGCATAAAGTTAGAGGAAGAAAGCTCCGGTATCTGCCGGATTCTTCCAAACAATGTTTTCGTCATTCCTGTCTGCCTTGCATTTTCTACTGTCTCATCCAGAAAATGCTTTACACCGGGATAGGTGGCAAAATAACTGTCAATATACTCCGCAGCCTCCTTTTTGGAGATGTTAAGATCTTCTGCCAGACCAAATGCACTGATACCATAAACAATGCCGAAATTAACTGCCTTTGCATTTCTCCGCATCAGGTCATCCACCTGATCAATCGGCACCCCAAATACCTGGGAAGCTGTCAGTGCATGAATATCCTGGTTCTCATGGTAAGCTGCAATCAATTTTTCATCCTTTGAAAAATGAGCCAGCACACGCAGTTCAATCTGTGAATAATCTGCATCCACAAAAACATAGTCTTCTTTCGGAATAAACACTTTACGGATACTCCTTCCCAATTCTGTACGCATAGGGATATTCTGAAGGTTCGGTTCCGTAGAACTGATTCTTCCGGTGGCAGTAATTGTCTGATTAAAAGTTCCATGAATCCGCCCATCTTCCCGGATGAAAACCGATAATCCATCCGCATAAGTAGATTTTAGTTTTGTTACCTGTCTGTAATCAAGGACATCCGCAACAATGGAATAATCATTTTTTAATTTATTTAGCACATCCACATTTGTGGAATAGCCGGTTTTGGTTTTCTTTGCTCCAGGCAGCTGAAGTTTATCAAACAACACTTCTCCTAACTGTTTAGGTGAGTTAATGTTAAATTCTATTCCCGCCTCTTTGTAAATCGCTGTTTCTAATTCCTCTACCCGTTGTCCCAGCATCTGCCCGTATTCCTTAAGGGCTTCACCATCCACCCGGATTCCTTCCCGTTCCATATGTTCTAATACATAGACCGTCGGCAATTCTATATCCTGGTATAATTTATCCATTCCCATGGAAGAAAGTGCTTCCTCTAAATGTTTTTTAGCCATGAATGGTATGCCGGTTTCATATGCCAAATAGCTTTGAACATTCTTTTCCTGCAACACAAGAGCAGAAAGCTTTCTTTTTTCTAATAGTTCCTTTCTGGAAGGCACCGTCATTGCAAGGTAATCCCTTGCAATATCGTCATAACCATAACTGTCCTTTAAAGGATTTAACAGGTATGCTGCCACCGATGTATCAAATATTCTCCCCTCTGCTTCAAACGGAAATATTTTGAGAAGCTGTTTCAAATCATTTGTCACCAATACAAGTGCATCATTTTTCCTGTAAAGCTCCATAATTCTGGATACCAGCAGTTCCTGAGTTATAAACATGGCACAGACTATAAAATCTGTCCTGCCCTCTTCCTTAGTGATTCCAACCCCCAAAAACTCTCCATCCTCAACCAGAGCAAAGATTCCGAGTTCTTTATATTCCGAAAGTGTTGAAAAATAATTTTCCATTTCCCCAAGGTCCATGATCAGTCTTGTTTCAAATTCTACAGAAACAATATCCTCCGGAACTTCAAAATGCTTCAACAGACTCTTAAGTTCCAGATTCTTTATATGATCATAAGCTTCTTTCGTAAACAGATTACCCATGGTCATATCTTCAAACTGTACATCCAATGGTACATCTAACTTAATCGTAGCTAAAACCTTACTCATAAGTGCCTGTTCATAATACTCAGACAGATTTTCCATTGCTTTCTTTGGCTTGATTTCATCAATATGCTCATGTGCCTCTTCAATACTATGATAGGTCGCAATAATCTTACCTGCTGTCTTTTCTCCAATCCCCGGAACACCAGGAATATTATCAGAAGAATCTCCCATTAATCCTTTCATATCAATAAATTCTTTTGGAGTCACACCGTAAAGGGATTTCACATCCTCTGCATAATAATTCTCCACTGTAGTCTGGCCGCCCTTTGTCTTTGGAATCTTAATCAATACTTTTTCCGTTGCAAGCTGTAAAAGATCGCGGTCTCCGGATAATACCGTCACAGCCATCCCTGCTTCTTCTCCCTGTCTGGACAAGGTTCCAATAATATCATCTGCTTCAAATCCAGGTGCTTCCACAACCGTCACACCCATTGCCTTTAATACTTCTTTCATAACCGGAACCTGACTTCTAAGTTCTTCCGGCATCCCTTTTCTTGTTCCTTTATACGCCTCAAACATCTTATGCCGGAAAGTCTTTTCATGCACATCAAAGGCTACCGCTAAATGTGTTGGTCTCTCTTCCTCTATGACTTTTAAAATAATATTGATAAACCCTAAAACGGCATTGGTATGTTCTCCCCTTGAATTTGTCAAATCCGGAAGTCCATAAAAAGCCCTGTTTAAAATACTGTGTCCATCCACTAATAATATCTTGTCCATGATCATACCCTCTCTGTTCTCTTCCACTTTATTGCAGCATATTATGCTGTCTGATTTTTTCGTAAAAACTTTGTTCCGGCTGCTCGGTTTCTACATTGATATTGATAATATTTTCATCTTCATAAGGTTCGAACAATATATGTTCAAAGGTTTCGCTGAAATAATATTCTCCCTGTGCTTCCTTTAACTTCGCCTGTTCATCTTCATGCAGAAGATTCAGAAAATTAACATAACCAAAAATAAAAAAGCCAAGAACACTGACAATTATAATACAGACTGAAGAGCGAAAAAATTCGCGTTTTTTCCGGTTATATTTTAATTCCCGTTGCATACGGGCATCCAATTCTTGTGTAAAATCCCGTGAAAGCGGCATATTACTATCCAATTGGCGCATACCCTCTATCATTGTATAATATATATCTAATTCTTCCTTGCAGTCCTTACATCCTTGTATATGCTTTAGAAAATCTACTTTTTCATCCTTTTCCAGATTATTGTCAATATAGGCAATAATCTTCGATTGTGCCTCTAAACAAGTCATTTTCAAGACTCCCTTTCCAAAAATACTTTGAATGCGGTTGGCAGTGCATATGTGGTTTCCAAATCCTTTCTATCTACCCATTGAAGCTCCTGCTTTTGATTCCTGCATTCAATATAATATGCAGTCATCCTCCATTCTACATGACTAAAAATATGTGTATAAGGAATTTCTCTTTCGATTGTTACCGGTTCAAAACCTTGTTCTGCTATATACTGTACCGCCTCGCCTGCATTCATTTTTCCACTGGCATGATAAAATTCCCACATCCCTGCAAGAAGCCCTTTTTCTTCTCTTTTCTGAATACCATATCTTTTTCCATCATGCAGGATAAATATAGTCTTTTCCTCAATTCTTCTTTTTTTCTTTTCTTTTCTAACAGGAAGTTCCCCATAGGTGTTCCTTCCATAAGCCAGACATTGTTCTTTTAACGGACACTCCATACATTTGGGAACCCCATTCGGTATGCATACCATAGCCCCAAGCTCCATCAATGCCTGCGTAAGTTCGCCACAATCTCCTTGATCATATAACGGTATCAACATTTCACGTGCCTTCCTTTTTGTCCGAATATCATCAATATTATCCCTGCAGTCTGCCAGACGCATCATCACTCTTAACACATTGCCGTCCACTGCAGGCGTTGGCAGTTCAAAACAGATAGAACAAATGGCCCCTGCTGTATATTCACCAATTCCAGGAAGACCCAAAACCAATTGATAATCTGTCGGAAACTGTCCAGCATATTGTTCCATAATCTGAACCGCAGATTTTTTAAGATTTCTGGCACGGTTATAATAACCTAAACCCTCCCATAATTTTAATAACCGTTCTTCTGGAATCACCGCCAGTGCTTCAATATCCGGAACTTCTCTTAAAAAACGGTCATAATACCCTTTTACCGCCTCCACTCTTGTCTGCTGCAGCATAATCTCAGAAAGCCATATATGATATGGATTTTTTGTGTTGCGCCATTCCAGATCTCTGTGGCTGTTCCGATACCAAAAAAGCAAAGGTTCTTTTATATTTATCCATTTAAAATCCATAATTTCACCTTAATATTATATTTCCATATTACTATACCATTTATCGCCACTAAATACAAATATACATTTTATCTGCCCACATCCTATTTTGTCAAACTATGTAATATTTTTTTGCACTTTAAACTATTTACATATTTGTTAGTTTATATTACAATAATAAAATCTTTTAAATGAGCTATGATTTGCAACAGAGGTGTACCATGAATCTACAATATTTTAGAAAAACACTCCGTAAAAAGTTACGGGAACAGAAACTGACTCTGAACTCTCTTGCCCTCGAGGCAGATTTATCAGAAGATACACTTCGTTCCATTATTTACGGAAAATCTCAAGACATCAAACTCTCTACCATGATTAAAATTGCTGATGTTCTAAATTGTTCGTTAGACGATTTGGTAGAACGTTCTGGTTATTCCAGTCAGGAACAGAATATGATAAACCGAATATGTCATCTTCCTCAACGTTCCAGAAATATAATTGAATTTGTTTTAGAATTAGAAGAACGAAGTTCTCTTTCCAAATCAACAAGCGGAAAAGACATTATTCCAGTATTTATTCCTACCGGGAACCTCCGGGATGGTATGTTTTATGATAGCAGTTCACTGGAAACACTTGATATTTCTGAATATCCACAATCCCTGAAAAATAATACGGATTTTGGAATCCGTATCAAATCATTTAACTATGAACCAATCTATTATCCTAATGATATACTACTGATTTCCCACAGGCATCTGCCTGAATATAATGATACAGTATTATATATAGACAACAGCGGAAAAATATACATACGAATATATTCTATTCATGGACTTGTACCAGTCAATGATTTTGGGAAAATCATTCCGATAAAAGAGAAAAACAATTACAAAGCACTTGGCATTGTCTTACGAGTCGTAAAAGAATTTGATATAGAACAATATCGTTAAAAAAAGCCCCTTGCAATGCAAGGGGTATGCCGGCGATGGGACTTGAACCCATACGGTGTTGCCACCAACAGATTTTGAGTCTGCCTCGTCTGCCAATTCCGACACGCCGGCTCGTTGAAACCAACGAAAGTAATTATATTATGTCCTTTCATTTTTGTCAACAAAAAAATCAATATAAATATTATTTT
>JBJEJE010000001.1:0-5187 GCA_051877755.1 Lachnospiraceae bacterium | reverse complement strand
GTCCCCACTATTATAGAATAGCTGATTGATCTCCTCGCATTCCTTACATACATTCTGGTAATATAATCTGAACTGCAAAGTATCCATGCTTACAAGATATAGGTACTTATCCTCCACACTTTCCTTGTCAAGCATATTGCATACCAGTGTCTTAATGCTATCGTTTGCATCAAATAATAACGTAATTCCCTTCCGAATATCCGGAAAACTGTTTTCATACACCATATCTAATCCTCATCAAAATCGCCCCATAATACAGATTTCCCTACCTGTAAATACCATCCTTTGTGTGCCGTATCATACTCAATCCATTCCCCGGCTACCCTTAATGTCTCAATGTATCGCTGCACACTTCTTGGGGAAATCTCCAGTTTTTCTGCCAGCTCTGCGCTTGTAATGTACGGCTGTCTTCTTATGGTGCTTAATATCAAAATTGCATTTGCCAGTGTCGCACTAAAATTTTCACTTTTCTTTTGTTTCCTATATGCCGAAAGCAATATGTATTTCAGATTTTCCTTCAGCGTATCAAAATCCTTGTAAACGGCAATATGATTCTTTAGGTTTGCCGGGACAGTCACATCTCCTATGAAAATCACTGTCTCTGAAAGCGGTGCTACCTCTCCATAAAAATCATACAGCATTTCCATATCTGACTGACTCATGGCATCTGCCCTTACAATTACTGCAAATTCGTCTATTGCAATAATATCCGTTACAACATCCGTATCCATAATTCCACATTCCTTCTGTGGCAAATGCTTCTCTATAAATGCATTTTCCTCTTCATCAAGCCCGAATGTCGCTACCAGTTTTGCGTGCATAATCCCTTCCCCTTTCCTTTATTCTACAGGAAGTTTCAAAAACATTTCTCTTATATGCAACATATCTCTATACAGTGGTTCAAAAAGTCTTTCATGTCCTCTGCACCCCTCAAGATTTGTTACCTGTGGGTGGCAAAAGCTAATAATAGGAATACTTTTACCATTTATTTCAGTAAAGTAATACCACCAATCACGATCGAATGAAATTGAACGAAACGAGTTCCATTCAGTAGAATTTGGTAGCACATAATCTTTTAGCAGCGTTGCATTCCCTGTTATTCCTGATGCAGTCAATCCGCAGCAAATGATAATGTCCGGATCGCACAAGTATATTTCATCCAAAATTCTTTTATGTTGTGCCATTACCGAGTCCAGTAATTCATTTCCCTTTGTGCGATTGATGCCACCCTCTTTTTTCAGATTCATCACTGCAATACGTTTTAGCTGTTCAACACGCCTTTCCTTAGACATATCATGTGGATATTCTTCATTACCATCCAGTAATGCCTTTGACCATCTGCCTATATTATTCCATGTCTTCCAACCGCTTCCATTTTTACGCAACTCATCACACAAATTCCGTTCTGATTGGCAATTCATATCTCTAAGCACAAACAAAATATGTGGATTTTCATAATATTCTGCATCAACTATTCCATCCGAAATAAACGCATCAAAGCAAAACTCTTTTTTCCAATTATCAAATAATGTTTCCCATTCATTCATACATTTTGCTCCCTTCGCTTTTTCTTTAGTTTACCACCTGTACACGACAACAGTATGGCAGAGCATAACTTTTATTTTAATTATACTCCACCATACCTGCCTTAGAAACAACTATTTCTCTTCCAACGCTTTTCTTAACTTAGCCAGTATTCTATCACGTTTATTAAGAAGTGTAGACTTTGCCGTATCAGTCTTCTTCGCAAGTTCTCTGATTGACATACCTTTCCAGTACAAATCCCTTATCATTTCAATTTCATCATCAGTAAGTAAAGCAAGTGCTTTAGGGAGCTTATCCAGAAATATCTTCTGGATAACTTCCTCCTCTACATCCACACCGCTATCCTTTATCGGTACATCCGTTGAGCTGTCTTCTGCTCTTAGGGTAGAAAAAAGGATCAGGCTGTTATCCTGATCCCTTTCTACCAAGTAGCGTTCCCTGCGCTCCATTCTGTGATAGGTTTCATATACTTCTCTACTGACTTTTACCAGTTCTCCGTCCACCTTAATCACATAGTTGTCTCTTTCCTTAAATTCTCTCATTGTCCTGTCCTCCCGGAATTTTAATTGTCTGGGAGTGTGGCAGGGCATAAAAAAAGCCCCATATGATTTCTCACATGAGGCAATGCCTTTTGGTATGCTTTTCTCCCAGCATACCAATCCTACCACTTGACAGGTCGGACTTTCAGTACGGACTATCTCGTACTTTTATCGTAAATCTGTCGGAAATAAGTCGGACTTTATTTTATTGTTAATGTTCTGGGCTTTGATTCTGCCGATTCAATCAGCCCCTCTTCTTTTAGCTGCACCAGATAATGATGCACACTGGATGTGGATTTCAACCCGGTCATCATGCAAAGTTCCCTGACGGTTGGCGGAAACCCTTTCTTTTCCGTATATGTACGAATGCAGCTTAATACTTCCATTTTCTTAATACCATTTCTTAGCATCCGCATAACACCTCCTGTGGCATATCTTTCATTTCATCTGCCACTTCTGAAATAAACCGCATCATTTTAGGAAGTTCGTCTCCCCATAAGGACACGCCAAATACATAGATAGCCTCTTTTTTCCGGTCATAAAAAGTGCTCCTCTCTAAAGAAAAAAGTTCCAAAAGCTCTGATTCTGTATATTTGAATTTATCCAGATAGCAGCGTGACAGTATTTGAAAATACAAATCTCCATTAAAGGGAAATGATTTTACTTTAATCATGGCACTATCAACAAGCTCTATCATCCATCTGGTTTCAAATAAACTCTGTACCCTTTCCTCAAACTGCATCTTCTTTTCCTGTGGTGCAAAACTTTCCAGATACACCAATGCATCCGAAAGCTGACCGCTGCAATAGCACACAAGATTTTCCTCCATCTCCTCCGCCCTGTATGCGGTAGACCAGCATACGTCCCGGTAAATGGATAACAGCAGTTTTGCCCTTGCATACACATCCTCCATTGAAATCTTCTGAATGTGGCAAATTCTCTGTATACTGTTTAATGCTTGCGTATTTTTTCTACTCATAGTCTTTTCTCTCCCTTGCATGAATCTTGTTGATCTGTGACTGGCATAATCCGTAAAGGGAAAGTAAACAGACTATACCGACAATGGTAAGTTCCGACACGCACACCTGCGCTGCCATTGCCAAGATTTTTACGTTATCGAGGGATAATCTATAAACCCAATGCATATTTATTTGCGTTCAACAAACCACCTGTAATTTTCTTCATAATATAAGTAATGCTCGCTTCCGGCTATCATGCAGGTATACCGTAATCCTACACCACCTGCTTTCCGGCTTGCAGCACGTTCACAGTGTTTGATACGTTCTATTTCATATTTTGTGCCGTCTTCCCATGTAATGCAAAGTGGTCTAAGCTGACCATCTGCCGTGAATTTGGCATCTACATCTACATATACCTTTGCATCCATTTTAATCATCCTTTCAAAAACGGATATATAAGAATACAAAATACAGCCAATCCTTCCACAATCCGCATTGCTACCCGGAAAATTCTGTCTATCAATTTATTACCGTCTACTGCTCCCACCACTTCAAAGAATAAAAGCATGATGAGGGTTGCAAATAGCGAAACGATTCCACCATAGAAATACATGATATATGCCAAAAATGAAAATCCTGCCAGCAGAATCAATCTACCTTTACGTGTTGCTAAAAGTGCTTTCTGCAAATCAATTTTCTTTAAAGCATAAAATTCATTCTCCGCTTCTGTCCTGTAAAGCTCTTTTTCAGACACTTCTAATGCTGCGGCTATTTCTGCTACCTGCTGTTCTGATACTCCACGTTTGCAGTAATTTGTTATAGTCTGTGGCGTACAGTGCATTTTATTTGCCAATTCTCTTCTCTTCATTCCCTTATCTGACAAGATTCTCTCCAGATTGATTACAAATAAGTCCTTTTTGTCTTCCTTTTTGATTTCTTTCTTCATTTCTCTCTGCCTCCTTGCCTACATCATACACTCTATAGACATTGTGTAGCAATTCACAGTTATGTTTATGCCATCACACCTGTCCGGTTTCCTGATTCCATATAGCCATGCGGATGAACGGTATGATCCTCTTTTGCATTGACATCCGATAATACCCGGTCACAATACATAAGTCCTCTTTGAATACTCTTGTATCCAAATCGCCTTCTAATTTCATCCACCGTGCGGTCTGCCCGGCGCAATTTATCACGATATGCCTCATCCACAAAGAGACTTAACTGTGTCGCACAACATGGGTTGGTCAAATCAGATGCCCTTACCCCAATGCTCCGGATTGGTTTCTCCCATTTATAATTTCCCCGGAAAAGTTCTAATGCCGTTTCTGCAATTTCATTTGTTATGTCAGTGGGATTGCTGATTTTCTTTTGCCTTGTAAAGCTGTACAGTTCATTATCTCTTACAGATATTTCCACTACATTACAGGCAAAATTATTCTCCCGGAGTCTTGCTGACACACTTTCTGATAAAGCATAAGTTATAATTGCCACATCCTCATAGGTTTCTAAATCTCTGGGTGTAGTTGTACTGTTTCCAATACTCTTTATGGGCGCATGAATGTTTTCCCGGTTTACTGGTGTCTGGTCTTCTCCATTTGCAAACAGGCTAAGTACCAGTCCCATTTTTCCAAATACGGATTTCAACAGTTTCGGATCAGCCTGTGCCAGCTGCCCTATCGTAAGAATGCCAAGTGTCCTTAACTTCTTTTCCGTACTCCTTCCCACATACAGTAAGTCAGATGCCGGAAGATTCCAGACAATATCCTTATAATTTTCCTTACTGATTACTGTAATTGCATCTGGCTTTTTGTAATCACTTCCCAATTTTGCATATATTTTATTCCAGCTTACTCCGATACTGACAGTTATTCCCAGTTCTCGTTTAATACGGTTACTGATTTGATTTGCAATCTGAAATCCATCCCCCTTTAAGGTGCAGCTGTCCGTTACATCAAGCCACGACTCATCCACACCGAAAGGCTCCTGCATATCTGTATAGTCTGCATAGATTTCATGTGCAAGTCTTGAAAACCGCAAATACAAATCCATTCGTGGCGGTACAAACACAATATCCGGGCATACCTGTTTTGCTTGCCAGAGTGCCATCCCGGTCTGTACTCCGGCTTTCTTTGCCAGCTGGT